>JAFAXQ010000058.1 GCA_019240835.1 Ktedonobacteraceae bacterium
AGGTCTAGGGCATGCAGGCGGTGGGCATAGGTGTTCCCGACTTTCGTGAAGGCGAGGGCGTAGAGGGCGTTGTGAGTAAGCGAGATAACGGGTGTACTCAGGATGCCGACCTCGACGGCGATGTCTCTATAGTTTGGAAAAGGGCCAATGTTGGGGTCAGGTAGTGGTGCCGAAGGTCCTAGGGAGGTCTTCCAGAGGGGCGCTGCGGCTTGCGGATCGTCGGCATCGAAGGCATAGACGGAGTTGTGCATTGTCGCCACATACACCACGTTGTGGGTGCCTTGATTGGGGAGGGTGAGATTGCCTACATATAATGGTTGTGCATACGTCTCGCCATCCACCTGGCGTTCGAACAGTTTACCGAATTGCCGCTGGTTTACGTTGGCGGTAGTAAGCATAACCTCCTGAAGATTAGCACCAGTACGGCTGTTGTCGTTATGTTGGGTGAGTACGCTGATTGTCCCAACCATAGTCTAGCCTCCTTACTTGTGTGTGAGTATGGATGAATAGCTTCTCGTATACTCCACTTCATACACTATAAAAACGAGAAGAATACGAACTTTTAGTATACGGATTCTTGGCTTAAGCACATGAACTACTCTCTTGTAAACTACCTTCGCTCGTGCTATAGTCTAGCATGGGTGCTACCCTTCGTTGCCACTCTTTGGCACTGGAACTTTGCCTGCCTAGAACATAAACGCATGCCGGTATTTGAAGGTTCGGTTGAGAACATCGTTTTCTACAATGAGGATACCCATTATAGCGTAGCACGCTTTCGTGTGAATGACAGTGGACGGCTATTTCGTGATGATCTCATAACTATTGTTGGCACCCTGCCCGCTATTCATAGTGGGGAATTGCTCTCGGTTGAAGGAGAATGGGAGCATGACCCCAAATATGGACGCCAACTGCATGTCACCAGCTTCACGCAGCGTTTGCCTGCCTCTACCGAGGGCATCGTGCGTTATCTCAGTTCAGGTCTAATCAAGGGGATTGGGCCGAAGAAGGCCAAGCTGATTGTAGACCATTTCGGCGAACAGACGCTGGCCATTATCGAACAACAGCCAGAGCGTCTGAGCGAGGTAAAAGGCGTGAGCGCAAAGGACCGCGCTCAAATTGCTAAGACGTGGGTGGAGCAGAGTGACATCAAAGAATTGCATCTGTTTCTGCAATCGCACGATGTGTCGATAAATGTAGCCTCGCGAGTCTATAAGCAGTATGGCAAAGCAGCGGTCACCGTGATTCGTGAGAATCCCTATCAGTTGGCGCACGAGGTGATGGGTATTGGTTTTCGTACAGCCGACGACATCGCCTTGAAACTTGGCCTGCCGTACGATAGCGTGCCTCGCCTAGCGACCGGGTTGAGCTACGTACTCACCCAGGCGGCTAACGAGGATGGGCATTGTTTTCTTGCCGAAGATGACCTGTTGCGTCGCACCTCCGCTGCGCTCAAAGCTCCTCTTGAGGCGTTGCCCCCCGCCTTAGCACAGTTGTGTGAGCAGCGTGAAGTGTTTATTGAGCCACCAGCTCAAGCGCTAGTTCCGGCACACCCCCCTGAGGTCGACGCTGCACTAGTGGGTTTCAACCAGGAGGAAGAAGTGAAAGCGCAGCAGCGTGTGTATTTCGCTCCCTTCTGGTATGCTGAGAGTGGTTCGGCCCGTCTTTTACGCTCGTTTATGAGTGTGCCTACTAGTCTGCCAGCGACGACGCAAGAGCAATGGGAGAAGGTTTTCACTTTGTTGAAGCAGAAACGCGACATGCAGTTGACGCAGAAACAGCGTGAAGCGGTGCAGATGGCCTACAACCAAAAGGTGAGCATTCTAACAGGGGGGCCTGGTACTGGCAAATCGACTTCTATTCGTGCGTTGCTCATATTGTTGCGACTGCGCAAGATCAGTGTAGCTCTCAGTGCACCAACAGGGCGTGCAGCTAAACGGCTTGCGGAGGCTACAGGAGCAGAGACTAAAACGCTGCATCGGCTTTTAGAGTATGCGCCGCATGATAATAGCTATCAGCGCAACGAAGAGAATCCACTGCCATATCAATTTGTCATCGTCGATGAGTTCTCTATGGTCGATATTCTGCTCTTCTATCACTTGCTCAAGGCATTACCACGTGATGGTCATTTGCTACTGGTTGGCGACGCAGATCAACTGCCTTCTGTTGGTCCTGGCAACGTCCTACGCGACCTGTTGCGTAGCCAAGCAGTGCCAACTGCGCGCCTGACAGAACTCTTTCGTCAGGCCCAACAGAGCAAAATTATTGGCAATGCTCACCGTATCAATGCCGGACAGATGCCGAACACAAAAGTAGAAACGGCAAGCGACTTTTTTTTCATAGCCGAAGAAGACCCCATGCGCGTGCAACAGGTAGTGCTTGATCTGGTGCAGCGCCGTCTGCCTGCACGTTATCACTTTAACCCGATGAGCGATATCCAGGTGCTTGCACCAATGTACAAGGGTGCCGCGGGTGTCTCCGCTCTTAATGATGAATTGCAGGCGCGTCTCAATCCTACGCCACTCGCACAGGTGGAATGGGCAGGAAGAACGCTACGGACAGGCGATAAGGTGATGCAGATACGGAACAACTACGATAAGGCAGTATTTAACGGTGATGTTGGTTGGATACGCAGTATCAATAAAGAGAACGCTAAGCTCAAGGTCGAGTTTCTGGAAGAGAGCGGTCCCTTGTTTGTAAGTTACGAGTTTCATGAGTTGGATGAGTTGGTTCTAGCGTATGCTGTTACGGTTCACAAGAGTCAAGGGAGCGAATATCCAACGGTGGTCTTACCTCTGGTGACGCAACATCGTATGCTTCTCCAACGTAATCTTCTTTACACAGCTATTACGCGTGCCAAGCGTTTCTGTGTCCTCGTCGGGCAGCCCTATGCTTTGGAACTAGCAGTCAAGAATAATCGTGTGGCTCTACGCAATACTGGCTTGGCGGAACGTCTACTGACTCTAGCTAGGGAAAATGGCAAGGCGTTGGTCTGACCCAAAGTGAAGGGATTCTACGAAAGTGAAGGGATTCTGCATATGAAGATACAAAACAATCCAGAAACAGTCAGTGTCTTAAGCAAAAGTCGCATCGAAGCGTTCAGTGATGGAGTCTTCGCTGTCGCTATTACCTTGTTGGTGTTGGGGATACATCTACCAACATTCACGGTCACGCCTAAGACTCATGCTGAGATAGCACAGCAGCTTCTTTTAGGATTGGAGCAACAGTGGCCAGCCTATGCAAGCTATGTGTTTAGCTCCATCATCGTTGGCATCTACTGGGTAGCTCATCACAACACCTTCCACTACATCATACGGTCTGATCGCAACCTGCTGTGGCTCAACATTCTGTTGCTGATATGTATTGTGTTTATCCCCTTCCCCACGACGCTTCTTGGGCAGTACCCAGAGCAACAGGTATCAGTTATCGTCTATGCTGGCACGCTGGTGATCACAGGAATTGTGCTCCAACTCCTGTGGTGGTATGCTACTAGCAACTACCGTCTGGTAGATAGGAATATAGATGCGGAGTTAGTGCAGCGAGCCACTCGAAGAAACCTAATGGCACCACTCATCTATCTACTTGCGATTGCTCTCTCGTTTCTCAGCGTTCAGGCCAGTCTGGGCTTGCTCATCTTGGTCCCTGTGTACTATGTCTTCCCAACTCGTATTGATCGGCATTGGACGTTAAGGCAGTATTACAGCGTCGAGGAAGCCGAGGGCAACCTACAAGAAGTGTCAAGCGATCAAAAGAAGAAAAGAGGAACAAAACATATGGCAAAGCAGTGTAACCATCTCGATCAGATCCAAGAGGTGACACCGAGCGCGCAGGGCTGTGAGGGGTGCTTGGAAATAGGAGACAGATGGGTACATCTACGCGAATGCCTCATCTGTGGGCATATGGGCTGTTGCGACTCCTCGAAGAACAAGCACGCCACCAAACATTTCCATGCCACTGGCCACCCGATTGTCCAGTCCTACGAGCCGGGCGAAGACTGGCGCTGGTGCTACATTGATCAAGTTATGTTCTGAGTGGCGTTCTTCAGATGAATGTTGTGTGGTGTGGGCATAGCTCACCACACAACATTCGTTAGCCGTCTGCTTGTTTAATTCCGAGTTCTGAGGTAGAATATAGGGATGGGAAGTTCTGTCCTATTAGGTGTAAGAGCAGAAATGCGTAATTTTTAGGAAGGAAGCAACGTATATGTCTGAACCCGAGACAGAGACGCCGGGCATGAACGCGGCGTCTGGGTATGCAAATCCTGACGTGCTGGTTGAGACTGACTGGGTCGCTGAGCGCCTCAATGATCCATCCATTCGCTTGATTGAGGCCGATGAGGATATTTTGCTGTACGAAGTCGGTCATATTGCTGGCGCTGTAAAGCTTGACTGGCATGTTGATGTGCAGGACAAAGTGACCCGCGATTTCGTCAGTCAGCGCGATTTTGAGCAACTGATGAGTCGTTGGGGTATCACTAATGATACGACCATTGTGTTCTATGGTGATAAAAACAACTGGTATGCGGCCTATTCGTTCTGGCTGTTTACTATGTATGGTCACAATAAGCTGAAGATTATGAATGGGGGGCGGGCAAAATGGGAGGCTGAGAAGCGCCCGTTCACCAAGCATGTTCCTCACTATGAGCCAACAACCTATCGTGCTCAACCTGCCAATGAGACTATTCGCACGTTCCGCGATGAGGTTTTGGCTGGTCTGAGGAATCCGGGTCGTCGCCTGATTGATGTGCGCTCTCCCCAGGAGTACACCGGCGAGTTGATCCATATGGTCAACTACCCGCAAGAGGGCGCTCAGCGCGGTGGTCATATTCCCGGGGCAAAGAACATTCCCTGGGCTACCGCTGCCAATCCAGATGGAACATTTAAGTCAGCCGAGGAATTGCGCCGTATCTATAGTAGTAACGATGTTACTCCTGACAAGGAGGTTATCGCTTACTGCCGTATTGGTGAGCGCTCAGCCCATACTTGGTTCGTCTTGACCTACCTGCTTGGCTACCCACGTGTGCGCAACTACGATGGCTCCTGGACAGAATGGGGCAACGTCGTGCGTGCCCCCATTGAAAAGCCGTAACTAAACTGTTGTCCCATGTCTTCATTTTGGCCACTGCAGGCGACTAAAATGAAGGCATGGACATTGCAAAGCCTTCGATGGAGAAAAGCATGGACCGTCAAGAAGCTATCGAATTTTTGATGGATCACTATGAAAATCCACGTAATTATGGTGCGCTAGATAGTGCTGATGTGAGCGTAAGCGCTGGCAATCCTGGATGCGCCGATGTTATCACTATGCATGCGCGTTTTGCTGAGGATGGGACGTTAGAAGCTGTCAATTGGGAGGGTGAAGGTTGTACGATCAGTCGAGCTGCTGCGTCGTATGTAACAGAGATAGCTCAGGGTATGACTGCTGATGAGATAGAGCAGATGAGCTTTGAGGATTTAATAGAGCAGTTGGGTCGTGAACTGGTAATGACACGCCCTACCTGTGCAACACTGGCACTGGGCACGCTTAAGAGGGGCGTGCATGATTTCACTATGCATAAGCATGCATCTGAATAGAATACGTCCCCTAGCGCAGCGTCTTCTGTTCGCAAAGCCTAACGTTTTTCCCCTTCACGGTCTTGCTCACGGGGTGTGACAAGACTTGGCTGTCGGTAGTGGGTAGCCAAATGGCGATATTGCCCACGGTAATAGGCAAGAGGATTCTCTTCTTCGACTGGTATATGGCCATTGTGTGCTATGAGGGCAGCGTGTGACGTATCAGTTTCATGGCCAAAGGCAATTTTACTGCCTATACCTATTGCCTCGACCTGACCAAGAAAGATTGTATGATCTCCGCCGGGGTACTCGGCAACGATGCGCGCATCAACAAAGGCCAGGATATCATCAAGAATGGGTGCGCCAGTAGCAGCGCTGTGGTAGGTGGCGTGACAGAAATGCTCATAGCGCTCTGATGATGGTAGAGCGAAGCAGCGAGAGAGGTGCTCCTGCTGATCGGTGAGCATGTTGACGGCGAAGGCTCCACTTTGGCGCATAATGGGAAGTGTATGGCTGCTAAGATCGATACAGACGAGCACTAGTGGCGGGTTGAGCGAGACTGAACAAAATGCGTTGACGGTTATCCCTCCAATCGTTCCCTCATTCTTGGCTGTGACTATAGTGACCCCTGTTGCAAAACGACCCATCACCTGTCGGAAGAACTCTTTTTCAATTGCCATCTACATAGTCCTTTGATCCAAACACTCACTAAAATCTCTGTAAGCCGAAGCGATGCTTTTGTTTTATAGTATCTTCCTCTACTACCTCTGTTGTCAACTGAACTTCAGGACAGGTTTTGTATATTCTATTGAGCAGAAGGTCGCAAGGAGTCTACAAAGCTCCTTGCGACCCTCCGCTCAATAGTTATGTCTTCACTCTTGAGTAGCACTGGCGTCACTTGGATGAAAGACAGGTTTCTGCTAGTGTTTTGTCTCTACCAATGGACAAGCAGATCACGCAACTCCCTGATACGCGGCTCACCAGGCCACACCCCTTCCATCACCTCATAGACGGTACATGCCTCCTCAAAGCGTTGCTGACTCTGTAAGGTAATGGCACCTTGTAGAGCCGCCTTCCAGGAAGCAATCACCTGCTCCATATCTCTGGTTGGACTTTTCAACGCTGCCAACGTTTGATCATTCAGCAGTCCTACGTGTGTCCGTATGGGCATAGTCACCTTGGTAGAAAGATCGTTGGGGTCGATCACTTTGGCGAAAGCATCCAATGCCTCTTGGTACTCTCGCCGATAATATTGAGTGAGTCCAATGTTCCCTATGAGTTTAGCATAGCTAAAACTCACATGCACGAGATTCTCACCATCGGCAGGCGGTGTAAAGAACGCTTCCTGGGCTAGACCTAAAACGGACGTAGCTGAGACGCCGTTCTTGGCTTGTATCGCAGCGAGGGTGCTGTAGATGCTACTGCGCATCGAAGGGGGGATAGGTGTACGGCTTCGCTCGATCAGATACTTTGCCTGCTCTATCGTCTTCAAAGCGAGCTGAGGTTGCTTGATATGGTCATAGTCCCAGGTCAAGGCTCTCAGTGCTCTCAGGCGCAGTATCAGATCACCACTCTCTTGGCTATAGGTCACCGCAAGCTGTGCATAGCCTTTGGCTATCGCGACCGTCGGACTTTCTACATGGAAGCCTAGTACGTCCGTAAGGAGATAGCATTGTGTGAGAAGGCTTGCCGCTTGCTTACGATACGAAGATGACTCTTTCACAATGGCCTTGAGCACTGGCGCATAAGCCGAGAGCAGGGAAAAAGCCAGAGCCATGTCTTGGTATTTTCCTCCGCTCAGATGCTCACAGGCAGTAATCCCGGCAGCATACTGATTGAGTATGTCCTCAGCAGGTCGTTGGAAACTCCCACTGGCGCTCAGCAGCATAGGGAGCGTGGCCAATCGTCGCAGAGCTTCCCGCCGCGTAAGTGCTGCATCGTGGCCTGTGTTCATAGTAAACTCCTCGATAGTCTGGGAAAGAACGTGCTGCAAGTGCCTTTGATTGTCGTGAGGGGTACACACCAAGGTCATCAGACGTGTCGTCAGATCAGCGTGGAGAATTTTTTGGATATTGTCGGGAAGTGCTGAAAGGTCAGTCACCGGAATGACCTCGTCTGCTTCGACCAGCCCCAACGCTTCGGCGGGCTTGCCATAGAAGGTACACAAGCGTGCCCGATTGTAGGCACAAGGGGTCATGACCCCCTGTTCCCATCGGCTCAGGGTATTGGCGACACAGCCAATCAGTTCTGCCGCCTTTTCCAAGGTCAAACATTTTTCGGCCCGCGCTGCTATTAACTTCGTCCGCTTCACCGTCTCTGCCCTCACTCTTGATTGGCACTTGCGTCACTTCAATAATATTCGCTGTCCATCAGTACACTATCAGGCATCAAGAAGCGATGATGACGCCCCATTGTCGCTTCATTATTCGAGCAGGAAATAAACATAAGCGCTCCAGGACGGTTAAGTGTCCTGGAGCCATTCTTCCCCAAATTCTTATTCTCCACCGACATAAGGCTTTCCTAGCTGTTTACCTATACCCCACCCTGCTTTTTAGAACGCAGCAGGGCACGTAGATTAGCAACAGTCTGATCAATGCCTGAGTCTGGAATGGTGTAGTTAGGAAGATTCTGCCTATTATCTAGTGGTGTCGCATTGACAGAGACACCGATTGAATCTCCACTGGCGATCCGTAGGGAAAAGCGCTGTATACGGTATTGGTACTGCTTTTTTTTATAAAGGATAGTGTCTTGCTCATCACCTGTAGTCGCTCCGACGACATCTCGGTAAAAGTATTCCTCAGTCTTCTCGTTATGCGATGATTGGTTTAGTGCGTTGACATCACCAACAAAGGCTGCTAGATGATGCTCTTCTGGGAAAAAGTAGGTGTAGATATTCACGCTGAAACGCCACTTCCCGTCTGTACCTTTTTTCGAACGAATTTCATCAGCTCGATAGCTGATCGAATCCTTCGTACCTGACAAGACGAAGCCGTGGATAACCAACGGCTCCGCCGTAAGCTGCCTTGGATCTAGCCCAAGCTTCTCGACTGCCTTGACCCTTACTCTCTGAGCTTGAGCATTCAACCATGCGTCATACTGCTGGTCAGTAGGTTTTGGTCCTATTAGTTTTGCCGAGATAATACCACCGCCGATCAGGAGGAGCACCAATCCGCTCGCTAAGAAGGCTTGAGCTTGTGTGGAAAAACCAATAAAGAGCAGTAGGACACCTATAATAGCTGCCACAATTGCGGCACTAGGAACTGTGGAGAAATAACGCTTCATCTCAGCTTCAGAGAATTGGCGTGTTGAAGCAGGAGCTTGCGTTTGAGTTGCCATGTTACGAACCCTCCTTATCTTTAACTAAGACTTTCTGCTGAAATTTTGTGTACGATTTTATCAGATTTGTGAACAGTAGAACGATATAGATTACACTTTATATGCCTCCCTTTCTAGTAAAAACATCAATTTATGAACCATTTGTAAGGTACGGTACGTCCTATGACTGCTCAATCGTTAGCAACTGAGAATAGTCATCAACCAGATAGGGCTGACATTTAGATAGAAGATTGATATTTTTGATGTCTTCTGATGTCGGTGCCACCACTCTAGCCTCTTGTAATAGCCTAATTGCCTCATTCTTTAGAGAGGGGAATCCATTACGTGCAAAGTCGAGCTTGAAAAAGGCTAGCGTTATGAGGTAGGAGTAGGAGCGATGCAGCACCAAAGCTGCATTTACAAGGCTTTCAACCGAACGTATTGCAAGTAGTGTTTGGCTAAATGGTCGTTTCCCGCCTAACTGCACCAGTGCCAGAAGATATTTTGCCTTCGCAACTTCTGCAGGATTCTCGTCTTCCTGAAGTGTATCCAGTGCTTTTTCAATCTCTTGCTTTGCTGAGGCAAAATCGCAGCGCATTAAGGCGTCCTGGCCACGTATCAAGGATGAGTACCCTCCTTTCAACAGCGTGGCCGATCCTGTAACTTTGGCAACAAATGTCGCTAGCTCCTTCACCGCTGCCTCAAAATATCGCGGATAAAACTCAATACCTTGTATGCGCGTGATATCTTGGATATCTGCTGGTAAGTTAGCTGGTTGAGGAAGCGGCTGATTATCAACAAGAATCAGTACAATTGTTTTTTTCATCGCTAACGCGAGGCTAATTTCGCGGCGCACCCAGTCATTGTCTTGGTTGATACGTTCCGGCGCAAAGGTAAGCTCTGTCACAACCACCAAAACAATATCACTTTCACGTAGATGACGCAAAATGCTGTGCTCAAAATCAGCTTCGTCAATGCTAGTGTAATCGACGAATATACTACCGTTGATTTGTTTGCCAAAGTGCTCTGCTAGATTGTGGACGAAAGGCCAACCCTTGCGGCGATAGCTAATAAAAAATTTCATAGAACTACCTCGAAAAGACCAGTAAAGGATACTTTCTTTATCTCTACATCAGTATAACACAACCGAACCGTATTTCCAAGTAATATTCTCAGTTTCTAAGACATCCATTGACACGGCAATACAATCGTGAGTACACTACCATTACTGATAGTCACTTCACGAAACGCACCATATGAAACTTGCAACATCTCCCACCCAACGTGAACAACAGAAAAAGCGCTCATTGCCTATTTCACTAGTAATATGCATATTATGCGTCTTCTTGCTCATCACCATTCTTGTAGCAGTGAGCTTCGGCTCGACTGCTATTCCTGTTAGTACTATCGCCAAAGTTCTGCTCAATGGTATGGGTATATTTCACTTTGTGCGCCGTTGGGATGTGGCTGATGAAGTAATTGTCTGGCAAGTACGTCTTCCTCTTGTCATTGGAGCCGTCTTGGTCGGAGCAGCCCTGTCAGTCGCAGGAGCGCTTTTTCAGGGTTTGTTGCGTAATCCGTTGGCCGATCCTTTTCTCATTGGTACCTCCTCTGGGGCCGCATTGGGCGCAACTGTAGCCTTCGTGTTGCCGATAGATACCATCTATGGCTCTCTCTTTTCGCTTACACCACTGCTTGCTTTTGTAGGAGCAATGCTCACGGTGCTGCTCGTCTACAGTATCGCTCGTGCGGATGGACATACTCCCGTTGTGACACTGCTACTTGCAGGGGTGATAGTCAATGCCGTCTCGATTGCCTTACAGACGCTTATTTTCACGCTGAGTCCACATGCACAGTTTAGCGGGCAAGCACTTTACACGTGGCTCTCCGGCGGCGTGACCGTCTCAAGCTGGCCGCCCGTTCTCATTGTGGGCATCATTATCGTTGTTGGCATCGCCTACTCCTTCACCCTTGCTAGAGTGCTTGATGCATTTGCGCTTGGCGAAGAAGGCGCGGCGCACCTGGGTTTACATGTAGAGCAACGCAAATTTGTCGTGGTTATCGTCGGCTCACTACTAACTGCGTCTGCCGTCTCTATCAGCGGATTAATCGGCTTCGTGGGACTAGTTATACCGCATATGATGCGCTTGCTGTTGGGGCCTAAGCATCGTATCTTGCTCCCGACTTCGATGTTGAGCGGTGCTATCTTTCTCGCGCTGGCGGACCTGTTGGCTCGCGTCGTGATAGCGCCTGCCGTATTGCCTGTAGGGATATTCACTGCGCTAGTAGGAGCTCCCTTTTTCTTGTTTCTGCTGAGAAGAGGCAAGCGGGATTATCGGTGGTAAAGATGGGCAACGATGTAACCAATGCCATAATGCATCTGCAGATGCAGCACGTAACCTTCGGATATAGACGGGAGCCGTTGCTGTACGATGTCTCCTTGTCCATAGGAGCGGGTGAGATGCTTGGTGTGTTGGGGCCAAATGGTTCCGGCAAAACCACGCTGTTACGCCTACTAAGCGGGGTGCTATGTCCTCAACAGGGAGAAGTCCTACTCGCGGGCCGTAGCTTACAACGATGGGGCCGACGTGGTGTAGCTCAGCGCATCGCTGTGGTGCCGCAAGAACTGCATATACCCTTTGCCTTTAGCGTTGAGCATATGGTGGGTTTAGGGCGTCTTCCCTTTATCGGCTCCTTTGCTAGATGTGGTGTTCGTGATAAGATGGTTGTGCAGGATGCGATGCGTATCGCTAGCGTGACTGCTCTTGCCCAACGCATCTTCAATGAATTGAGTGGTGGCGAACGCCAGCGGGTACTGATTGCAATGGCTCTGGCGCAGGAGCCATTTGTGCTGCTACTTGATGAACCTACTGCGCACCTGGATATCAAGTATCAAATTGAAACCCTTGCACTGCTGCAGCGTCTCAATCGTGAGCGCGGAGTAACGGTTGTGGCCACTATGCATGATCTCAATTTGGCGGCGCGCTATTTTCCGCGCTTGATCGTGTTCCAGCGTGGTGTTGTAGCAGATGCGGGGCCTGCGGAAGTGCTGGAACCTGAATTGCTGAGTCGTGTCTATGGTGTAAATGTGCGGGTGGGTATTTTGCGCGGCGCAGAGCATCTGAGTGTCTTGCCTCCTGGTGGCAGCGATGAGCACAGGGACAGTGTTCATGCTCTGGTTCACGTGATTGCCGGTGGTGGTTCGGGTGAGCTGATGATGCGTGCTTTAGCCGATGGGCACATCCCATTCAGCGCTGGAGCGTTAAATATCGGCGACAGTGATTATACGCTCGCCTTGCGCCTTGCGCAAGAAGTGATTGTAGAACAGCCCTACGCCCCGATCGCGCCGGAAACAGTGAAACAGGTGCAGACAAGCCTTGCACGTGTTGCCGTACTCATCCTCTGTCCCGCGCCGATTGGTGCTGGTAACCTCGTGCTGTTGCAGCAGGCCCTAGCAGCAGCACAACATGGGCTACCCACAATCTTGCTGACTCCTACAGGCATGGACACAACTTGTGCTACAGATACGTTGATTGACGGTGATGACGGTGAGCTACAACGAACAGGGATCGCTACACGTGACTATACCAATGGTGAGGGCGTGAAACTAGTAGGGCAACTGTTACAAGCAGGTGCTATCATGGTATCATCTGTAGGAGAGGCCGTAGAATTGGTAAAGAGGCACGTATTACAGCAAGGTGTTGTGGAAGGATAGAGAATATATGCGCAATGAAGAAAAAGACCCCGTAACTTTGCGTCTACCCTCAACTCTCAGTGCGTATAGTGGTGGTAAAAGCCAGATCGCTCTGCATGCTGAGACTGTAGAGCAAGCGCTAGCTGCCTTGGAACAGCAGCATCCTCTACTATGGCAATGTCTCTGTACGGAGCAGGGGCACGTGCGAGGGCATATCAAAATCTTTGTGAATAACGAAGTAATTAGCGGCTCCCACGGCTTAAAGACGACGCTCAAGCCGGGGCAAGAGGTGATTGTCATCCCCGTTGCTGCAAACTTATGAAAGCCAACCCACAAAAAGACACTAGTGCTAATATCCGCGTTAACTCTACCATCGCTACTACCGCTGTAACACCTGCTCTCGAAAAAATTTCCAAGCATGCTACATTCCGCTACCCTCAACCATCTTGCATTTTTCTCTACTCTCGTGTATAATACGCTCCAGACTAATGAAGAGGTTATGTGGAATATGTTGGCAATAGTACGGAGCTGCGCTGTAATTGGCCTGGATGGTGCATTAATCGAAGTAGAGGTAGACATCGCCAATGGCCTGCAAGCGTTTATGATCGTTGGTCTTCCCGATGCTGCGGTAAACGAAGCAAAAGAGCGTGTACGAGCAGCCATCAAGAACAGCGGTTGTACCTTCCCCTATAAACATATCACTGTGAATCTTGCCCCCGCCGACTTGCGTAAAGAAGGCCCTGCCTATGATCTGCCTATCGCAGTGGGCATACTACTGGCAAATGGGCAGATCAGCCCCGACGAACACATCAATGACTATCTCTTTCTTGGCGAACTTTCTCTTGATAGTACTGTGCGTCATACCAATGGGGTTCTTCCTATGGTGGCGCTGGCGTGTGAGAAGCAGGCCAAGGCCGTCTTTGTCCCAGCCGTGGACGCTCTTGAGGCGACGTTAGTAGAGGGCATCACAGTCTATCCCGTTGAGACGCTAGGCCAGCTTGTTGCTCATCTTAATCAGGAGCGTCTGATCGAGCCATACGTACGCGACCCGCACTTGTTGGACGGTGCGAAGGAGGCCGTTTACCTACAAGACATGGCAGCGGTACGCGGCCAGGAGCATGTCAAGCGCGCTCTGGAAGTGGCGGCAAGTGGAGGACACAACGTTTTGATGAGCGGCCCCCCTGGTTCAGGTAAAACACTGCTTGCCCGTACTCTACCATCTATCCTACCGCGCATGGTCGTCGAAGAAGCATTAGAGGTGACCAAAATCTACAGTGTCAGTGGCATGCTTCCCGCTGATGTGCCGTTGATCGTACAACGGCCATTCCGCGCACCTCATCATACAGCCAGCCACGCGGGTCTCGTTGGTGGTGGACGTATACCACATCCTGGTGAGATTAGCCTGGCACATCGCGGTGTGCTCTTCTTGGATGAGTTGCCAGAATTTGGGCACAACGTGCTAGAAGTACTGCGCCAGCCGTTAGAGGACAAAATCGTAACCATCTCACGGGCGCAAGGGACAATCACCTATCCTGCAAACTTCATGCTTGTCGCTTCGATGAACCCCTGCCCCTGCGGCTATTTTAGTGATGCTGTGAAAGAATGCAATTGCTCTGCACTGGCGATAGCACGCTATCAGAAACGCATCAGTGGACCCCTGCTTGACCGCATCGATATTCATGTTGAAGTGCCACGTGTTGATTACGAGAAACTAGCTAATAAGCGCCAAGTGGAAACCTCCGCGACGATTCGCGCACGTGTGCAGGCAGCCCGTGAGCGCCAAGTCAAACGTTTAGTGGAGACAAACTTGACCTGTAATGCTGAAATGGGGCCTGCCGGAGTGCATACGTTTTGTGAAGTCGAGCCTGCGGGGGAGAAGTTATTAAAAGCTGCGATGCAACAATTACATTTGTCGGCAAGAGCCTTCCACCGTGTGCTCAAGCTGGCACGCACAATCGCCGACTTGGCAGACAGTGACATCATTGCGGCTAGTCATGTGGCCGAGGCGCTTCAGTATAGACCGAGGATGGGAGCGTAGCGAGTTCCTGTCCCTTCCTTGCTTTTCAATGATACCGTTCACTCGATGCGGGCATCCCTAGATATGCTTGCACGACCGCAACAATCTGCTGTGGCTTGAACGGTTTGACCATGTAGTCTTTGGCTCCCACCAGCTTGGCTTTGAGGCGCTCGATGACCCCATCGCGCCTGGTCAGCATGACTATCACCGTGTCCTGTAACTGCGGTCTGCCTTTGAGGTGCAGCGCCACCTCGAAGCCATCCATTTTGGGCAACCCGATGTCTAGAAACACCAGCTCAGGCAGACGTGCTTGTGGCGAACCCAGCCACAGGAGGGCCTCAACGCCGTCATGGAAACTCTTGACCTGGTAACCTGCACGCGAAAGGCAGACTTCCAGGATGCTGCGCACGGTGGGCGAATCATCGATGACCATTACGAGTGGGAGTTGTGGGCTACTCTCAGACGTGCTTCTCTCTGCTGGTGCTAAAGGACAAAACGTTACTTTTCTCATCACATCTTCCTAGTATGCTACAAGGAACCATTCACACATCCTGTGACAAAGATAAGTGTACCTGTTCACGTGAGCAAAATCGCGAAATTCTCTGCTCTGGGTCGGCAAATTTCTGTGTGAAAAGCCTGTAATAAGCAGGGGCATAGTGATGAGAAGAGCAACAAAAAGAACTCGCCGCAGTATGTCTGCACTAGATATGCTTTCTCCACTAGTTGACAGTCACGTACACGTTGCCTATACTTCAGCTAGATATTTCTTGCTCAAGCATTTTTTGCGATGAAAGAACAGTTCATCCACCTACAAAGGAAAACATGATGACGAAGCATGAAGCTCGGTATCCCAATGCGCTCAGAGCCTGTATCAAAGAGGCGGGCTATTCCTTCCGTGAAGTCTCCCAAGAGACCAATATCCCCGAACGCACGTTATATGACTGGGCGACTGGCAACCGCCCCATCCCTAAGAGAGAGCGGCAAGTGCTTGCTGATCTGCTTGGCTATCCAGTTGAGGCATTGGCACCGCAGCGACCTGCTCACCGTATGGTACAATTGCTACAGGACCAAGCGGCACTGCCAGCCTCGTCCTATGTGCCAGCAGCAAGCGGAGTGCTGGTGCCACCCTCAGACGTGCAACAGGACGCTGCTGTGGACACAGAACTGCTTGATTGGCCGACGTGGTTTGGTCAACAGCTCACTAACCTCACATCGCTGATAGCAAGCTGGCAAGCAGAGGGCGTATCGTGTCAGCAATTGCAAGCGTTAGTACACACCGAACTAGAGAGATGGAACACGATGGCACATCAATCCGATGGAAATAGCCGTGAAGTGCTAATGTCGCGACGGACGGCTCTGGCGGCTCTGGCCATACTCTCCACCGCACTCGTGGCCAAAGTGCAAACGGGGCCACTCACTGCGGTGCTCATGGAAGACTTTCTCACCCAATGTACCGCTAGCATCACTAGCTGCTGGCATCTCCTCAATGGAGATGGTTTAGTCACGGTTGAGTATGCCCTGCCCAGATATCTGCTATTGCTCGTCGCCTTGGCACGGCAGTCTTCGCCATACCAGAAGACAGCGGCCCATCTAGCTGCTCAAGCCAGTCTACTAATGAACCTCGTGTCCTTCCATCGACTTCGTTTTCGTGAAGCGCTGGCGTATGCGAAGCAGGCTGTCGAGCTGGCACGCATGTCAGAGGACCGCAACTTGTATATCTACGCATTGACCTTCCTGGGGGGAGCATTGGGCCGCAACGGACAGCCCGAGGCTATGTTGCAGAAGCGTCAAGAGGCTGAGCAGCACCTGAACAAGGAGGTGGTGCTCCCCTTACGCAGCCAGGTGCTTGCAGACTTGGCTTATGCCTATGCACAAAATGGACAGATCCAGGATGCACTCCGCTGCATGGGTGAAGCTCGCAATCTCTTCCCTAGCGAGTTCGGAGCGGTTCCGTTTTTCGTCTCTGCGAACTATGGTCTCTACCATCTCATCTTGTTTGAAGGCATGACCCATCTCGCCCTTGGGGAGAGCGACGCTGCGCATATTCGGGAGCACAGCCAGCATGCCATGAGTGCTCTTGTACAGTTCGGGCAACTTCCCTCAACCATCATCGTGCCGGAGCGCTACAAGATACAGATCATCAACGAGCAAGCGGCGGCGGCGGTTGGAATAAGAAACATGGAAAAATTTGAATACTATCTGCTAGCAGGAGTCGAAGGGGCGAAGGCGTTGGGCAGCCAGAAGCGCCGTCAAGAGGCGATTGCCAATTGGAAAGCGGCGCGCAAAGCATGGCCGCACGAAGAGAAGATCCTCAAGCTGGCTGCTGTGCTGATGGAGCAATGAATGTGCAGCAAGGGCAGGGTGTGCCCTGAGAATGAGAGAGAAGCATGCAACGACAGATACCACTACTGCTAATTGTAATAGCAGCGATTCTCCTCTCACCAGCGGCAACACCCACCCCTGCCAGCACCCCTAGTGGTGGACTTGACCCTACCGTCATCGCAGCAATGATCACATCTGCGGTAGCTATCCTAGCAGCCCTCATCGCTGGTGGTTTTGTCGTCTATCAGCAGAGAAAAAATGCAGAGCAAGCACGGGAGAATGCGCAACTTCAGCACAAGCAGGCGCAGGAGATTGCGCACCTGCAACAAGAACTACAAGAGCAAGCTCAGACGAAGGAGCGGGAGCGGCAGCGCAAGGAGATGAACGCCGGGGCAGCCCTTGCCGCTATGCAGCGTGCAACCACCCTTGCCGAGCGCGCACAGGCTTATCGTGACTCCTTACGCGCCGACCCACGCATTGCACGCCTGCAAATCCTGGATATGGATCGACCGTTAGAAGTGACCAACGTCTACGTCCGTGTGCGCTTGCACCAGGAGAGCAAGGTTCTGTATGAAGGATTGTTAAATGAACTAATATGTATTCTGACAAGTGGCATATCCATCGGCAAATGACAACGGGGGGGCCGCATTTGCTTGAGAAATTGTGGCGATTGCTAGCCTCCATGAATACTGATCTCTTTTTGACGCGCATAGCGGAAAATCTCTCCTGGGTTTGTAATGCCTCTGGCTCTTGCTTCTTGCGCCCAGGCACTCATTTCATATTTGTTTTGGTACAGCCGATTGCCGCAAAAGATATGACGCCGTAGAAAGGGTGCTGGGGTGATCTGCATCAACTGTCTGCGGGTGGAGAGGTCAGAGGCATATTCAGGCCACCACGGTGTTGTGAGGATGTACCGGGGATCGTGGACCCACTCTGGGCAAGGGACGCTATAGCAACCACAGAGAAACTCGACTGAGGCCGCGCAGAAAGCTCCCCAATTGCGAGTATGTTTCGTGTGAAGTTCTGGTTCTGGTATGGGATCCTTCACTAGGGCTAGCCGATCATCCTTTGCATAGCCATACCAGGCGTTCCTGAAGTTGCCTAATGCAACCCAAGGCTCTTCTTCTCCAGTGCAAATGTGTTGATAGGCTCGTGCGATGGTTTGAATCGTTTTCATGATGCCGCTCCGTCATTGTTTGCTGGTTGCTTTCCAAAAAGAGTATCGAGTGACCTTGCAATCGTTTCGCTATTATTTTGTCGTGCATCGGGTAAAATGTAACGTTCAAGTAAACTTTGGGCTTGTTGTCGTGAACTGATCTCTATCTGCTGAAGGAGTATTTTACAGTCTTCTATGTCTTTCTCGCGTCCTGCAAACATCTTGAGTGCGAGAATGTATTCCTGGGGTGGAGCGTAGATATGGAGTGGGCCATAGGTTTTCCATAAATTGCCTTCTGGAACAATCACGAGATCATACATGAGGAGTTGCGTCATATAATTCAACCAGTCGGGGTTGATCTGATTTACCTGGGCAACAGCGCTTACCCCTTCTTGGAGTGGTCGTAGTGCTCGTTGGAGTCCTTCTTCTTCCTCTAGCCAGAAAATGTCGATATCGTCGGTGTTGCGTGGACTACTGGCGAGTAAAAGCATATAGGCACCTCCTATGAGAAGGAGATGGATTGGCTCTTGAATACCTTGTTTCGCTAACTCTTGGCCAAGCTGGGACAGATAATTTTCGATGTCTTCGGCTTTCACACTGGACTCCGTAAGCAATGTTGCTGACAGCTCAATGATAGCACAAAAGAGAAGTGCTTAATAGTCTTAGTTTTCTAGATGGGGCATGGTGATATCTTGCACACCCCGTACAAGAAGAGTACAATACCCCCAAGCAAACATGAGTGTAGTCACGTTGTAAGGTAAAGAGGAAAGTATGGCAAAGAAAAAGAACACGCAAATCCCTATTTCGCAGGAAGAGAACACGCAAGCACAGGCCGTATTTGAGCACTATCAACAGATCGCTGCTAATTTGCACGCCAGTTCAGATCAGCAGCAGGCAGAAGCTGCGTTGGCTGAAACTAATGACTTGCCGGAAGGGGCGCAGTTGGCTTTGCTCAAGGCATTGGCAAAAGAGCAGCATACCGATGCGGCTGATGTCCTGAATGCTCTCAACACATTGAGTCCTCTGAAAAGCGTCCGTAAAGAGGCGCGCCGCTCGTTGCTACGACTTGAAAACGATAGAATTTATCCACAGTGGCATCCAGCAGTTCAACCACAATTTGCAGTTCAGGTTGAGGCTCCGGCTGTTCCTGGGCGTTTCTGGAAAGGTATCGTCACCGATTCGCGGGCAGCAGGTGAAGTACAACTGCTGCTCTGCTTTGAACAGGAGGACGATCCTACAGAGTTATATATTCTCGGGTTCCTGCTTGAATTTTGGTATGATGGCGTGAAAGACTTTTTCATCAGGTTTGAAAGCAAGCGCAGATTTGATAATTTTGCTGCTCGTATGGCAACAAGCATGCCCAACGTTAAAACGAAGGAGTGCTCGTTAGCGCACGGGCGTCGTCTACTGCTAGATGCGCTAGATGTCAATGAACGCTTTGGCACACAACCGCACAAAGACTACCGTGCTAATCTCTCGCTGGTGAAACAACTGGTGCTAGAGGCTCCCGATCTTGGTGAGGATGCTGAAGACGACGAGCAAGTTCTCGACCTGTACGGCTTAGAGCCTCAGGACGTTGTTATCAACTTTATTGAGTTCTGGGCGAAAGGTGGCTATGGCATCGCTTATGACCTTCTCTCCAGTGAGAGCACTCTGCGCGAAGGGCTTACCAGGGACGAGTGGGTGATACGGCGCAAGGCGTGGGCAGAAGAAGCTCAGCCAAGCGACTTAGAGCCAAACTTGATCCGTGAATGCGAACCTCAGAGACCGAAGCTTTGGCTTCCCAATCTCTTCGGTACAGGTTACTCAACTAGCAATAAAGAGATTGAGACTGGCTGGTCTGTTGAGCTAGAGCAAATGCCTCTCACTACGCTTCCCGAGCTAGCCGAAGCAAGTGCAATTTACCAGGAAACAGGACGGCACTGGTTTTGGACAAGTTATACTCTTGTTCAGGAACAGGGTGAGTGGCGCGTTCAAACCATGACCGACGAGACAAAACATGCTCAGGGTCTATCCGTTGTGGAGTTGCAGGAGAAAATTGAAGAGCTTGATAAGCATCTAGAAGATTTTAGCAAGCAGCACAAAGCGGCAGAGATACAGCAACTCTCGGACGAGGAAACACAACACTACTTGGAGGAAGTGCTCTTGCTTGTAATGCAAGCCACCTACTACACTGATGCTCTCATCAAGAAGTTGCCACTTGATAACTCGCTCTACGAGCAAGCTGCTGGTCGTATGCTGCTATTTGCCCAATATGAGCGTTGCATCGTCTATTTGGAGGCATTGACGCAACGTTTCGGCGAGCAGCGTGGATTAAACTTAAGACGCCTGGCGGAAGTGCAGCGACGACTCAGTGATAGATACTTTGATAAGGGAGACGATGAACGTGCTGAACGCTGCCTAGAGCTTGCCGAGAAAGCATTACGCGAGTCGTTAACTGTTGAGGATAACCTCGAGGCACATATTTCCCTGGCAGAACTGCTCATAGAGGACAAGCAACTTGATGAAGCGAAAGATCATCTACTGCAAGCCAAAGCTTTGCCGCTTGAGCCGTCTGATGAGGCGCACGTCGAGATGCACCTAGGTGAGATCGCCACGGAGCAAGAACAGTATAGAGAAGCATTGAAACATTGTCAGCGTGTGGTGCAACTTGCACCGGATTCTGCTGATTCCTGGTTTGCCCTTGGTGAAGCGCATCAAGCACTCAAAAATTTTGAAGAGGCTGAGACGAGCTATCGGCGTGCCATCGCGTTAGCACCTGATAATGAAGACTATTACTTTACGCTCAGCACTCTGTACAATGCAACCAATCGACCTGCAAAAGCCATTGAAACACTTGAGGACGGTCTCAGCGCAAATCCCGACTCTATTAATTTGAATATTGCACTGGCAACAATACATTTGGAGAGCGGTGATTATCGCCAAGCGGAACTGTTTTTAGAAAAAGCAGAGCATATAGACCCAGAGGTACCACTTGTGCAAATGTTCCGCCGCTTGCTCAATGAAAGCAAATTGAAGCAAACGCCCAGTCTTACTGGACTGACCAGACCGGGGAAAAAGAGAAGAAGATGACTTCACCTCTTGCCTGGGGCGTCCTCGGTACGGGAATCATCGCCAACATTTTTGCGCAAGGGCTGCGAGCACTAGGAACTGGTGCTCTCGTTGCTGTGGGAAGCCGTACACAGGCTGCCGCTGATAGGTTTGGCGAGAAGTATGCTATTGCGCGTTGTCATGGCAGCTATGGAGGATTGCTAGCCGATGAAGACGTGCAAGCCGTGTATATTTCGACGCCTCACGCACTACATGCAGAGTGGGCCATCAAGGCTGCTAAGGCGGGTAAACATATCCTGTGCGAGAAGCCGCTGGCCATCAATTATAGAGAGGCAATGTCTATTATTGAAGCGGCACGGCGCAACGATGTTTTCTTGATGGAAGCATTCATGTATCGTTGTCACCCACAAACGACAAGACTGATTGAACTGCTTCGTTCTGGCATGATTGGCAAGATACATGCCATGCAGGTCACTTTTAGTTTTCATACTCCCTTTCACCTTGAAAATCGCTTGTTGAACTATGCACTGGGAGGTGGTAGCATTCTTGATGTTGGTTGCTACTGCACCTCGATGGCACGTTTGATCGCTGGCACTGCGCTAGGCCAGGACTGTGCCGAGCCTGACGAGGTAGTGGGTGCCGCGCATATTGGCGTGCTCAGTCACGTAGACGAATATGCTGTCGCTTCCCTCACTTTTCCCGGTGGCATCCTCGCGCAACTGTTTGCAGGTGTGCAGGTAATGGGGAACAATGTCGTGCATATCTTCGGCTCAGAGGGTTCTATCCTCGTGCCAAAACCGTGGGTGCCAGAGGGCGAGCATAGCACCATTGTTATCAAGCGAAACGATGAGCAGAGGGTGCAAGAAATTTCCGTTGAGAGTCGTACTCCTCTCTATACTCTGGAAGCTGCTACCGTCGCTGAGTATATCGAGACAAGACAGGCCCCAGCGATGAACTGGCAAGACACACTAGGGAATATGAAAACGCTTGATCGCTGGCGTGCGTCGGTTGGCATGAGCTATGCTGCCGATTTGATATAATCTAAGGGCCACACCTGTGGTCCGTTCAATCTCGGCATTCTTGCAATGGAGGGCTTCACATATGTCCACTTTTGCTCATCGCGTGGAGACATTTGGTACGACCATCTTTACTGAGATTAATACCCTTGCACAGCGGTATGGAGCGCTGAATTTAGGGCAGGGCAAGCCAGACTTTGATGCACCACACGATGTCATCACGCATCTGGTACAAGCAGCACAAGCCGGGCTATATAACCAGTATGCACCTGGTGCTGGAACAGTAGCCCTGCGTCAGGCAGTTGTCGATCACGCCGCACGCTTCTATCAGCTTGATATCAACCCGCAGAATGGAGTGGTCGTCACTGCGGGAGCAACCGAAGGTATTTTCTCTGCGCTGTTGGGACTGGTTGACCCCGGCGATGAAGTGATTGTGATCGAGCCGTACTTCGATTCATATGTCCCCAATATCATCATGGCCAATGCCATTCCAGTGTACGTACCACTGCATCCACCGACCTGGACGTTTGATACTGACGAGCTGCGTTCCGCCTTTAGCAAAAAAACGCGAGCATTGCTTTTGAACAGCCCGCACAATCCCACCGGACGGGTATTTAGCCGCCGAGAATTGGCCCTCATTGCCCAGTTGTGTATCGAACATGACGTGACAGTCATCGCCGACGAAGTGTATGAGCACCTGCTCTTTGCACCCGCACAGCATATTCCTATGGCTACGCTGCCAGGCATGTTTGAACGAACCGTCACCGTGAGTAGTGGTGGGAAGTCGTTCAGCACGACGGGTTGGAAAGTTGGCTGGGTGTATGGCCCTCCTGAACTAGTGGAGGGTGTAGCTCGTGCGCACCAGTTCGTGACATTTGCGGTGCATCATCCCTCCCAGCAAGCAATAGCCTATGCACTCGGTCTTCCTGAGACGTACTATGAAGCATATCAAGCTATGTACCACACAAAGCGTGAACTGATGCTGTGCGCACTCGAAAGCAGTGGTCTACAATACTGTATCCCAGAAGGAGCATTCTACGTCCTAGCAGACTACACAAGCGTCTTCAGTGGAACATCGATGGAATTTACGAACTATCTGATAAAAGAGGTCGGTGTAGCTTGCATTCCAGTAGAGCCGTTTTATACTCCACAACACGTCGATATTGGATACGGCTATATACGCTTCGCCTTCTGCAAAAGCGACGAACTACTACGGCAAACGCAAGAACGATTGCTGAAACTGCACAAGTGATTCAACGTTGTCTGTTCGCGGCGATTGCTACTGCGACCATAAGTGCCAACAGTACAGCCACAATACCATAAGTGACTGGTTCTGGTCTGCTAGGGCTAGCAACGGGCACTTGTTTTTGCTTGGACTCATCAGGTGCTTTGGGGTCTTCCATGATCAGGAGAACCACAAGAGGCAAAGCCAGAAAGAAGAGAAGAGCTAGCAGATAAACGATCCACGCTTGCATAGGAGAACCTCCAGTACAAATTCAATAAGGACAAGCAACTTTTTTTATTATACGCCCACGCAGCGCCCATTGATACATCTGCCCCTTTGTCTTTGTGACCCTGTGTTGTTATCCTCATCAACTGCGTATGTACACAATTTTTGCTGACATGCGTGTAATCTATGAAGTCTAAGTGTTCTACACTTCTGGGTTTTCTATAGCCTATTAGTATAGTCACTGAGTAGCCATTTATGTGGAGCAGTTACATAGCTGTAACTTAATGCGTATCAATGTTTGACGCAATGCTAATTACCCTATTCAAGCAGTAGAGAAAATTCGTAAACAAACGAGAGGGTGAAAACTTATGAGATTGAACACAGCTCCCCCGTCAGTACAGTCAGATGTGTCTCTTAGAGACAGAGTACGCCAAACGTGGTCTCCTGTAAACACAGTGAGAGCAAAGAGTATTGCTGCATTACGCGTTGCCTTCGGCTTGGTTTGGGTTGTTGCTGCCTGGTTAAAGTGGCAACCTGAGTTTCAAAACAAGTTTCTGGATCAAGTTACGGCAGCCCAGAATGGTCAACCTCCGCTGATACATGCATGGATTGGCTTCTGGGCTGGCATCGTTAGCGTTAATCCATTGCTCTTTGCTCGCATTGAAGCCTCGACAGAGGCAGCCCTCGCAGTCCTCTTAATTCTTGGCCTCTTCAGCAATCTGAGTTATGTCGTTGGCATTCTGCTGGCATTGGGCATCTGGTCAACCGCTGAGGGTGGTGGAGGGCCATTCAAAGCAGGGCAGAGCACCGATATAGGAACAGCGCTTCCCTATGCGCTCCTTTTTGGCGTGTTCCTCGTCATCTCCGCGGGGCGCTACTACGGCTTGGATCAGTGGCTTACTCCCAGGTTGGGGCGGTTAGGCTTCCTTGCCTCTGGTAGGCTCAGGAGTGAGCAGAGAGATAATAGCGACCCTGCTTATGAGCAGACACGACTACTGAGGAAGTGGTAGTTCACGTCCCTTTACTTCCTGGCAGCAAACGCTGACGGGCAAAGCTGTGCGAGTGTGCATTGCTCGCAAAGTGGTTTGCGTGCCAGGCAAGTAGCGCGGCCATGAAAGATGAGCAGGTGCGAAATATCGAGCCAATCTTCTCTTAGTATGATGCGCATAAGGTCTTGCTCAATCTTTACTGGATCCTCGCTGCTTGTCCAGCCGAGACGCCGTGAGAGCCGTCCTACGTGCGTGTCAACAACTATTCCTACTACGATGTTGAATGCATAGCCTAAGACGACGTTGGCCGTTTTGCGTGCCACGCCAGGCAGGCTAAGTAGATCCTGCATGACACTCGGCACTTCGCCACCGTATGTAATCAGAATACGTTGACTGGCTGCTCGAATGTTCTTGGCCTTGTTGCGATAGAACCCTGTTGAGCGAATGTCTTGTTCAAGTTCTTCCTGGCTGGCGCTGGCGTAATCCTCTACACTACGGTATTTTTTGAACAATTGCGCGGTGACGATGGTGACGCGTTCGTCGGTACACTGAGCCGCTAGTTGCGTGGCAACGAGTAGCTCTAGCGGAGTAGAGAAGTTGAGTGTGCAGCTTGCATCAGGATAGAGGCGGCGCAGCTCCGCGATGATGGCTTGCACCTGCTGCGGTGAGCTAGGCTCTGGCCCAGCATATATGAGAGATGAAGTTTCCATAGTGAACTGATTATGGCAGATGACATACTAGAGCGTCAAGTTGGGCTGAATACCTCCTACTTGTCGGGCGTTGGCTGGTCGCGTCCATCGCACGTTACCAAAGCATCGGGGTAGGTGTAGCGCTTAGGCGAGAGCCGTGCGACTGCATCTGAATTGTAGATGTAGCATGGCTTTCCTGCTGCTGCGAGCGCTCCTTCAAGGGCAATGCAGACGTTAAGGCCAATACGAGAATGAGCAAGGCTCCCATCTGACATGGCGTAGACTTGCCCGTCGATATACTCATGCTTGATGTCGTGGCTAGTCCGCTCCAGTTCACGCCACTCGTCCACGCTCATAGCTCGTGGTGATCGTTGTGCTACCATTACTACCTTCCTTTTACGCTTTATTACGCCGCAACGCTTCATAGATGGCGTGTGTACCAAATTCCATCGCCTCAACGGGGATACGTTCGTCAGCGGCATGAACTGTTTGCAAGAAATTGAAATCCGGCGGTAAGTTCATAGGAGTGAAGCCATAGGTTTGAATCCCTAGTCGGGAGAAGAAACGTCCATCTGTAACTGCCGGCGTGAGCAGAGGTATAGGAGTGCTATCTGGGTCGGCTTCGTGTAAGATCGTAACTAGTGTTTCATAAAAGCCCATGTTTGGCTTAGCCTGCCCTTGATCGTAGCGCACAACTTCAAGCTCTACATCCGTTCCGATGAGTTGCTGTAACTCGTCTATCATATCGCGGGGGCTAAAGCCTGGCAAGAGGCGACCATCTATCTCACACACAATTTCGCTGGGAATCACGTTGATCTTGCTTCCGCCATGTATGATGGTGACGTTGGCAGTATTGTACAGTAAGGGTTCAATGAGTGACTTTTGGGTGCCAAGTGCATTGAGTGCTAGCTGTGCCTGCGCCGGGTTGAGGAGTTGAAGCATCTGTGGACCCAGAGGTGCCGGTATTACTGCTGCCATGTTTTCGACCATTTGTTGCAGAATGGGAGTGCTGTGTAGAGGAAGGCGGTGTTTGTCGAGTTCCTGGAGCATGTATCCAAGCTTGGCTGCCGCTCCTCCGCGCATGGGGATTGAGCCGTGGCCGCCTGGACCACGCACCGTTGCTTTTAACCAACAAATTTGCTTTTCTAGCACCTGAATAGGATAAAACTTTTTGCCGCCAAAGTGCAGACTGAAACCACCGAACTCGCCAAGCGCATAGCGTATATCCTTGAACAACTCAGGGTGCCGATCCACTAGGAACTGTGCTCCTAGCGTTCCGCCAGCTTCTTCATCACTCAACACAGTGAGCACAACATCGCCAGGCAGCAGAATATCCTCAGCCTTGGCGCGCAGAAGTGCCGCTATCATCATGGCAACAGCGCCTTTCATGTCTAACGCGCCGCGTCCCCAAATATAGCCGTCGGTCTCATTGGCTGCAAATGGTGGTTGCTGCCAACTCTGCTTTTCTGTGGTTACGACGTCAACGTGCCCCTGCAACAACAATGGTGGCGCATTTCCGCTTCCACGTAGACGTGTGATAAGATTGGGGCGTGCCGGCTCGCTAGCAAGAATGGTCGTCTGAAACCCGGCCTCTGTCAATAACGTATTTATATAAGTGACACAGGCTAGCTCGTTCCCAGGTGGGTTCGTTGTGTTGAAGCGGATAAGTTGCTGTAGCAGTTCCGCGGGACGTTGATAGATAGTAGTCTGTGCAGGTGATGTAGGCATCTGTGCTCTCCACTTCGCCGCCTGGTGCGGCCAAAACAGGATAAAGAGATGTTGCGTGGACACCTCGAACCACCGTGGGGGTACTGCACCCCTCCTTCCACCGCTGAAGGCGGCGCTTCATACGGCTAGTATATAACAAAATGCTGAAGACGGCGTCATCGGACTGAATAGTGTGCTAGCGAAGGGGCTAGGGGTTGCTCTTGAGCCTATAAGACAGCTATAATGGCTAATAAGTTATGTCCTATCACTGCAATCAAATATCATCGAGAAGGGAAAGAAATTGATGCAAGGAGATGCTAAGAATACTAGTAGTGGTAGCAATGGATTTCGTACTTGGCGCAATCTGGGTATCAGTGCGTTAAAATTTATACCTGCTAACATGGGCATGGTGCAAAACTTCATGAAAGCCGTGAATTGGAAGCAGGCACATGAGGAGGTGCTGCGGGGCTTAAATAATACTGTGGTAATTGTTGGCCAGCCTAATACGGGAAAAAGTACACTTTTCAATAAGTTAAAAGGAGAAGTACTTTCTCCCGTATCCGCAGAGGCAGGTACGACACGCAGCCTGATACGCACGGATTTTGGACCTTTTACCCTGATTGATACCCCTGGCATCGATAGCCCTGCCGAACTCTCGGATATCACCCAAAGTGGCTTGCAGCAGGCGAGTGTGATTGTCTTGCTTATAGATGGTTCAAAAGAGCTGCAAGCAAAAGACAAAGAACTATATGAAGTTGTCAGCAAGCTGGAAAAGCCTGTTATCATCGCTGTGAATAAAGTTGACGTGCTCAAAGGTAAGCAGGGCGGTGACCGCTTGGCAAGCGAGATAGCAGCGATGCTCGATGTACCGGGTGTCATTCCTATCTCAGCGAAGACCGGGTTGAATGTTGTCGAGGAGCTGATTCCTGGGGTCATTGAGGCAAGTCCAGAGGCAGCTCTGGTGATAGGACGAGAGCTACCTTACTTCCGACGGCAGGCTGCTCGGCGTATCATTCGTAATGCTGCATTGCTTAGCCTAGCTGCAGGCATAGAACCTATTCCACTCGTTGATATTCCCATTCTACTAGGCTTGCAAGTTCGTCTGGTACTACGCATTGCTGCGCTGTATGGCGAGTCTATGAATAGCGCAGAAACAATGAAACACGCACGGGAGCTGATGGCAACTATGGTTGGCGGATTAGGCATGCGGTACCTTGCCGAACAAGCTGCTAAAGCAGTCCCCTTTGGCGGTGACATTGTCGCTGGAGCTATCGCTGGCGCTGCCACTTGGTCTATTGGTGAGGTTGCCCTTGAGTATTATGAAGGTGGCAAGCAGATAAATATTCCACACCTGCGTCAGCTTTTTAATGATGTGTACCGCAGTTTCCGCAAGGAGCGTAATGCTGACGAGCTACGTAGGCGCATAAGCAGTGGCGCAGGAAGCTAGCGCCCCTACCAGGGAGAGAGGTGTTTTGAGGACACCTCTTTTTCCTATTTTGCTCACTGCTGCACGCGGCAAGGGAGACAAAACATGCACTTTCCTTATGAACTGTACGAAACTTTAGCTGAACCGCTCACGGTTTACTATCCAACGGGTGAGCAAGCACGCGCCCACTGGGTGTTTCAAACCATCGATAAAGCAGGCGTGCTGCTCACACAACTACTCAATCAGCCTATGCCGGAACTAGAAATCCTGCTGGTTACTATGGCTGATTGGCCTCTTGCACCACGTAATGAGGATGAGGAACTGGATAACCCGCAGCCATACTGGACTGATGCGTCGTCTCCTGCCTGCATTGTCGTACCTGCTGAGATTGATACGATTTTTGGTGAGTTCACGCAAGAGAAGTTTGCCTACATGCTCTGCCACGAACTCACCCTGGCTTTTTTAGAGAGTGATCCGCGTCCTTGGCCCAACGACTATCCTCTGTGGGCGGACGAATGGCAGTTGAAGTTTGCTGCCTTATGGCTCTATCAGCATTTGTACTCCCAGCGAGACATTGTCAATAAAGACCTGCGCGAGCAGAATGCTGAGATTTTCGAGCCGGAACTAGATGGGAAAACACCTGTCACGATCAGAGGCTTTGATTGGTACGAGGATACCGCCGCCGAAGACTATTTAGCCTATGAACTGTTGCTTGAGCAATTTGCTGCTGATTTACTTGCAGCCTACGAACCGCAGGTGCTACCGCGCTTCTTGGACTTGTATCGGGTGGAGCGCGATGTGGTACTCAGTGATGATGTTACTGCAATGCTAGCCAGCGCATTAGGTCTGTGTGGAGCTAAGTGGCTGGAGGACTTGGTGTATTTTTAGCTCCTGTATTTAACCGTTGCTAAGTCGAGCTAACTAGCGTATACTATTGCAATTCGGTAACCCTTCTCCCATCAGATCCTACTTCCATGCTCTTATGTCTATGTAGATGGTTAGACAATGTTCTAAATGATAAGAAATTATAGTAATGATGTAGTAGAAAGAGGACATGTATGTTTCGTCGTGTAGCAATTATTGGCTTAGGACTTATTGGTGGGTCGATAGGCATGGCTTTACGTAAGGCGAAAGCGGCACGGCAAGTGGTCGGTTATGATTTGGGAAAGGGGGTAAGTGAGTCTGCAGTCAAATTGGGTGCAATTGATGAATCATATATGGCACTTACAGATGTGGTATGTGACGCAGAGTTGCTTATTCTAGCAACCCCTGTGGGAGCTATGCAAGCTCTGTTGCAAAATATTGCCTCATCTCTCACCCCCGGGACGATAGTAACGGATGTCGCTAGTACTAAAGTACAGGTGATCAGTTGGGCTGAAGAATTTCTACCATCTTCTGTATCCTTTGTTGGCGGTCATCCTATGACGGGCAAAGAATTGACGGGAATCGCGTCGGCTGACCCTGCTCTCTTTCAAAATTGCATCTATTGTCTTACTCCTACAGTACGGACGGATCGCACAGCTCTCAATGCAGTAGCTGCCTTTGTTGAGGTTTTGGGAGCGCGTGTACACTTCATGAATCCCGCTGAGCATGATGGACAAGTAGCCAGTATTAGCCATCTTCCCTTTCTTGCTTCCATAGCGCTGGTAGATACTGTTACTGCTAGTCCAACGTGGGCAGATGCATCCCTGCTCGCAGCAGGGGGGTTTCGTGATATGTCGCGCTTAGCTGCTGGTAGTCCAGAGATGTATCGCGATATCTGTATGACCAATAGTGCTGCTATAATACAATGGCTTGATGAATACATCAATGCCCTACGTATCTTGCGCGAGCGCATTTCAGTGCATGATAGCAGTCTTGATGAGACATTTGCATATGCACAGCAGTTGCGTTTGCGTTGGGAAGCAGGGGAGTAGCAATTGGTAAATTGGTAAAAAAATCTCTTGACAAAGTGCAGGGTATATGAGATACTGCGTCTCGCAGTAATTGTGAACAAGTGAAACGCTTGAAAAGCAGTATTTATTGCAACAAAGCAGGTGAGCAAGGCTCATCGGAGGCTCCCTTAACAACTGAAGTGTGGAAAGTATATGAGCACAGGAGTTGGCTGGCAGGCCAACTCTCCCTGTCATCTATTGGGGGCACGTCCCATGTGCCCCCGCGCTTGGCTGCCGCTTGCCCTTGGGCATGGCGGCCCAAGCTTGGTTGATTGGCGAGTTTGATCCTGGCTCAGGATAAACGCTGGCGGCGTGCCTAACACATGCAAGTCGAACGGCCTGCACACGCAGGCAGTGGCGGACGGGTGAGTACCGCGTGGAT
>JAFAXQ010000077.1 GCA_019240835.1 Ktedonobacteraceae bacterium
TTTGGCCCATTGTATCGTTTCGTTGTAGGTGCTAAGGCTACGGGAGAACGCGTGGCGAGCGCTGTCGCTCGGCAAGTAGCACGTGTGCGCTCATGAATACTCAACTCTTCACATACAGACCAATATAAGGAGCAAGTTTTCAATGCACCTGACAGTTGATAAGCAGCAATCACAACATGCGGTAGTCACTCCTCAATATGATGTAGTTATTGTGGGAGCTGGCCCCTACGGACTCTCAACAGCAGCTCACTTACAAGAACGAGGGCTTAAGTTTGCAATCTTTGGCAAGCCGATGGGCTTTTGGCGCGACCATATGCCTAAAGGGATGCGCATGCGCTCTCATTGGTGGGCGACCAATCTCTCCACGCCACACAAGCACTACCGACTCGAACACTACGCCCAGGAGCAAGGACCATTTGAACAAGACCCGTTTTGGCTCGATACCTTCATCGACTATGGGCTGTGGTTTCAAAAGCGAGTCGCTCCTACGGTCGATGAGACTTACGTGGCAGGAATCGAGCGCAAAAATGCTCATTTCGAGATCACCTTGGTCGATGGTCGCGTGATCCACAGCTTGGCGGTAGTAATGGCGGTAGGACTTGCCTACTACGCACATCGGCCTGACAAGTACATGCAACATCTACCTGCGCACCTCATTTCGCACATCATGGATCATAACGCAGTTGATCATTTTGCCAACAACCGCGTCGTCGTGATCGGTGGTGGACAAAGTGCCTTTGAAACAGCGGCGCTCATGTATGAAGCTGGTGCTAGAGTAGACCTAGTTATCCGTCGGCCCATTCGCTGGGTCGCCGTCCAGAATCCGCATATCCCCGCATTACTCAGGACCCTACGAGCACCATTAACAGGATTGGGGGTTGGGTGGTCAAATGTATTCTTAGAAAAAACCCCTTACCTGTTTCATAAGCTGCCACGGACGACGAAAGACTATTACCTCAGCACGCGTCATATCCCGGCCGCTTCTCCCTGGCTCAAGGAACGGGTCATCGGTAAGGTTTCTATCCACGACGATGTGCAAGTGCGAGAGGTACAGGCTGTTGACGACGACGTGCATATAACTTTCTCGAACGGCAAGGACTTACAGGCTGACCATGTGCTACTTGCTACAGGCTATCTTTGCGATGTCCGACGTCTGCCTATGCTTCATCCATCTATCGTAGCAGCAGTGCAGACCTATATGGGGTCTCCGATCTTGAACAGTCGTTTCGAGAGTACCGTACCGGGGCTGTATTTTCTCGGCTTCTCTGCACAGAGAAGCTTTGGTCCGCTCTACCGCTTCGTCCTTGGGGTCGAGGCTGCGGCTAGCAGGATTGCACATGCCGTTTCGCGACAGGTAGCTTCTGCGAAATAGCCTCTACTTGGCTTCGTTAAGAGTTCAGCAGAAACTAGAGGAGATGTAATGAAGATAAAGTCAACAGAAAGTTTATGCGTAAATATATATTAATATGTATTGCAGCGCTTTTCTACTATAGCGGACTTGTAGGCGTAGCACGCTGGTGGACAAGGCGTTCTGGGCGTTTCTTGATTATTCTGAACTATCACCGTGCAACAGGAGGTGATCTTCGTCGTCACCTCCTATATCTGCGTAAGTACTACCATATATTACACGTAGAAGAAGCAATTGATGATCTATATAAGCTCCGTCAACATGAGTTACACGTCCGTGATCGGCGTACGCCATTGGTCTTGACGTTTGATGATGGTTATCGCGATAACCACACACATGCCTACCCTCTTGCTCGCGAGTTGCAGGTTCCCATCACGATCTACCTTGTCCCTGGCTATGTAGATAGTGGTAAGAGTTTCTGGTGGCTGGATAGTCAACGCATGTTGCGTAATGCACCAGTGCGCGAGGTACATTTTGAAGAGAGTGTGTACAAGTTAGATCAGCCAGATCAACGGGCCGCTTTGTCTCGCCTCATTGATACGCACATATGTCATGCCACCTCGGTAGCAGAAAGAGAGGCATTTTTGCTCTCTATGCGGGAAGCGTTAGCATTACCTTCGTCATTTTCCGACGAAGAAGATGTCTTCACTCTGCCTCTCACATGGCAGCAAATACAGGAGATGCAGGAAAGTGGGTGGGTGTCGTTTGGTGCGCATACAATGAATCATCCCGTATTGGCATATCTGTCTGATTCAGTAGAGCTTCAGCGCGAGATTGCAGAATGTCAAATGCTACTAACGCAGCGATTAGGACATTTGGTTCGCACTTTCGCATATCCTATTGGACAAGCTCAACATATAGGTGATGCAGTGAGGAAGGCTGTACAACGTGGCGGATACGACTATGCCCTTACCACGATGTACGGCTTTAACTCGCCAGACAGCGATCACTACCTTCTCAAGCGCATCGAGGTGGATGTTGATCAGCACTGGCTTGTCATGGCGGCGGAAAGCGCCGGCCTCTGGGGCTTCTTCTCACGTTTACGTTGGGTTCCTTTTATACGCAAGCATTTCTCAAACGCTCCGTGAATTGCAAGGTTGTACTTTTATGGACCTTACATAAAAACACAACAATCAATTCACAGAGATCAGCAATATGAGGTGGTCACAATAGTCAATAAGACTTTTTATGTTCATCCCACAGCAGAAGTGTCACCCGAAGCACATATCGGAGCTGGGACACGTATATGGCGTCAGGCTCATGTGCGTGAGCATGCCTCTATTGGCGAATCCTGTAACATCGGCAAGGGAGTGTACATTGAGACGCGTGTGCGCATCGGCTCACGTGTCAAGATTCAAAACCATGTCTCTGTCTTCGAGGGTGTAACTTTGGAGGACGGCGTTTTTGTGGGACCGCATGTGTGTTTCACTAATGATATGTTTCCCCGCGCTATCGCTCCTGATGGTAAGCTTAAAGGTGCCGACGATTGGCAGGTTACACCCACGCTGGTAAGGTATGGTGCATCCATCGGCGCTGGCTCCGTTATCGTCTGCGGTGTAACTATCGGCGAGTTTGCACTGATCGGTGCCGGCTCCGTGGTGACCAAGGACGTACCTGCCCACGCTCTTGTGTTGGGAAATCCTGCTCGTCTGCATGGATACGTTTGCCGCTGCGCTCGTCGTCTCTCAGATATGCAAGAGCGCGATGGGAAGGTCAGCGGTTGGTGTGAGTTTTGTGGGCAGTTTTGTACTATTGAGTCAGAAGCAGTAAGTTAGTGTCTGAGCAACGACTTGCACAGGAATACTGTGCAAGTCGTTGCTCGTTGACATCTATTTTTTGGCAGAGATGGTTTTGGCTTGGATGAACAGTAAGAGGTAATCTCTCCCACCTGCTTTTGAGTCGGTACCCGACATGTTGAAACCTCCGAAGGGATGAACACCCACCAGCGCTCCGGTGCATTTGCGGTTGAAGTAGAGGTTGCCAACATGGAACTCTTCCTTCGCACGCTCAATATGCTGCTGATCCCGTGAGTAGAGAGCACCCGTCAAGCCGTACTCGGTGTCGTTGGCAATACGTAAAGCGTCGTCAAAGTCCTTTGCCTTCATGACAGCTAGCACTGGACCAAAGATCTCCTCCTGGGCGATACGTGCCTGCGGATTAACATCGGCGAATATCGTCGGCTCAATGAAGTAGCCCGGACCGTGATGTCCGCCGCCTGTCACGAGACGGCCTTCACCCTTACCGATGTCTATATACTCAAGAACCTTCTTCATCGCGTTCTCATCAATCACTGGCCCCATGTAGACATCTGGCTGCGTCACATCGCCAACTGTCAACTGCCTACTCTTTTCGGTCACCTTTTGTAGTACTTGATCGTAGACCTGCTCGACGATGATAGCCCGTGAGCCTGCCGAACACTTCTGTCCTTGGAAGCCGAATGCTGAGGAAACAATGCCTGTGGCTGCGGCATCCAAGTCGGCAGTCTCATCGACCACGACAGCATCTTTTCCGCCCATCTCTAGAATAGAGCGCTTCAACCAGCGCTGTCCTTGCTGACGCTTTGCCGCACGCTCGTAGATGCGTAGGCCAACGTCGCGTGAGCCAGTGAAGGCGATAAAGCGTACACGTGCATCATCAACGAGCGTGTCGCCAATCACTGAGCCTGAGCCAGTGAGGAAGTTGACGACGCCAGCGGGTAGCCCTACCTCTTGTAGGATGTGCATGAATTGTGCAGCAATAGTCGGTGCTGTACTGGCGGGTTTGAGTACGACGGTGTTACCTGCCACAAGGGCAGCGCAGGTCATGCCCGCCATGATTGCACACGGGAAGTTCCAGGGAGGAATAACTGCACACACACCGAGTGGAATATAGACGAGCTGGTTGTCCTCGCCTTCCATACGCACAATGGGTTGTTCCTCGGCGAGACGCAGTATCTCGCGTGCATAAAACTCAAGGAAATCAATAGCCTCTGCCATGTCACCATCGGCCTCACTCCAACTCTTGCCCACCTCATATATCATCCAAGCGGCGAGGTAGAAGCGGCGCTGGCGCATAATATCAGCCGCGGCAAAAAGATAGTTCGCACGCTCTTCAGCCGGAACGCGCTTCCATGTCTCAAAAGTCGTTGCCGCCGTTGTGATAGCCTCTTTGGTCTGTTCCTCTGTAGCGCGAGCAAAATGACCAATGATCTGGTTGGGCTGAGAGGGATTGACGGAGGCGAAGGTGTGCTCACTCTCAATCTGCTTCCCTCCAATAATGAGCGGATATGTGCGCCCTAGCTCGCTCTTTACCTGCTCAAGCGCCTCCGCCTGTGCTCGTTTGTTTTCCTCTTTGCTAAAATCGGTCAAGGGTTCGTTCACAAATGGTTGTTGCGCGTGTGAGACTGCACGCTTAAAAGTGGTTGCCATGAAAATCGACCTTTCAGCTTGTGTAGCTACTACTTTTCTATTATATCATCTATTGTGTGGCGGACGATGTAAATGGAATGGCTTCAGTTTGCTTCCTTGAAGGTGTACGTGACACACTTATCTAGAAATGAAGGATATGTGAGGAGAAGAATTTCTTATGCCAGAGGCACGAGCAGAATTACCACTAGAACACCAACTACGAAAAGATATACAAGAGGCCCAGCGTGCCCGTGACCAGATCAGGCTCGACACCCTACGTATGGCATTGGGAGCTATTCACACGCTTGAAGTTGCACGTACTGATCGCAAGCATCCTGAGTATGGACAACCTATAACAGAAGCTGATGGCTTACGCGCTCTCGAACAGGAAGCCAAGAAACGCCAGCAGGCTATTCCGCTGTACGAGCAAGGTGGAAGACATGATCTAGCTGCGAAAGAACAGCATGAACTGAATATCCTGCAGAGCTACCTGCAAGCGTCACAGCTTAGCGATGATGATCTACGAGCAATCGTGGCTCGCTTGATTGCTGAACACGGCAAAGAGTTCAAGCGCGTCATGCCCCTCGCTGCAAAAGAGACGAAGGGACGAGCCGAGGGTGCTCGTGTGCAGCGTCTCGTCAGAGAGATGACTCAATAGCTTGTCTTACTACGTAGAATACACTGACACTCCTCACGCTCAAAGCGCGAGGGTTCTTCCTTCATCCAAGCGACTTGCCCATCGACCCGCATCTTTGGGGAGAGGTCGCCTGTCCAGAAGCGATTTACCTACCGTCGTTGTAGGTCCGTTTCCGAGTGCCCCCCGGTACGGGTTTGAGCAGCAGAAAGGGTTTGCAAGGCAAGCATTGTGAGGGCGAGATGCAGGATATTCCTAGCGGCATTCTCGTCTCGATCCATGACCAACCCACAATGCAGACAGCGATGCGTCCGCTCTGAGAGGGCTTTCTTGACCACCTTGCCACACTCGCTACAGTTCTGACTAGTGAACTGTGGAGGCACGGCAATCACAGGAATAGCCTGCAACAGGCCATAGTACTGGACCCATTGCAAGAACCGCCCCCATGACGCATCACTGATGCTCTTAGCGAGCTTGTGGTTTCTCACCATATTGGCAACCTGAAGGTCTTCAAAAGCAATTAAGTCGTGAGACGAAACTAACGCCTTTGCCTGCTCTTTGGCAAATTCTTCGCGCTGCCTAGAGACCTTGAGATATGCCTTAGCGAGTTTTTGACGTGCTTTCTTGCGGTTAGCTGACTTCTTCTGTGTGCGGGATAACCTCCTATGGAGGCGCTTAATCTTCTTCTCAGCTTTGCGCAAGAAACGCGGATTGTCTACAGTCTTTCCGTTCGAGTCGGTATAGAAGTGTTTGAGTCCGACATCGATGCCTAGCTGTGAACCGGAGGAAACATGTTCCACTTTGCGCATAGCCTGAACACAGAATTGAGCATAATAGCCGTCCGCCCGTTTCACAATGCGAACGCGTTTGATCTGTTTAATTGGGAACGTTTTGATGCTTTGTTTCTTGTTGCCTACCAAACGCAGACGGCCAATGTTGCAGCCATCGGTAAAGACGATATGCTTGCCATCAGGGTCCAGCTTCCAGCCAGTTGTTTTGTACTCCACCGATCGGTTATCGTGTTGGAACTTGGGATAGCCCTTCTTTCCAGGCTTCTTGGCTTTGCAGTTCTCATAGAAACGAGAGACGGCAGACCACGCACGATCGGCACTGGACTGACGGGCTTGCGAGTTGAGCTTTGAGACAAACGAGTACTCTTTGGCGAGTTGAGCACAGTAGCATTGCAAATCATTTTTGCTCACGCCGCGCTGATCCATCCACAAACGCAAGCATTTGTTGCGAATGAATTGCACGGTGCGAATAGCCTCGTCAATGGCTGCATATTGCTTCTTGGTGCCTGCTAGTTTGTACTCGTAGGCTAACATCGCTTTTCCTTTCTGCTGGCGTGTTTCGCTAGAAGATAGTTCTTTCTGTTCGAGCGGAAGCAGGAAGCCTCTAGAGACTCATAAGTTCTATCATTGCTTCTGGAAGCAAAGCAAGCAAGTAGCATCAAGGGCT
>JAFAXQ010000094.1 GCA_019240835.1 Ktedonobacteraceae bacterium
GTCACACCACGAAAGTCGGCAACACCTCAAGACGCTGGGCTAACAGGTAACTGAGGCAGGCGTCCAGGGTGGGGTTGGTGATTGGGGTGAAGTCGTAACAAGGTAGCCGTACCGGAAGGTGCGGCTGGATCACCTCCTTTCTAGGGAGTCCTCCCTCCACCCAGAGGGAAGTTCCTAGCTCGAACTCACTGTACTAGTGAGGTTTTAGCAAGCAAGTTTGTTACTGACAGGGAAAATGTTTGTATACTCAGGAGCCTTACCACTCTTCAGTTGTCCAAGACGTGCTGCTAAAGCACCTCAAGCTTGAGCATTACGGGCTTTTAGCTCAGGTGGTTAGAGCGCAGTCCTGATAAGACTGAGGTCCCTGGTTCGAGTCCAGGAAGGCCCACCTCGCAACGTGGGGACGTAGCTTAGTTGGAAGAGCGCCGCCTTTGCACGGCGGAGGTCAGGGGTTCGAATCCCCTCGTCTCCACCTTACTGCAAGTAATGTCTGTATATGCGGGTGGGGTGGTGACTATAGCGAAGGGGAAACACCCGTTCCCATCTCGAACACGGCAGTTAAGCCCTTCAGCTCTGACGATACTCTGGGGGTAGCCCCACGGGAAAATAGGACGTTGCCACTCCACCCGCCTATACAGGCACGTCTTTATCTCGTAGCTTCTCGTAAGCTAGCCGCAACCCCTCAAGTGGCAAATAGTGATTGACGTATTGTATCTCTGGGATGAGGGGAGCCATGAGTTGGGCTAGCCCTCCATGTGCAATGATTTTTACCTCTTCCCCTTCCTTCAGCTTCGGAATCTCTGCACTCAGGCGACAAATAAGCCCTTGTACGAGACCAACGTGCCCGTAGATAATGCCCGATTGCATGTTCTCGGTAGTATTTTTGCCCAATGCCGTACGCGGTGGCGTCAAACCTACACCATAGAGACGGGAGGCTGCACTACTCAAAGCCTCGGCTGAAATAACTAGCCCTGGAGCGATTGCTCCACCTAGAAAATCCCCCTTAGAGGAAATGACGTCGAAAGTTGTAGCCGTGCTGAACGCAACGATGATGGCAGGACCACCATAAAGATGATGCGCTGCTAGAGAAGTGACAATCCGATCTGAGCCTAGTTCCCACGGATTGTCGATCAGCAAGTTAATACCAAGATCACTCGTATGGCTGACAATAAGTGCCTCTTTAGCGCAGTAGCGCACGGCGAGTTCCTGAAAGACGGGCGTTAAGGGCGGTACGACGCTTGATATGATGATGTCACTGATCTCGTAGAAGCGACGGTCAACGTGGCGCATTAAGTCACTCAGCAGCATAGCATATTCATCGGTTGTCCGCTGGCGGACGGTCGATACCACCCAGCGGTGTATCATTATCTTGCTCTCATAAATCCCGCATTTGATATTCGTGTTACTAATGTCGATAGCCAGCAGCATACTCTAGTCCACTCCCTTACTTGTGTATGGCGCTGGTGTATTGCTTCAGTAGGGCAGCGATCATAAATGGGTCACCGTGTGAAGTGTCGTTGACGACGATAACCTCTGTTTCGGTGCGTGTATCAATGAAAGCCAGGGAGGTGGGTGTGCGCATGCGACGACTAAGTGGACGCGGACCAGATACCAGACCACGACCCAGAAAGAAACCTGCTGTATTCTTACTAGTTCCGGCAACCTGTTGCGCAGCACTCTCTTGTGGCGGAGTACGATCAGGGGGGCGCTTGCCACGTGCTGTCACGTAGCGTACATTCGCCAGCGGCACATGAATAATCTTTTCGCCCTGTTGCTTCACAAAGTCGTCAGAAGTGATGACGATAAGATACTTATCGGCTTGCAGTAGTCGTCGTACATCCACTATAAGCGCCCATAGGCTGCCTATCCCAATAAAGAGCATGATCGCCAGTAGCAGGGTTGTGAACAGCGCTGCTACCAGACCATGTTGGTAGTTATGGGGAATAACGATGGGAACTATAAATGCTAAGAGACCGAAGCCTACGAAAATGCCAAAAATCCAGCTTGCAATGTCCCAAGCGAGCTTATCAGGGAGCAGGGGTAACACGACCCAGCCGTGCGGAGCCTCTAGCTGCGCTTTGGCTCGTGCGATGATCTCTTCTGCTTCCATCCGGATACTCCTTGTAGATGAGGACTTGCTCTACTTGCTATCCATTTGATTTATTATATCAGAAACGCATTTATTGAGGCTCTGCCTAGTGCATTAGAAGGGTAGTCTCAAGGCCAAAAAGACACACAAATGTACCGTTTGTGTGTCTTTTTGGCCTTGAGACTATCTCCCCTACTATGACCCGCGTCGAGCCTCATCTGCTTGCTTTGCCAAGTCCTGTAGAACTGCAAAGAACTGCGGCGATTGGCCGATGAACAGCCCGTCAGCCGTGAATGCCTTGACTGTGGCCATTGCGGCCCCCTCAGTCTGGGTTGGGCGAATGATCGAACAGACTGGAAACTTTCGGCTGAGGAAGATGGTTGGCTCGGGCATGATCAAGTTGGTCTGGAAGTCCTCCCCGCCAAAAGGAGGGGCGTTGAGGTCTGGAAACACTAATCCATTCGTGGGGTCGGTCAGAGCAGGTGCATTGCCTGCCTTGTCTTGCCACGTCTGAAAGTGTTGTGTCTCGGTTGGGCCGATACTGAGCAAGATGCGCAACACTTCTGCATTGGTGACCCTCTGAGCCAGTGATGGGTAAAGGCTCGTGCCTCCTTGCTCGATAAAACCGAAATGGAATCCCGCCGTGTTGGCGATCGCTTGGAGATGGGCGGAGGGTTTCGTGTTGGTGCTCCCGCTGAGATCGTTGTCGTTTCTGGGAATGGCCGGAAACTGCCCCTTACTCAAACCTGGGACCGCTTGCGGAAAGGTGTCACCAAAATCGGGGTTCTTCGTGCGGCTGCGGTAGCGTGTCCACCAACTGGTGTCCACGGTGAGCTGCATGAGGTTGGTGAGCCGTCGCTTGTCCTTCTGAGCGCCTGTGGCTTGGCTGCCCCGCAGTATGCGAAACCGATCCAGGTTGACGGGATCGGCACCTTTCGAGACCAGGTATGCGTTGATGAAGGTGAAGTGGCTGATCTCATCCTCGGTATTATCGTGGATATACTGATCCATGTCCATATCGAGCGTTTTCAGGGCAGTCGTGTAGGGTTTATTGCCACTGCCTCCTGGGACTTCGCTGTCCTGGATACCTCCCAGTTCGTTGTACTGTTGCCACAGATCAGTTTCGAGGATTTCGGCGGCAGCTAGGAACCTGAGAATGGCTACGTCTCCCTTTGTGAGAGCATCACTTCTTTGCTCGGCGAAGGCTGGTAGTCCGTTGGCCAACAGTCCGGCCCCGATAGTTCCTGCTCCTCCTACTGCCAGTCCTTTACCCAAAAAGGAACGGCGGCTAGTAGCATCTTTTGGTTGTTGTACATTATGTTTCATGATCTTTTCTTTCGGCGATTGTTGCATAAGTAAAAAGATGATTTGCGGGTTGCCCCCATAGCATTGATGTGCTATTGGTCAATACGTAGAGAGGTTACATGTAGGGCAATGTTATAATAGAATTGTCGATTGTTATGCTTTATTTAGGAGCCACGATGCAGAGTCCTATCCGTGTACTAGCAGAACTGGCGGCAAAGTGCGTCCTTGAGAGCTTCCGCACAGAGCATCCCCTGTACAGCGATGAGAGAACTCCTGTAGAGGCCATAGCAGCGTGGCTCGGCTTGCAGGTTGAAACGTTCCATCCCGATAGCTATCCTCGGGGGACGTATGGCTTCATGGATCCAGACGAAGATGAGCATCTTGTCTGGGTTTGCCGCGACCTGTCAGAAGCGTTGCACCGCTTCACGCTGGCTCATGAATTAGGCCATGCCGTGCTGCACTGTCGAGGTGGAGAGCCTATTCAGGCTATTCTGCGCCAGCTTCGCGATGAGATTTCGCACGCTACAACAGTGCCAGAACTTTCGCGCCGCGATCCCTGCCAGAGCGGCGATGTGCAGGAAGAGATGACGGCTCTGTTCGAGCAGGAGCAGCTTGAAGAGATGCTGGGGTATGATGCATCGGGCAACTACAATCCGCGTAGCCAGCGTGAAATTGCCGCCAATCTCTTCGCTGCCGAGCTGCTCATGCCTTCTACACGTGTAACAGCTCTCTATCTTGCGCAACGGGTTGGACCGCATACCCTGGCCGACCTGTTCGGCGTCTCTCAGACTGCCATGCTCAATAGACTGACGGAACTGCTCAAATTTTCAGCCACAAGGGCAGTTATTTCCCCTGGCAGCAACGCTCCTACTCCCTCCTCGCACGGGGGCACGCCTGCAGGAGCGGCAGATACTCCTGCATCATCACCCCACAAACGATACGATCAGTTCCAGCAAGCAGCTATCGAAGCTGCTACCCCCACGCTCATTACAGCGGGACCCGGTAGCGGCAAGACCAGCACGCTGATTGGCCGCGTTGCATACTTGGTCTCCACCTTGGGCGTTGCCCCACACGCTATACTAGCACTCACCTTCTCGCGCAAGGCAGCCCGCGAGATGGAGGAACGGCTTGCGCAAATAGTACATGGTGACAGCCTGCCCAGAGTCAGCACCTTTCACGCGTTCTGCGCTGACCTACTGCGCCGATCCGGCACGCTGGTTGGATTACGACCGGATTTCGCACTGCTTGATGAGGCCGAGGGCTATTTTCTCTTGCGTCAACTCGCAAACGGTTTTTGCTTACGCCACTATCAGACGCTGCATGCCCCTGCCTACTACTTTCCAGATATGCTCAAGGCCATCTCGCGTGCCAAAGACGAACTTGTTTCACCAGCGCAATACGCGTACCTAGCACAGCAGATGCAAGCGCAGGCTAGCAGTGAAGAAGCAATCCAGCAAGCAGCAAAGGCGCTGGAGGTGGCTTATGTCTACAAGTTATATGAAGAGGCACTGCAGCAGCGAGGCGATACGGACTTTGGGGGCTTGCTTGTCCTAGCGGTACAGCTCCTACGCGAGCACCCAGAGGTTTTGCGGGAACAGCAGCAGCGCTACCAGCACGTTCTCGTTGACGAGTTCCAAGATATGAATCGTGCCAGCGGTGTGCTGCTGCGCGAACTGGCTGGTGCTGAGCGGCGCATATGGGTAGTGGGCGACGCTAACCAGGCCATCTATGGTTTTCGCGGTGCCTCGCCTGCCAACATCAGCCAGTTTGAGCAGGATTATCCAGGCGCTGTCGTATTGCCGCTCAGCCACAACTATCGCTCCCGTCCCGATATCGTCGCGCTTGCAGAGTCGTTTCGCTGCACACAACTAGAGCCGGGACAGGCAACAGGGAAGAATCAGCCTGTGCGCTTGTCTCAACCCGATGCCTCTGTCACGCTTGCCCAGTCGACGAGCGAAGCGAGCGAGCTAGAGGGCATAATACAGGATATGCACTACAAGCATGCTCATGGTTATGCTTACCGCGACATGCTGGTGCTTTGTCGCACACGAGCACAGGTGCAGAAGGTCTCAAGCGTCTTGGCAGCCGTTGGTCTGCCAATAGTTGAGCGTGGTAGCATGCTGGAGCAAGAGCATATCAAAAACGCACTCGCTATCGTGCTATTGTTCGCCGACTCCAGCGGTATGGGTCTACTCCGTGCCGCTAGGCAAACGGAGCATCCCTTGAGCCACACAGATATTGAGGCAGTGCTCCTTGCGGCAAGAGAGCGGGCAACAACACCGGTTGCACTGCTGTTGCATGGCGAGTTACCGCTCGATCTCAGCGCACAAGGGCGTGCATCCCTTACGAGACTGACAGAGATACTACAAGCATTGCAGCACGCTCCTGACATGTGGTCGCTGCTGGCTCACTATCTTTTGCTGGAAACATCTCTCGTGCGTGACGTGCTGCGCTGTTCCGAGAGCACGGAGACACACGCTACCCTGGCCGACTATGATGCGCTGCTGCAAGTGGCTCGGCGCTACGATCAACAGCAAGGCCTCAAGCAGCGTGAACAACAGGCCAATACACGGGAAGGGCACAAGGAACCCACGTTGCGAGAGCAGGCAAGGGGCTTCCTGGAGTATCTCAGCCTCCTGGTCATGTTGCGCCAGGACGGGGGTAATCGCCAGCAGGATACAGCAGAAAGCGCGGGTGAGCAGGCAGATGTTATTCGCGTTATGACCGTGCATGCCAGTAAGGGACTCGAATTTCCCGTCGTCTATTTACCGTTCCTAGTGCAGCGCCGCTTTCCCCTGCAACAACGTGCAAATCCTGTTCCTGCGCCGTCGGGAATGCTACCAACTGGCAGTGAAGGTGCCAAGGCCCACGACAGCGGCGAGTCGTGTCTCTTCTATGTGGGAGTCACCCGCGCTCGTGATGCTCTCATCCTCAGTTATAGCGAACGCTACGGCAAGCTTAGCTACAAGCGCTCTCCTTATCTTTGTGTACTAGGGGCAGGCTTAGCCGATCAACGTATAATCAGGTTGCGTTGGGATGTCGGGGCACGATGTGTCGTGCCCACGCTCCCAGAAGCAAGCACGATAGTCTCAGCTCAGCCAAGCGAAGGCTTCATTGAGGCCATGAGAGCATCCAAAACCGTCAATGCCTCAGCTATCGAAGCATACCAGCGCTGCCCACGCCAGTACGCTTATAGGCACATCTATCATTTTCAGAGTGAAGAGGGAGCCTATCAACTCTTCTGGCAGGCCACTCAGAACACTATAGCGGACGTGAGCAAGCAGCTACAGGCGTCCAAAGAAAGCCAAGCCGTGCCGTCACAGCAGGCAGTCCGTGACCTGTACGACCGGCACTGGCAGAGCCTTGGCGGATCTGCTCTGCCTTTCGCAGCTCTCTATGAGCAACATGGCCATGAGATCGTCGAATCAATACGTCGCGACCTCTGTAGCAGAGAAGATGTGAAATGGGAGCTACGCCAGGATTACACGGTGGATATAGCAGGCCAGACGGTGCAGGTTCCCGTAGATCGCGTCGAAGCCTCAACACCTGTAAAGTTTACGCGTATGCGTTACGGGAAGCATAAAGAGAAACCCGTCGCTGACACGCGTGAAGTGCTCTATGCCTGCGCCTACCATCAGGCGTACCCGGGCCAGCCTGTTGAACTGCACAGCCACAACCTGAGCACAGGCGAAACAATGCCTATCACTATGACGCCCAAAAAAGAGCAAAGTTTGTACGACGAGGTAGAACGGGCGCTGCTGAGTATGGAACGCAACGCTTATCCAGCGCAGCCAGCCGAGCCATTTCGCTGCCCTACTTGTCCCTTCTTTTTTATTTGCCCTGCATGATATCATGATAAAGAGATTACTATGTACTTAGTCGCTCTTTCATCTTGCCAACAAGGAGAAAACGATGGACGATACAGAAATCCTGCTTCATATTCAAAAGCTGGTGGACGAAGAGCACGAGCTTATGGGCTTGAAAGCGCAAGGCAAGCTAGAGGGCGATAACCATGTACGCATGCAGGCACTCGAAGTGGCCCTCGACCAGTGCTGGGACCTCCTGCGCCAGCGGCGGGCGCGCCGTTCAGCGGGATTGAATCCCGATGCTGCCCAGGTGCGCCCACCAGACATTGTCGAGCACTACCAACAGTAGGTGTTTAACAAAGTGGAAAAACTTAGAGCAAACATTCCACTTGCCTGAATACTTAACAACTGTTAAAATGAGAGGACTATTTATTCAGTAGGCTAAAAGAAGAAGAGAGATGGATGAACAGGTGGTGGACGGGCAGGAGACCATAGCGAGTGTGCAAGAATTTGCCGCATGTTACCCGTTTCCTCTCGACCCGTTCCAGTTAGAAGCAATTGCCCATCTGGCGCATGGGCAATCAGTGATGGTGGCTGCCCCAACAGGAACAGGAAAGACGCTTGTTGCAGAGTATGCCATCTGGCTGGCACAGCAGCGCGGTCAGCGTATTATCTATACCACTCCCCTAAAGGCGCTCTCCAACCAAAAGTATCGTGACTTGGGCAAGCTGTACGGTGCCGGTGCGGTGGGGCTGGTGACAGGCGATGTTGTAGAACACAGTCGGGCCTCCATTGTCATTATGACAACCGAGGTGTATCGCAATATGTTGCTTGAAGAGGGGGGAGACCGCTTTGCTGGCTACCAAAGCATGACTCCCTCCTCACTAGCCGACGTTGGTTTCGTAGTCTTTGACGAGTTGCACTACTTGAGCGACCCTGGGCGCGGTCCGGTATGGGAAGAAGCTATTATCTGTTCGCCGCCTCACGTGCAACTGGTCGGTCTTTCCGCAACAGTAAGCAACGCTGATGACCTAGCGAGCTGGATCAGCCGTGTGCATCGTCCTATTGAACTAGTTGTGCATGAGCAGCGGGCTGTACCCCTGGAACACTACTACTTTCTCGATAACACCTTGCATTTGGTACAGGATGCAGATGGCAACCGTGTCGAACACTTCCCGCATATAGGCGGCGAGGCCAAGCTGGCCCAATATATGCGCCGACAGCGCGCCTACGATCCTGATGATGAGGACGACGATGAACTAGAAGAAGAGAGTGAGTTAGATGATCGACGGCCACCACAACGTCACGCGCCTGAACCCAGTGAGGTGCTCACCGCATTACGTGAGGCCGATCTTCTGCCCTGCATCTACTTTTTGCCTGGCAGGCGAGTTGTAGAAGATGCGGCGATGAGTGCATCACTCCATCTTTTTACTTCACCAGAGGGGGAGGAACTCATTCGAGAAGAGGTGAAGGCTTGGCTCGAGAGCCTGCCCAAGGAGGACCGCAAGCTGCAGCAGGTGTATGCACTCACCGATTTATTGCCGCGTGGGCTGGCATTTCATCATGCAGGCTTGCTACCGGGCCTGAAAGTGTTGGTTGAAACGCTGTTTGCGCGTGGTCATCTACGCGCTGTTTTCGCTACAGACACGCTGGCACTTGGCATTAATATGCCAGCACGTTGCGTAGTTGTGGGTAGCCTGAGCAAGTTTGATGGGCAAGAGATGCGCTTGCTTACACCCAATGAGTACCGCCAGTTGACTGGGCGTGCGGGGCGACGTGGCATGGATACACGCGGTGTCGCCGTTATTCCCTATTCTCCTTGGGAGCCTTTTGAAGAGTCTTTTAAACGCATCACAGGTGAGCTGCATCCCGTAACCAGTTCGTTCGTTATCCGCTACAACTCGGTGCTCAGTCTCTGGCGTCCAGGCGACATCCAGTATCTGCGCCGTATCTGTGCCTCCAGCCTGCGTGAATTTCAGCGCTATCTGCTGTGGGAACTGCAAGAGTACCAGCGCCTTGAAAAACGTTATAGGAAGGCAAAACAAGCAGGAAAGAAAAAAGGTGCTGCCTCAGAAAGTGCCGAGCTTGCCCTGGAAAAGCGGCGTCAAAAGATCGGCGCGTATCCACTGAGCCGTGCAGGTGCAGCAGAGCTTGATGGCACTATCTTTGCATTGCGCGCTCTTGGCTATATCGGGCAGAATGAACAGCTCACACTAAAGGGGCGTCTGCTACGTGGCATCTTTCATCCCAGCGGTGTGTTACTTGTGGAAATGATTACGAATGGTGTACTTGATGGACTTTCTGCGCACGAGTTGGCCGAGATACATAGCTGGTTCACTTTTGACAACGACCGCCGTTTAAGCAATCGCAACACGTTACAACCGAAACTGGTACAGGTGCGCCGCGAACTGTGGCGCATTGTACAACGTGTGAATGGTGTAGAAGAGCGTGCTGCTATAACTCCCACATCTGGTATTGTACCCGAATTTCATGGCCTAGCTCTGGCTTGGTCGCAACATATGTCGCTCAATGCTCTGCTGCATCGCATCGACCTTGCAGAGGGCGATATACTGATGCTGCTCAACCAGACCATCGACCTGCTGCAACAGGTGCAGGCTGCCGTCGGCCAAGTACTGGATAGCCGTGATATCTGGCAAGAAGCATCACCTACCTTGGTAGGGGGTATCTATAACGAGCGCACTGCCAGTGCTCAGATTAGATTGCGTCTGGAGCAATTACGCGTGCAACGCGAGCGTCTTGGACACTTGCGTCCACTGCTCTCGCAAGCTTCGGCGTCCCTGTTGCGCGGTATTATTGTGCAGAGTCGCACCGTTC
>JAFAXQ010000105.1 GCA_019240835.1 Ktedonobacteraceae bacterium
CACTGTCCCTGCCAACCTCTTGTTGGCCGACCTGCTAGCCAATGGCTTGGTAGGGTTAACCATTCTGCTCATCGGCTACTCTATTGTGCGTCACGGTATCTTGATTGAGCGTCCGCTTGGGCGCACAGGGTTTTTCGACCAGTGGCGCGGTATCGTTATCGTCGCTACGGTTGTGGCCATCTTCATTGCTCTGCTTGTAGCTTTCACACACAGCAACTTGGTCGGTTTACTGCTGATTACGTCGCTAGCAACCGCCGCCTACGCACTCTTCACGTGGAGCAGCCATAGCGCCCATGATCGCTATGTCGCACTGCTAGCACCCTTTCTGCACAGCACAAATATGCGCCATTGGTTAAACACCGACATGCAGAAAACCGAGCAGAGCATGCAAGACCTCTTCTTTCACCTTTGTGAACACGTGCTGGAAGTCGAGTGTGCGCGCTTAGTCGTGCTAGCGGGGCCTATGAGACGCAGCTTTACCTATCGCTGGCCAGATGATGAGCAATGCGAAAGAGGTAGCACCAGGGCTGTTCTACCGCATGCCTTTGAGCAGCAGATACACCCCAGCAAGCAGTGGGCAGCCAAGCGAGTACGGCTCACCCTGCAGGACCAACCTCTGCTTTGCTGGGTCTTGCCCATCTACAACGAACTAGGGCTGGTAGCGGCACTCTACTTGGGACCGCGCCGCGATGGTGGCATCTTCATCAACGAGGACATGGAGCTTGCTCACGCGTGTGGTCAGCGCATCCTGGACACACTGCGCGACCACGAGTCAATGCAAGTCGTTGCCAGCCTGCTGCGCCGTCGCATCGTGCATGTAAAACTGTTGGGAGCACAGCACCGACGCACGTTGCACGACGAAATTTTGCCACAAATGCACCTAGCCTTGTTACATATGGAGACACTGCGTCCCCTGGTTGGTGAGCAGCAGGAGCATGGAACGCAGGAAACTTTTGTCTTCAACGAGGCCGTGCATCTGATTAGTGATGCCCATCGCAGACTTGCCGCCATGATGCGTTCAACCACACCGAGCGCCCCGCATCACCTGGAACGCGATGGTATGATGCATGCCATGCGCACTATGATCGAGCAAGATTTCCAACACGCGTTTGACGAAGTCGAGTGGGCTATCTCAGCCGAGACTGTGCATTGGGTCGATGAGACCGTGCCTCCCGCCCTCGCCGAGATTGTCTTCGCCGCCGTACAAGAGACACTGCGCAACGCCGCACGCCATGCTCGCGGCACAGACGTGCATCGCCGATTACGCCTAATGCTCAAGGCAACATGTAACCCTCACCTGGAAATCACCGTTGCTGACGACGGCATCGGCATCGTTGCTAGCAATAGCGCAACAACAGGTACCGGGGGAGGGCTGTTGACCTATAGCGCTTTGCTGGCTATTGCAGGCGGCAGCCTCACCGTCAAGAGCACCCCTGGCGAAGGGGTGATTGTGCGCATTTTCCTTCCCCAGGAAGCGTTGCGCTAGTTTCAACCCTACGACGCGCTCTGTACTGAAGCCTGAAGATCCCATAAAAAAAGTTCCCAGCGACGCCGGGAACTTTTTTTATGGGATCTTCAGTTAGCCGTCGCTGTCGCCACTAGCACCTGTTGAAGCACCACCTACAATACCAGGGTAGGGAGTATCCCCTTTAATAGCATGCCAGAGAATCTGGTTAAGCGGACTTTCGGGTATAGCATCGGCAACCGTGAAGTTCATCTGTGCTGACTCGGCAGCACCGTAGGCAGTTGTCCCGTTTACCAATGTTGGAGCATACTTTTCGGGCAATACCGTGTACGCAGCCGTATCAGTTCCACTGTGGAAATCGCGCCACATAGGCATTGCGGCTGCATCGTACTGGCTCAACGTACGCAGGCCCAGGATCAACTCCATGCTGCGCACCATTGCAGCGGTATCATAGAGGGTATGGTCCACGTACTTGCTTGAGCGTGACGTATAAGGACTCACGACTAGAGCCTCGGTGCGGTGTGCGTCCACGTGGTCAGGCCCGTTCTGCGCATCGTCTTCCGTGATGAAGATCGCAGTCGAGGCCCAGTACTTGCTGTGGCTCACAGTATCAACGACCTGACCTACAGCATAATCGTTTTCAGCGACAGCAGCCTGAGGCGTAATCTGACCAACTTTTGTACCAGAAGTGTGATCGTTAGGCAGGCGCAGGATAGTCAATTGAGGCAGACTGTTGTTGCTAACAAACTGCTGGTACTCACGCTGCCACTCTGCCATACGATCAGATTCGCGGAAACTCATGTCGAAGGTTCTGAACCGCGGGTCGTAGTGTCCCACCAGATTTGGCGTCGCTTGTGGATTGATATCCATCGGCAGGAAGCAGAGCACTTGTCCTACTGGGATCGTGACGCCGCTATATGAGTGAGCAACCGGGCCGGCACACGTATTGGCTTCGCTTGCTGGAATGAGCTTACCCTTCGAGGCCGGGTAGTTAGCGTCAAACTGGTAGAACTCACCGTAGTCACGATAGGTGATCTTTGCTTGGGCGGCTGAATCCCAGAGATAGCCACCAGCAGAAAGATTGATGGTACTGGACCCCTCGAAGTCATAGCCTCTATTGCGACCTGCCCCCGGTGAGTAGTTTTGTGGCCACATCTTCTCGTTATAGTCACTAGCATTGGCAGAGTTGATCCAGTTATGACCATCGGCGCTCACCTCGGCATCGGCATAGAAGTTATCGAAGATGCCGAAGCGATCAGCGAGAGCGTGCAGGTTAGGTGTGTTGGCGCTTGGGAACAGGGTGAGCGAAGGATCGTTATTGCCTACAGACTCATCGCCAAAGATCTGGTCGTAGGTGCGGTTCTCCTTCACGATGTAGATCACGTGTTTAATCGGTGAGCTACCACCGGGCAGCGGGATGGGGTTGCCAGCATCGCGCTGCAAGAGGGATGTATCTCCCACATGATCGTTGCGGGCTACTTGATTGCTGTAGAGGTCTAACAGTCCCCTGCCAGGGATAACAACCGTCGAGAGTGTCCCCACGGTCATAGAGCCGGAGTAGTTATCAAATGTGCAGTTGCAGTACTTATCGTTATAGCCAGTTATACCGTCAACAATCGGCGGATTCTGACGGGTAGGATTGGGATACAGCTTTTTCGCTCCCTTGTTGTTGGGACCAGCCCCCCGGCCATAGCCGTTGGTGATAAACAAAGACGTACCATCCCTGCTTGCAACGACGGAGGTAGGATACCAGGCAGTAGGTATACGACCAAGTACCTTCTCCGGACCGCTTGCCCCGTTCAAAGCAATCACGGCAACGGCGTTCTCACCGGCATTGGAAACATACAGGTACTTCTGGGTTGTACTCACAGCCAGTCCCACCGGGCTACTGCTCAATGGGGCATTCTTATAGGGAGCAAGAGAAATTTTACGCAGTTCTTTATTAGTAGCAGTATCTATCACCGAGATAGCATCGCTATTGGCATCTGTTACGAAGAGTATATGATCAGGTCCGAAAGCCATTGCTGTAGGATGATTCCCCGTCGCAATCGTCGCTATGACCGTCGCCTTGCTGGCATCGATAACTGAGACGGTAGCATCCCCCCAGTTAGATGCATAGACGGTCTTGCCATCCTTGCTGACAAGGGTTGTGTAAGGATACGTGCCAATCTTGACAGTGGCAGTAACCTTCCTGGCCACAGTATCGACAATGGCCACGGTATTGGCTAAGTTATTGGCAACATAGAGCGTCTTACCATCAGGACTGATGCTCAAGCCAGTAGGGAACGGGTTCGCGGCGGTCGTGCCGATGGTGATGTTGCCTGTAGCTGCTAGTTTGCCAGACGGCAGAACGTTATAGGTATGCACCACATCAGCACCACCTCCGCAAGCGTAGGCATGTTTGCCATCGGGGCTATACGCTAGGCCGATAAACACACTATCGGGAACATAGTACGGGATGGTCTGGATCACGTTGCTGCTAGCGGTGTCTACCACCTGCAACGACTGGATACCCGCCCCGCTATTGGTGACAAGCAGGTCACGGCCGTTGGGCGAGAGAACCGAACTCACCGGCCAGTCACCCAATGCGGTCTGTTTTCCTGCCGGAGTAATGGCCCAGTTGTTAATCAGGCGTGTCGTATTACCATTTGTTCCTGGCTGATTGTCCGAAATCACGTGGACAGCAGCCATGATACTTGGAGGAACGACAGTAAACGCCACCAGCAGAAGTGCAGCAAGCAGAGCTAACTTGCGATGCTGCTGCAAAAAATAGCGGATACGATACACTGTGCTCGTTTCGTATCTTTGCATACAACCTTCCTTTCTCTTAATGAGCTAATATTCGAGTTACAGGACAAGGCAACCGTGCAGGCCGTCCCTACGATAGACGCAGAAACAGCAGTACGAGATAGACGCAAATGGACCGCTAGGGCCTTTACAAGGATACCTCCTACAGCCTAGGGAGGGCCGACCACGTGTAGCGCACGATTTATCACTCACCGGCGGAGGGCAACGCCATCCCCTCTCCCCCTCCCGCGGGGCGTGATAAATCATGCCCCTACCAGCATATATGGAGAAATTTAAGTGGACATTCAGCTATTATTAAGCAGGTGTTAAAAATTGCTGAGCATACTGCTCATGCCAATAACTCTGCAAATTTGACCTAGACAAAAATTTTGCTAATCTTTATACTTTGTGAGAGCAAACTGCTCGTGAATACAAAATACATCATCGCAGGAGGAACTCCCATTCTCATGGTTCTCTACCCCTTGCTTAGACGAAAACGCTGCTGCATTCTGCTAGCAAGCCTTCTTACCCTATTCATTTGTAGTGCTTGCGGCTCAAGTCCCTCGACAAGTGCTACCCAAACGTCGACGCAAAATCAGGCCGCTACGGCGACCGCTAGTGCAACAGTACTGATCAGGCAGATAACCTTTCCCGGTTCCCCAACTGTCAAGCTTTCCACGGCCACCTACACGGTGACAGGTCAGATAAAAAATGGCGATCGCAGCAGTCACGACATTTATATACAGGCGGTTGTGCTGGATAGCTCGGGTAAAGAGGTGGCAACAAGTACTATCTTTAAAGTCGAAGATATCATGGCAGGAGCAACGATGCCTTATACTATCGAGGGGCCAATCGAAGATATCCCGTCACAATCCACGGGACTGCAAGCGCGTGTCTCGGTGGTGAAGGTCGTTGCTGCATAGACAAACAAACTGAACACAAGATTCGGGCGACAACGCCCAAAGCTTGTGTTCTTTGCTTATTCTTGGTTAGTAGCCAACAGCGCTTCAAACTGCGCCCGATTGAGCTGCTCGTGCTCCATCAACATGTCGGCCAAGAGCGTGAGCTGAGCAGAGTGTTCAGTGAGTAGCATCCGCGCTATCTCGCGCCCTTCGGCGAGAATGCGCTGTACCTCAGCGTCTACCGTAGCTTGAAGCGCCGGACTCTGCTCGCCACGTGGGGCAGCAGCCACTGAGAAGAACTGCTGACGGGTTGGAAGGTTGCCAGCAGGTAAGAAGTGCCCATCTGCGTCCATCGCTAGCAGATGTGAGTGTGCAGGAAGCGTACCGGGGTCGATGCGTCGCGTGTTGAGAGAAAAACCACCCCCGGCGGGGGTCTCGTCGGCAAAGACCAGACCAACCCGCTCGCTCATGCCCCAGCGCGTCACCATACGGCGGGCAAGGTCGGTAACCCCTTGCAGATCATTCTCTGCGCCAGTAGTGATGTAATCCAGTCCAAAGGTCAGCTCTTCAGCGACACGACCTCCCAAACCCACAGCAATACGCGCCATCAACGTCTGGCGGCTATAGTTGTAGCGGTCTTCCTCTGCACTCAATTGGGTGACACCCAGGCTCTGACCGCGTGGCAGGATAGTAACGCGGTTCACTGCATCGGCTTCTGGCAGATAATGTGCGACAAGGGCATGACCTGCTTCATGGTAGGCGATGATACGCCGCTCCTTCTCACTGAGCACCAGGGGCCGTAGGGCACCCAGTTGCACGCGCACAAGCGCGTCCTCAAAGCACTCGTGGGTGATGTGCTGCAAGTCTTGCCGTGCGGCGCACAAGGCAGCCTCGTTGACAAGATTCGCTAGGTCAGCCCCGCTCATACCTGTACTCAGCCGTGCTAGGCGCTCTAGGCTCACGCCTTCGTGCAAGGGGCTACGGCGTGTGTGTACTCTAAGAATAGCTTCGCGCCCAGCACGGTCTGGCAGAGAGACAGTAATACGACGATCAAAACGGCCAGGTCGCAGCAAGGCTTTATCCAGCATATCAACTCTGTTGGTGGCTGCCAGCACTACCACAGCATGGTGAGTACCAAAGCCATCAAGTTCGACAAGCAACTGGTTGAGCGTTTGCTCCCATTCATCGTTGCGGGTTGCTTGCGCTGAACGCTTACGGCCTACAGCATCAATCTCGTCAATGAATACAACGCACGGGGCCGAACGGCGCGCCTGCTTAAACAGGTCACGCACGCGGCTAGCGCCCACTCCAACGAACATCTCTACGAACTCTGAGCCACTCATGCTGAAAAAAGGGACATCGGCCTCGCCAGCTACTGCCTTGGCCAATAACGTTTTGCCAGTTCCTGGAGGACCAACTAGCAATGCGCCGCGTGGAATACGTGCTCCCATGCGTGTGAAGCGCTCGGCATCGCGTAGAAATTGTACAATCTCTTCTAACTCGACACGAACTTCATCAATACCCGCCACATCGGCAAACGTTACAGGTGGCTCTAAACTCACGCGAGATGAAGCAGGTTTTGCCATTTGGCCTATGCCAGGAGCCGCTATTTTCGTTAGAGGTGCCTGAGATTTTTTGGCACGTACAAATCGACGTGCTCGGCTCCTGCCCATCTGAGTGGCATGATCCCCAATAGAGTGTGCTGGATGAGTGCCCTTGCGTGACAGGAGCAATCCAAGCAGGAGCAGCATCGCAAAGAGGACAGATAGACACGCCACCAGTACATCTATCCATACAGGATTGGTAGCAGCGGGAAGTGCTGTAACTATTACTCCTTTGCTCAGAAGTAAGGCTGTAAGCTGCATATCGCCACCTCTAGGTAGATGTGTAAAGACTGCGCGTGCCGGGTCTATGGCCGATGCAAGGGACGACTTCGTCCACGCAGGACTGTTTGCGCGCACTTGTGCTATCCAGCTTGCATAGTCTGCATTGCTGTTGGCAGATTTTCCATTGTTAGCAGGGGTAGCACTGCTCCGTGTCAGAGGAGTTTTTAACAAGCCGTCGATTTCATCGTGCTGAAGAATAACGGCCACCACATTGCCAGCACGTACCTGTCTTACCAGTGTGCTGTAGTCAATTGCTGTCATTCCGCTAGGAGTACTGCTCACAACAGGAGCACGCAACTGACTAGCTATGCCGAAGAGCAACACTACTAGCAAGACAAGCAGAACACCTGTAAGGAGTCTGCCTCCCTGCGTCGTAAGAAACTTCCAAAACATACGTGTGTAATTCTTCACTGATTTTTGCCACCGTCCATATGCTTCCAACTTACGTCGGCGGCTCCCCGTGTCGTCCATTGCTGCACCTGCTAGTCCTTTCATGGATATTGTTATGATGGGAACGGGCTTCATTCGTTACACGTGTCCTCAACGAGGAGTACCACATGCACTAAATGTCGCTGCGCTATCTCTTGCCGATAAAAGCAAGAAAGATGCCGAGAGAATGAATAGGTCAGGGAACAGGTGTTGCGTCAATGGA
>JAFAXQ010000112.1 GCA_019240835.1 Ktedonobacteraceae bacterium
CTTCAATTAAAGGCTCCTTCTGGTCGCGTAGCACACGAAAGAAGTTTACCACTTCGCCATCAAGGTCATTGTATGTTTCTACTGGTGAAGGCTCCCTGTTGAGCAGCACTGCTGCTGAGCCGGCGAACGGCTCGCAGTAGTGTTGAGTTTTGGGCAGGAGCGGCAGAAGCCAACTAAGATGACTGAACTTTCCTCCATACCAACCGAACGCTATGAGTTTCCCCATGCTGTTGTCCTCTTCCTTCATCGAACATTGGTTCTTTTCTATGGCTTGTATTGTACGCAGGATTAGCTTATCTGTCAAGCAACTAGGACAGGTGTAGGGGGAACACAACCCGCACCCAACCATCTTTGCACCTCACCCACGTACCATCATCGCCCTGTTCAGAACGCCCGTCCTTGCGCTCATCGTGTACGTCCTTATAAAGACTATAAGAAAGTGCATCGCGCACAAGCAAAACTTCGCCATTGGCGTGCAGTTCTATAGGTTCATCCCAATGACCTGCAGCACGAATGAAGTTGTAGACGTGGCGTGCGCTGCAGGTCTCCACGTGCAGAACAAAGTCTTCGTGAACAGGGAAGCTGTGATAACTGCCTTTTGCTTCGTCCTGTGGAGTGCGTGTTGCCTCGCCTCGGTAGAGTTCCCATATGCTTTGCGCTAGCAGTTGTCCTCCTCGTTGAGCACATTGTAACTCTAATTGAGCATAACTGATGCCTTCGGCTACTTGCACAGGCTCCTGCGCGAGCATGTCACCTGCGTCCATCTCATCATTGATGAGGTGAACGGTGACTCCCGTTGTTTCATCTGCCTGCCGAAAAGTCCAGAAGAGAGGTACGGGACCACGATTGCTGGGCAAGAGGGAGGGGTGAACGTTGAGGCAACCGAGCCGGGGCAGTTCGATGATGGAGTGAGGGATGCGCTGTGGGAAGCAGGCGAGGCAGATGATATCGGGCTGATATGCAGCTAGTGTTGCTATGACATCGGCGTGTCCAAGGCGATGAACTTCCCATACAGGTATGCGCTGGGACCAGGCAAGCTGTAGAATCGAAGGCTGAAAGGCAGCGTTGATGAGGGGTAATGCATGGCGTACAGACCGCGATGGCTCTTTGCGCTCTATAACTGGTGCTTCACGCCCTGATACAGGTACTATGTGAAGCACAACAGCGCAGACCTGTATGTTACTTTGCAAGAGCGCAGTAAGGACAGGAAGTGAGAAGTTGCTCTGCATACCGAAAAAGATAACACGAGGGCGTTGATGGAGCATTGTTCGATTTGACATGGCCCTTCAATCCGTGTACTGTATAGGAGGTATATGCTTACCCAATATTAGGAGTTTTTATCATGCCACGAATGGTACAATGTGTCAAACTTGGGCGCGAGCTGCCAGGGCTGGACAAGCCGCCTTTCCCTGGCGAACTAGGTCAGCGTATCTACGATCACGTCTCTAAGCAAGCATGGGATATGTGGCCCGCCCAGAGTACCCTTATTATCAATCACTACTCACTGAATATGGCCGATCCTGAGTCTCGCAAGATATTACGCGAGCAGATGGAGGAATTCTTCTTCGGCAAGGACTCGAAGATGCCGGAGGGCTGGGTACCCGAAGCAGCGGGAGCCGGAGCGAGCAGCAAAGGTGGCAGAGGAGCAAGCAGCAAAGGCGGCGGAGCCTCACGCAAGAAATGAGGGCACCTGGCGACATCCTCCTCATCTCGTGCTATGAACTAGGCCACCAACCATTTCACCTCGCTTCCCTGCTGGCTATGCTGCGACAAGCGGGATATAGTCCTGTGGCAGTAGATGCAGCGGTAGAGACGCTATCCGACGAAGTCATTGCAAGGGCATGCTTCGTCGGCATTGCCGTGCAAATGCATACCGCCCTGCGCTTGGGCGAGCAGATTGCGCAACACGTCCGCTCAAAAAATCCTTCGACGCATATCTGCTGCTATGGACTCTATGCCTTGCTTAATGCTAATTATCTGTTGCAAGGGAGTGCGATAAACCAGGAGGCCACAAATCGGGGTGCGACAGGTCGTGCTCCTACTACACATCTCATCGACTCCGCTATTGGTGGAGAATACGAGCTTCCTCTCTTAAACCTTGTTGCTGCACTTGAACAGGGCGAACATGATACTATTCCAGGAGTGCGTACACGGCACAGTGAGAGCGCCCCGTGGATACAGCGCACTCCTTTTGTGGTCCCCGATCGCGTGCAACTGCAACCCTTAGAGCGCTATGCACGGCTCCAAGTGGGCACGGAACTACGGCTCGCAGGCTATACGGAAACAACGCGGGGCTGCAAACATACCTGTCTGCACTGCCCCATTACGCCAATCTACCAAGGCCGCTTCTTCGCCATACCGTTGGAGGTCGTCCTCCAGGACATTCGTGCGCAAGTCGCACAGGGAGCACGTCATATTACATTCGGCGACCCCGATTTCTGGAACGGGCCAACCCATGCGATGCGTATCCTGCGCATCTTACACCGTGAATTCCCGTCGGTGACATTCGATGCAACCATCAAGATTGAGCACCTACTGAAGCATCGTCATCTACTAGCGGAAACGAAAGAACTCGGCTGTGCCTTCATCGTCTCGGCTGTTGAATCCTTGCATGATAGCGTACTGCAACATCTTGATAAAGGACATAGTAGCGCAGATGTCGCAGAGGCGTTCGCTCTACTAGAGCAGGTCGGCATTCCTTTACGACCTTCGTTACTGCCGTTTTCGCCGTGGGAGACCTTAGAGAGCTATAGCGCGCTACTCGATTTCTTTGAGCAACGTCATTTGATAGAGCATCTTGATCCTGTGCATCTCTCTATTCGCTTGCTCATTCCACCGGGTTCAGCATTACTTGATACCCCTGATAGTCATACATGGTTAGGTGAGCTAGACACCACAGCGTATACCTACAGATGGCAGCATCCCGACCCTCGCATGGATGAACTACAACGCAGCATTGCAGCCTTAGTGGAGCAGGCACAAAGTAACGGAGCAGACTCGCTAGAGACTTTCTTCCGCGTCAAAGCACTGACCTATGCCATGCAAGGCCGGGACTTCTCCATCCGCGATGCAATACGACGCTACGGAGCACGCAAGACTCTGCCTCACCTCACCGAGTCATGGTTCTGCTGAGCGGAGCCGACGGCGGGCCAGTTAGGCCCCAAGTAGTGGCAAACTTTCCGGGGCTCCTGAACAGTTATTTGTCAACATTTCTAGCACTTGGCACTACTTCTTACGCCCAATAGGTGTGAGTGCTACTAGAAATCCCTCTAGAGCCTTTGCTAGCTCATACAATTGCGTGGCCTCTAGCACCGATACTTCGTGTCCTGCATGAGCTACTTGATACAACAATTGCACAGCAGCATGCTTTGTTGCTGAAACTTGTTCAGTAGAGGTAGCACCAAGCAGCGAGGCTCGCATGGCATCAACGCTGGCATTGACTTCCTCTAGCTTAGCAATATCAATGAAACTAGCCGACTGAGAAGCTTTCCCTTGCTTGCCCCCTGCACGACTAGCCTCCCACTGACGTTTGGCCTGTTTACCAGTAGCGCAATAACAGAACTCTGGGTTTGCGGAGTCAGAGTTTTGCAAACCACTATCATCACAGATGAGACAAATAGGCATTGTCGTCTCCTGCTTCCCATAGAATGGATATGTTAGTGATACTATATCACACAAGTCCGTTCCTTCACTCAAGCACCTTGCGCACTATATACAAAGGACGAGCACGCACCTCGTCATAGATACGACCGAGATACTCGCCCAGAATGCCGAGAAAGATGAGCTGAATGCCGCCAAGGAAGAGCACGAGAATGAGCGTAGAGGCTTGACCAACGATGGCTCCGGTGAAAAGGCGCAGAAAGACTGCAATCACAATACCGATGAGACTAGCCCCTGCTAACAAGAAACCAAAGGTGGTGGCAAGCTGCAAGGGCACGTGGCTAAAGCCAGTAATAGCATCGAGCGAGAAGCGAATCATCTTGTAGAGTGGATACTTGGTCGTGCCAGCCAAGCGCTCCTGCCGCTCATAGGACACGGCCTCCTGTCGAAAGCCGACCCAAGCTGAAAGGCCACGCATGAAGCGATGTTGCTCGCGCATCTTCACTAGTGTCTCGACGACCTGGCGGTCGAGCAAGCGAAAGTCGCCCGTGTCGCGTGGAATATCTATCGAGGTAATGCGCTCAACAAGCCGATAGAAGAGTTTTGCAGTGAGCAGTTTGAAGCCAGTCTCACCCAACCGCTTGCTGCGCTGTGCATAGACGACCTCAGCACCATCTTTCCAGCGAGCAATCAACTCTGGAATAACCTCAGGCGGATCTTGTAAGTCCGCATCAAGAATGATGACCGCATCCCCCTGCGCATAGTCCAGTCCTGCTGAGATGGCGACCTGGTGTCCAAAGTTACGCGAGAAGTCTATAACGCGCACACGTGGGTCGTGCTCATGTAAATTTTGCATAATTTGTAAAGATGCATCACGGCTACCGTCGTTAATCAGTAGTAACTCGAAAGGCTCAGTGATCTGTTCCATTATAGTGATGATGCGCTTATAGAAATGTGGCAAGGTCTCCTCTTCGTTAAAGACTGGAGCAACAATTGAATACACCGGACGCAGCACTGGCTGTTCTGCTGCTTCTACACTCACACTCTGCATGGTCATAGTATCCTTCTTTCCTTACGCCTTCGACACTCATGGTTTGAAAATGGTGTGCGTTTTTATGGATCGAAGAGAACTGCAAAAAACACACAATTCTTTCATTTCACAATAGCACCTCTTCATTGAGACATCGTTGGAAATACGTAAAGAATTTGCAAACAACATATCAGGAAAGTACCATGTACGTAATATACAGTCAACTGGTTAGGGGATGGTTATAGAAGAATCTTTATAGAGACAATATATAAGAGAGGCACTGTTCTACGCACACCTCTATATCTTTCTCTGTGTTCACAACCAGCTTCGGCTCAGTAATCTCCTCAAAGCGGGCTTTGACCGAGAGATACAAAGCGTAGTCTCTGTTCCTCGCGAGATGCAGCCCATACGCGCTATCACGCTCTAACCGCTGCCGCGCCGTCTCATCAGAGCAGATACACTGCACTATCTTTAACGGAGTACGCAAATCCTGTGCCAAATCTAGTAAGAGCTGTAGTTGGTAGCGTCGTGAGAATGTTCGTCCATCAAAGATAACACAGATGTTTGCATCTCTCTCCACCAAATAGCGCGCTACCTGCATCATGACCGCTTGACAAAAGTCGTCTTGCTGCGTTGAATACTCTATCTTCGCCGCAGGGAAAAGAGCCGCCCTGATAGTATCCTTGCTCAGGATGACCCCTTGGAGCTTTGGAGCTAATCGTTGGGCAATACTACTTTTCCCCGTGCCGGGCAAGCCAGCCATAGCAATTAACATAAATAAAGACTCAGACTCTTATTGTTTTTAAAGCACAGGCCAGTGCGGCTTTATGTCAATACCTGCCCGTCGATAGACCTGAGCAGCATGTTTATTAGCGTCCCTCATCACCTCTGCTTCATTCAGAGTGAGCAGACACCCCTGCCGCACAACAATTTTACCATCAACGACCACCGTGTCAACTTCGCCGCCAGTGGCAGCGTACACTAAGGTTGAGATGGGATTGACAGAAGGTGTTGTGTGCAGACGGGCGAAATCAAGCACGACGAGATCGGCCTTTTTGCCCACCTCTAGCGAACCGATTTCATGCTCCAGGCCCAAAGCCTTCGCTCCGTTGATCGTTGCCATCTCCAATACTGTCTCGGCCGACACAAGCAACGGATTGTGGCTCACAGCTTTGTGAATGATCGCAGCCAGCTTCATCTCACGAACCATATCGTAATCGTTATTGCACGGACCACCGTCACAACCAAGGGCAACGTTGACTCCACGTTCAAGCATAAGTGGAACATTGCACACACCGGAAGCTAGTTTGCTGTTCGAGGAGGGGTTATGCGCAACGTGTGTGCCTGTAGCAGCCAATTTATCGACATCGGCCGCGCTGAGCCAGATCATATGCACCAGCACCGTCTTAGGACCGAGCAGCCCAACACTCTCGGCGAAATAGACGGGCGAAAGGCCATACTTTTCAGCAAGAAAGAGCTTATCAGCCTCGACCTCGGCCAGATGCATGGTGATGCCCATATTGCACTGGCGGGCAAACTCGCTCATTTCGCGATAGAGCTGCGTTGTCACACCTCCGGGAGTGCGCGGGCCAAACCAGACATGAATACGGCCATCAGCCGCCCCGTTCCACTTGTCATGCATAGCAAGCACCCCAAACAGGCTCGTCTCTCGATTCTCGATCATACCGGGGTGCATAGCGTGAGTCTGTGTGGCATAGGTGCCGATATCCATTACAATACCAGCGAGGCAAGCGCGAATGCCACTCTCTTGCACAGCTTCAGCAATACCATCAAAGCCATAGCGATGAGCCAGCATCGACTCTAAAAACGTTGTCGTGCCCGACTTGAGCATCTCAGCAATACACAGCCGCGCACTCACATAGCCATCGTCCTCGCTATAATTGCCCTGCAACACCCATACACGGTCACACAGCCACTCAATGAGCGCCATATCGTCGGCACAACCACGAATCAGCGCTTGCGCCAAGTGAACATGTGTATCAATAAGGCCCGGAATAATCAACTTCCCTTGTACATCAATCACCTCGTCGCCTCGATAGCGCTCCAGCAAGGCAGAAGTTTTATCGATAGCAACGATGCGATTACGTTGAATGGCAATTGCGCCATCGCTGAGAATATCGCGTGTGGGATTCATCGTGACGATGGTCGCATCAGTAAAGAGCATGGCATTCCTCTATAGCTTATGCACTCGTCATAGCTATCACTTTCTAAATTTTCTCGTGAGAAATATGTTGATTGGCGACTTCTCACATAGTAGACCTAAGTACTGTGCAGGTCGTCACCTCTACTAGGTGTATTATTATACTGTACTGCCTGAAATAGCAAACCAAGCAGGATTGTCTCTCAGAAGACCAGAGGATATATATGTTTGCATTTGGCCTTGAACATGAAGTAGCTTTTCTCGACCGTAGAGGACAGTTTGTTGACTTTGCCTCCACCTCGTTCGCTGAGCTGGATACACTGATCACTGATCTTCCATATTACGAACGTGACGATCAACACTTACACTTTGATGAGTTAGGGATCAAACGAAAGCGCTGGTACGTCGAAGGCTTTGAGCGCTTTAGTGAGTCAGGTGCATTCGTCTCTTGTCACGCAAAGGGGATCGAGATTCGTACCACTATCCATCCCACGATTTGGGGAGCAGTGCAAGAACTGACAGAAAGCTTTCACTTGCTCGTGCGAAGAGCTAGGGATGCCGGTTTTGCTCCTGTGGTGGTTAGCTTCCACCCATATCGCACAGCTTTTGTTGCTGAGCCACCACTCAATTATTATGAGCAACGCTATCGATCATCTTCTCCAGAAACGCGAAGCGCAGGTACCGCTATGCTCACCTACGGTCCCGACCTGAATCTTTCGTATCAGGGACTCAGCACAGCAGCACTACTTGACCTTGGATGCAAGCTGACTGCGTATAGCCCCTATATTATTCCCTTCAGTTTCAGTTCCCCGTTTTATGCCGGAACTTTATGGAATGGCCTGTCGGTGCGTACCTTTATACGTACTGGAGCGCGGGCAGCCGTGCGCGTTTTTCTCGATCAGCAAGTAGAGCCACGTGGGAGCATTCCTTCGTTCACAAAAATAGCTCGTCTGCCCGCTGAAGCTGGCCGCATCGAGTTCAAAGCTTGTGATAGCTGTGCAAACTTTGCTCTCTATGCGAGCCTGCTAGCGCTGCTCAAAGGGTTAGTGCTCGACCAGACACTCCCGGCAAGAACCGGCGTTCCAGATACCGCTCTTCATCAACAGTGTGCGTATCTAGGCTTTGCATCCGAGGAGATTGCAGCAGGCACACAGCAGGTCTTGCAGGCGGCAGCTCGTGCTCTGCACAACGACCCAGACGCCTCTTTATTGAATCCACTGCACAGCATGTTCCAGCAAGGCACCACTCCAGCACATCAACTCATCTCCGCATTTCAACATACTGGCTCTATCGAAAAAGCATTGCGCTTCCCCTACGAGACCTCCTTTGACTGAAAGTAGTCAAGAAATAACTCTTCCTCTCTCATTTCCCTCTGTCTCAGCTCCCAGAGGCATACGGTGATCCACGGTGGGCTTCCACGAGCATCGTATAAATCTTTATTGGGCCATAACCACTATCTATACCATCGAACTGTATGATTGCCTGGGCAGGGACTTTCCCCTCTTGCCCAAACTCACAGTACGTAGATGCTTCGACTGCGATAATTGTTGGGTCTTTTTGCAATAGCTCGAATGCACACAGTTCAGCTCCTGTCGCCCCACCGATGCGCCAGGATTGTTCAAGCACGCCCGAATAAAAGTTTCCATCTTGATCATATCCTTGCCCGACATCATAGTTTCTTCTGGAAGCAATAATGTCAGGGTAATGATACAGTGCCGCCGCATCGTAGGTTACCGCCTGCGTCATCGCGAGGCGGACATCGTCTGGTACGACAAGCTGAAGCAAATGCTCAAAAGTGCCTTTGACAAAAAATAAATCCGAACCGCCATACTCGACGCTTCCCTGATTATTGATCGTCATGCGTTGGGAACCATAGTAGCTGATGTGTTTGTCACCAAGCAGAAGTGTGCCAACACTCAGGGCACGTATGTCGTGCAAATTTCTTTCTAGCACCAAGCCATACGTTCGTAGTTCGTCCGCATCCATGTGAGAGACTTGGTAATCAAGCTCTTCTAGACAAGCAATAACTGCCTGATCTCTGCCACTTCTCCCCAGGGCTGGTTTCAACCGAACTTCTCCGCCTTTGAGCAGGTGCGACGCTGCTTGTATTGCATCTTCTCTGCTAAAGACGCTAAAACCGGGGAGAACAATGTCTTTGACCACATCGGCAAACGTGTTGGACCATCCATGCGGTTTGTGTGCATTTTCAGCAATTAAGCCGTGCGTTATGACTTTTGTTGCTAAGTAGCCAATAGGAACGACGCCACCCAAAAGATGCGCTGGAGAGCTAATTCCTAGCCTATGAGCTTGCTCAAGGCTCATCACCGGAGTTCTTACAGGAATATAGTAAACAGGTTGCTTGTAGCTTGCGTGTAGATCAAAGTTGCCAGCAAATTGGCCATCTAGCAGTCTTGCAACCCACTGCCCGTACGCTTCGTTTCTTTGCACGAAATAACTGACTAACTTTTTTGAACCACTGCCGTACAGTACTACGGTTGGGTGTTTCATAGTGTCTCCTGGCTAGCAGCTACCTGGGCTTCTATTAGGTGCTGGCACCTGTATGACTTTCGGTCCGCATGACACCTCACTTAGTATTACGCCTTCCTGCAGCAAAGAGTTAATGCACTGACGTTTTGATATAATGCAATCCTTCTCCTTGCTCTAAAGACTCTGTAGGAGCGTCATGCCGTGTGACTCTGATATCTTCACAGCATGCCAACTGTCATGATACATTCTTACTTCTTCAGATTGCTCCCCAGTGGAAAATTGATAGCTGGGCAGATCCTGATGGTACGTGTGAATAGAGATCATTCCAAGCGAATGGGGCAAACCGCTTGTCTGGTAATTGAAACGCAAGCGTTTCGGAGAACAGAAGATCCCAACGATTCCCGCAACAAAAAGACCTCTGTCTTGGCACTAGAGCTAGAGGTCTTTTTGTTGCTTTCTTCATCTGTGGTGGGCAAATGCTCGATCTGTGCAAGGATTCTCTCTGCTATCGCATAGTAGTCTGTAGCAGGTTCATCTGGCTTATCCCTGAGTAGGTACTTCCCAATGGCCTAAAGGGCCATCTAGGGCTTCTCGTATGTCTCCGCTTATCTTGCCAACGTCTCTAGAGAGCCGTTCTAGATAACGCTGCACTCCGTATACCCGCTCTAGACAGCGGATATTTCCGTGGGCGCGGCACAGTTGCGCTGACTCAATCGCAAGCTCGCCACCCTCATGATACTCTCCACCGCGTATAAGCGTTACTGCTCGCGTGGTCATGAGGAGAATTTTCCAGCGCATTGTCGGGGATAGTTCTTTCTCTGCCTCGTCTAAGTATGCAAGGGCTTTTTGCATCTGACCTATCGTGCCGTAGCTTCGCCCGTATTCCTCTAGAACGGTTCCACGGCAGTACAGGCCGTTAGTACTACCTTGTTCAGAGTCAATTTCGCCCACGAGCCGCTCTGCCTCTGCCAATGCTCTCTGGAATCCGTCGATGTCTCTCCTGTGGACATAGGCACGGCCTAAAAGCTGTATGGCGTTGCCGCGTGCAGCCACATCCGCTAAAGGCGTTGTGTCGCGTGCCGCTTCTAGATACGTAATCGCTTCGTCGATGTCACCTTCCCGGCGTAGCATATCACCGTGATAGGTAAGCGCTAGATTGAGCAAGGTGTCGTCGTGGATAAGACGTGCTATGCTTGCCATTTGCTCAAAGTGTTCTATGGCCTTGTGGACCTCATTGGTGTGAGTATTCAAAGAGGTAACATAGCCTGTGACGTGGTGAGCACGAGCTAGCCTTACTAACAGTTCATTATCTTCTTTTGTGATTTGTGCTCTCAAGTCTTTGACGAGCTTTTCACCGGCAACACGTGCCTCATAATTACGGGCTTTTGCAACCAGCGTCCACACATGGGCGAGCGCTTTATCTATTTGCTCAAGCGTAAGCGGTAAGTGGACAGACGAGACAACGCCTAACAGTTCAGGCTCAACGTTTAACAATTCAGCAAGACGTTTGAGCTCTTGTGCATCAGTCAAAACTTCCTCACCGTTTTTCCAGCGGCGCAAGGTACGCTCACCGATGTTCAGATATTCGGCAAGGTCTAGCTGATTCATAGGATGCGTCTCTAGATATTCTATAAGTATCTTCGAGAGCGGTGTCTTAAAACGGACTTTCGGTTCTCTCTGCGGCATAATTTGGCCTCCTCTATATTACGGCATTGTGCCTTAAAAACGGCACAACAAGGCCTTCACTTTTCTATTGACCTCAGCCAAATTGTTACTAGGCATTTCAAGCACATTATAGTTTGTTGAACTAGACGAGGCAAGTACAAGCGTGACCCCAATATTAAAGCCAAGCTTACGGAAGGAGAGCCCACAGGCTACAAAGAAGTCGTGATATCCAGAGATGGGCAAGGACACTATTATGCCTCCTTTGTCCACGAGGTCGAGGAAGAACCACACGAGCAGGAGGGCGTGCTTGCCATTGATGTGGGAATAAAGACGTTAGCGGTAGGGGTCAGCGAACAAAGCAAGATATACCGTGTCGGAGGGTTCACGGATGGGAAATGGTACAATAAGCAATTAGATAAGCTACGCTCGAAGCGTGCTCGTTGTAAGAAGGGGTCACGCAGGTACAAGCACTTGAGCCGCGTGTTCCAGCGGTATTCTGCTCGGCTTGAGCCACACATGGAGCGTATCTCCGGATGTTTTCACCGCAATCGACGGTGTGGACACGTGTGAACACATTTAGAAAGGCAGAGAGCATTATGCGGTTACAAGACAAAGTTTGTGTGATCACTGGAGCGGCTTCGGGAATTGGTCGTGCGACTGCCGAACGCTTCGCTACCGAGGGGGCACGGCTGGCGCTCAATGACATTAATGAAGTGGGCCTGACAGAGGTTGCTAAACAGTTTTCTCCTGAACAGGTGATCACTCGTGTGGGTGATGTGTCCCTAGCTGCTACGGCTGATACCCTTGTTGGTGAAGCGGCCAGGCGCTGGGGTAGTGTGGATGTGCTTGTCAACAATGCCGGTATCTTCTTATTCCGTGATCCAACTGACCTTACTGAAGAGGAATGGGACCACTTAATGAATACCAATTTGAAGAGCATGTGGCTGTGGTCACGGGCTGCACTACGCTACATGATACCACAGCGTCGAGGCTCAATCATTATGTTAGCCTCAATGTCGGCATTTTGCGGTCAGGAGATAGATGGAGTCAGCTCATTCCTCTATAACATCACAAAAGCAGGCGCTCTGCAAATGGCTCGTTCGTTCGCTACCCGTTATGGGCCTCTAGGAATTCGTGCCAATGCCATCTGTCCTGGTCACTTCAGAACCAATATCATCCGCCATCTCTATCCAACCGAAGAGGCCATTGATCAGATCTTTGTGGATTTAGGCAAGACGGCTCCGCTAGGCCGACCAGGCAGACCCGAAGAAGTCGCTAACGCAGCACTATTTCTTGCAAGCGACGAGTCATCATATGTCACGGGTCATCCCCTCGTTGTTGATGGTGGCGTGCTGGTCTGGCAGTAGTCGTCCTCGTAAGCTACTACAAAGCTGCTTCTTTAGCTAGCATTCATCAACATCGACACGCTAGTCAGTATCCGAAAAGTTCGCGTGCTTCGCGTTCTAATAGTGATTAACTGCATCGGATAGAAAAGTGTTGTCATCGAACAGCATGCACCAGGAGATGTTGTATGAGTGTCACAAACTGGCTTGCTCTTATTGTGCTAATACTAGTTGCTATAGTTGGTCCCTTTGTGCTGGCAGGTGTCTTTAACAAACGGCTAGGCGTTCCCCTAAGCGTGTTCTTCATTGCCGCAGGATTCTATATTCTCAATTTGGTCATTCAACAGCCGTTTTTCTTGCTTGTACGGGCTACGGGTATCAAAAATCAAATTCTGCTAGTAGCCGTTTTCCGTCCACTAATCTATGCCATCTGTGAAGAAACGATGCGCTACCTGAGCTTCCGCGTTGGTCCCATGCGTAGAAACCGTACCGCCGATGGAGCCTTGATGGCAGGAGTTGGGCATGGTGGGACGGAAGCCATTTACTTCGCTCTTGTATACATTGCCCCAGTGCTCTTTGCATTGATTGCCCCGCAGCTTCTCATAAGAGGCCAACCGACTCTCGCCCAAGTGCTTTACAGCCCGTGGTTCTACATCTTCCTAGCTACTAGTCGCATTTTCGCAGTCGCTTGCCATCTCGGTTTTGCCACCATCTCCGTCATGGCCTATCGTCGCTCGCCCATCTTTTTTCCACTAGCGATACTAGCCCACTTCATCGTTGATAGCACGACCCTCAGCGCGCAAGATCTGATGGGTAGCGATCTGTGGACTCAGGTTCTCTTCGCTGGGTGGGCTATCCTCTCGCTGCTACTGATTGTCTATGTAAGACGGACAGGCATCCTGGCAACACAGCCCACTGAAGCTGCTGCTTAGCACCCCCTACTTGGTCGAACCCAAGGGAGGGATGAACTTGCACCAAACGCCCCTACCTGCTATACTCTTCCTTGTACTAGCAAAGTGCGTGTGGCAAAATAGAAAACGAAACGGGTATTTCTTGTAATGAACCGTCGTAACAACACTCGTCTCATAGGTGGCGTCATCTTTTTTGTGCTGCTGATCGGTCTTGTCTCTGTCTATGCAATACGCCAATCTGCTGAGCCGCAAACCGTCAGCCTGCCTGCTCAATCTGCAGTTACCTGCAAAACGCCACAGCATAGCCTAGGCGATAGTACCGATATGATTTATTCGGCAGCATTGAAACGGAGCTTTCTGGTTCATTTGCCTCCATCCTATGGGAGACAGCCACAGCCACTGGTACTCACTTACCACGGCTACAGTTGGACAGCGCAAATTATGGAGCACAACACCAAGATGGATGTAGAGGCTGACAAAGCTGGCTTTGTGCTCGTGTTCCCACAGGGTGTGGATGATCCCCCTTCCTGGAATGCTGGCGTTGGGGCCTATGGGCCCACGGGAGACGCCAACGATCTTCAGTTCACACGTGATATGCTCAAATTTCTCAAGAGTAACTACTGTGTTGATACGCACCGCGTCTATGTTGCCGGATTCTCACTTGGTGGCGGGATGGTCTATCGTCTAGCCTGTGTACTCAGCGATCAAATTGCCGCCGTAGCAAGCGTCTCGGGTGCATACTATCCTCTACCGGAGGGGTGCCATCCTACGCGTGCGCTGCCCATCCTGGAAATTCATGGAGCCGCTGATCAGCTCGCACCTTATGATGGCAACGCGAGTAGGGACATGGAAGCCGTGCAGGATTATTTGCATGGCTGGCTTGAGCGTGACAAGTGTAATAACATAGTACAGATGTTTTTTCAACGCGGCGATGTGACAGGAACTGAGTGGACGCACTGCGCTAATGGTGTGATCGTAAGACATTACCGTGTAAGTGACGGGGGGCACACCTGGCCGGGTAGCCCTAACACAACGCACGTCATCGACGCCAACGTGGTGATTTGGCAGTTTTTCAGCCAGTTCTCACGCTAGCGCTTTTAAAGGCAAATCGGATTGCTGGCTACTGCGTTGGAGGAGGTAGCATGTCTGGTTTAGTGCTCTGATCGATAGCGCAGATAATCGTCAAGCATGTCCCTGTCATAATGTGCCAGCTTTGTACGCAGCCTATCTTCAGACATCCAGCGTGGTTTGCCTTCCATACTGCCGCGTAGCTCCCCTCCAACAACTTCTGCGTAGTAAGCGAGTGTCGTAGTGCTCATCTGGTCAAATCTGTCACTCGTATATGAGTAGCAATTGATCATGTCGCCTACGCGCAGTTGAAGTCCTGTCTCTTCCTTGCCCTCACGACAAGCTGTGTGTTTGGGGTGTTCTCGCCAACGGACAAAGCCGCCGGGAAAAGCGATACTGCCGGATGAGCGTTCGATAACCAAGTAGCGATTTTGCTGCTCTACAATGACGCAGGCACAACTGAGAGGAGGTAAATTGTCTGCCAGGAGCATGTTGAGAGCATTAAAAAAGATACTGGCTGCACTCTTCATCAACTGGTAAAGTAGGAACACTGTTCTGTCGCGCCTCTTCTCTCACACTAACGTAGTGCTGCGCTAATAGCACTCTCAGCGTTGACCATGATTTCAAGGCTGTGCCGCGGGTTAGCCTGCCGTGTTGTGATAACCACCTGAAAGGCATTTTTATCGCTGTCTATGAGCCGTAGCAGAATATAACGATCCGCATGCGTAATGACAGTGTACTCGTAACCTCCCCAGGCTCCCTCATCGAGTTGTAATATGCTTTGCAAGATATAGCCGAAGTGTATGCTCATCCCAGAAATATCCAGGTTATCGACGGCAACGTGGGCCATAGTCTGGCCATCCAAGCTGACTACGGCCGCTGCAAGAAAACCGCTGATGGCATGGCTTAGTGTGTGCAGGGCTGAGACAAGCGACGTATAGTTGTACTTACTCTTTACGAGGCGTTGTTGCTCGGTGAATGAATAACTAGCAGCATCCGCTGGTGTTTCGTTAGAGAGCGGCTCACTTGTTTCGTGTGCTGTCACTAAGCTCTCTAGGAGTGGTCCACTGAGGCGTACAATGTCGTCTACTTCTGTTGGCTGCCATTCGGGCGAAGTAGGAACTTCTGTAGAGCGCCAAAGGAGATTCGTATCAGTAGATGGACCCATAGCAGGTATTTCTACCATCGTCGGCTGATCAGTGAGCCACGAAGGAAGATCGGTGCGAGAGGTGACTGCTGTTTGATGTACATCATCATTGTTACTGGTATTGGGAGGTGTCGGCAGCGGTACAGTACTGATCTTGACCTTGAACGCAGCGATTTTATTCTTCGTAGCCGCAACTTTACCAGTCGACTGCCACCACTCCTTAGCAGTTCCATGTGGGCCTGCCAGTTCTTCCACTTTCTCTGTGTTTATAGTACTGCTTAGCACTTGGGTAGGAGGATCTGTAAGAGCTTCTGCCATCGATGCGACAGGACTCTGATTTGACTGCTGTAGGGATGTTGTGGCGAGAACTGCTTCTTGGTTGCCACTTGCTTGCTGTGTATCTGCATACTTCTCTCGGTAGCGCAGAGCTTGGAGAATCAAGCGCGACAATGATTGTCTGACGTTCGGGGTAACCGGCTCATTCCATGTCTGCTGAATCACAGTGCCATTCTTATAGGCTGCGAGCGCAAAGAATGCTTCTTCGCCTTTCAATGTGCCATACTCCGCCCAGATCAACTCTCCGTTATGAAAATGCAACACACCTTGCTCCTCCAACCCGGTGTTGACCAGAAGGACAATACTCTTGCGACTCATATTGATGATTTGGATCACATCTAGCAGATCGAACGATTCCAGATTCGCCGAGAAACCCGTTTGTTGCAACAGTCGACGAAGCTCCTCTTGAAGCTGCTGTATATTCAGCGGTTTCTCTAGGTAGCCAACAGCTCCCTTCTCTAATGCCTGCATATGTATTGAGCTGTCACCTACCATAATGGTACGCACTTGGGGGCGATAGACGCGTATCCACTGCAACAACTCAAAGCCATCAGCGCCAGTCGTTTTTAAATCACAGACAACTACGTCATACTCTTCTAACCGCAATATACTCGCGGCCTCAGCGATGCTTATCGCGCTTTTCACGATATAATTCTCTTTAAGAGAGGTGACTATAGCCCGGTTGAGATTTTCATCATCTTCAACCACAAAGATACGCCACTGTTTAGACATGTTACTACCACCCAAACTGGCCCTGGCTTGATTTGTGCAGTCTGCTGATTGCCCGGGTCTCTCATTACCAAAGGAGTGTATCACGGCTATGTTCTTATGACAAGACATTGGGACAAAGGTTAGGGCATTGATGCTATAATGAGACTATACTGTATGCGAGGTGTTAATGCGATGATGGCATATGATGCCTGGAAACAACTAGCTGCGGCTGCGGCTGTTAAGCTTGTGCAAGATGGCATGGTAGTGGGCCTTGGCACGGGCTCGACTGCGACCTTTATGGTCCATGCTCTTGCGCAACGTATTCAAGAGGGACTACACATCGTTGGCGCTGTTGCCTCCTCGCAAGCTTCGAAGGACTTGGCAGCGCAGCTCGGTATTCCCCTCACTGACCTTGATTCCCATCCAGAACTTGATCTCTACATTGATGGAGCCGACGAAATCGATCCCCAGTTGCGTCTCCTCAAAGGAGGCGGAGGAGCCTTGTTGCGTGAGAAGATTCTTGCTACCTCTGCAAAGCGTTTCGTGGTTATAGCAGATAACTCGAAGCGTGTCTTGCAGTTGGGACAGAACTTTCCCGTACCCGTCGAAATCGTGCCTTTTGCCCTCGCGCCAGTACGAAAGCGCCTGGAAGCTCTAGAAGCCGTGGTAAGTGTGCGCAAACGAGGTGATGGCACTTTCATTACTGAAAATGGCAATATCATTCTCGATTGTGCCTTCCCTAACGCTGTTGCCAATCCAGAGGAGATGGATGCGCGTATGCATAGCATCGTTGGGGTCATTGAAACGGGATTCTTTCTGCACCTAGCGCAGCAAGTTATTATCGGCGGACCCGACGGGGTAACTATTCTCCCCTTCGTCGTCTAGCCCAAGGCAACCCTTGCGCAATGGCCGAACGCATAGTAGAGTCAAAGCCGTACCAATCGGCCACCGCATCATCCAGTTGCTGCAACAATGTAACAAACCTACCCCATCGCTCTTGAACCTGCTGACTAACAGTTCTATATTGATCTAACCATGCGATAGCAGCTATGGGATCGGGTAGTTGCCAGTGCTGTGCCTCAGACCAGGTATCATTTTCGCGGTCTGGTTCATTAAGAAACAAGGCAAGTACTTCGGCAAATGCTTCGGCATTGGAAACGTTAGAGTCCTTGATACAAACAATGTAGTTTTTCGCCCTTAGAGCCTTTATGCGCCAATTTGCAGGGCCGTTGTTTCTTACCATACCGCGTCCGACCAGCCCCAGCATAGCCAGCTTAGGTATGCGAGGAGTATCGGCTAGTACAGCAGAGGGAGGCACATACACTTTGCTCGTTTCAAATTCAGGAAGTTTGGCATGGTATTTCGTCACGAAGGCATTTTCTAAGTTCGCTCGCTCAGTAAGTAGCTGATCTGCCAAACTTGCTAATAAGGACATCGGCAGTGCACAGGGATCAGGTATAGGAACACGGTCTAATTCATCTTTACTGACATGGTTATTCGTCGAGAACAGATTAATCAGGTAGGTTACCACTTTGCTACTGAGTAGTGCAAACAAGGCTTTGGCCTCTTGCTCACTTGCATTTGCTTTGAGAAGCATACGCCAAAGCTCATTGGTAAAAGCTAGCGGCTGACTCGATGTTCTTTCAAACCATGAAGCAATTAAACGCTCTCTGGTGTTTAAACGAGCAACTTGTCTGAGTACAACTCCGACCTCCTTGCCATTCATCTGCTTCAACTGTCCTAGCACCTGGGAGGCACGTATTACTTCTCTGCTTACTACATCAGTTTGATTAGACAAAGTTCTGGCCCAATCAGATGAAAAAGATGGCAACGGGGCATATGGCTTTATGTCTTCTCCTTTGTAGATAGCAACGTCACCGACAGAAAAATTTCCTGCATGTGTTCCTATGCGTAGAGGGTTCAAAACAGTGGCATTGATGTCGCCCTGCTTTATGTCAAAGCAAGCATCTAATAGTTGTCCAAGATGCCTAGAGAAGTCCACACTAACTCGTTTCACATGTTCCCATATGTCTAGACTTAGTTGGCTGTTCACAACCAGCCAATTTCCTTGCCACACTCCGTTCTGAGGTACCGCATCTACTATATCTGCTGACTTCGTTCTGAATGGGTTCGCCCTGGCATCCTGAATAGTAATTCCACCGCTGACCATAATAGTCTCGTTAGAGAGAGTGTGTCTTATGCGAATAATACCCACCGCCTGATCAATGCCTGGAAAAAGTATATCGCCTCGATAGAATCGAGTCACGAGATCGGGACTGAATGGCGGTGTTTTGAGAAGTTTACGAGCAACACTAGCACTTCTATCCCCAAAGATAGTCAATGGAACAATATAGATCATTTGTCCATAGTCTGCCAGATAATACATTCCCAAACGTAGAAAAAGGAGATAGAGGTTTGTATCTCCTGACAGCATTATGCGGTAAAATTCTGCATTTCTGAAGCGATTCACGTCCATCTTCTCTTGTCGGCTATTCACATAGGGAGGATTTGAGATGATGTAGAAGAAGCCTTTAAGTCGGTCATCTAACTTCGCCTTGATATGGTAAGCATCATCTGTAAGACGGTCACTAAGTCTGTCAGGCACAAGGATTTCTTGACTTGCACCCGCCATATATGTACTATCTAACACTTCACGGGGCAGATCAAGACTATCCGTATTGTAGATATGGAAACGCTCAATGGGCTGTGTATGCCCGGCTTGTTGGAGCACCACGAGGTCATCTAGACCCTGGATGAGTAAGTTCATTTCCGCCAAGTAGCAGGCGAATGGATTTAGCTCCATCCCGTAAAAGAAGTGCGTCAGATCATCCAAGTAACGGCGGGCTAATTCATAGCGTCGTTCACTGTTAACGGCTATTTGTTCTGGAGTCATGGCATAGACGTTGCAGAGCTGCATCATCAGCGCATGGCGGTAGCGACGTGCAGCATGCACGAGAAAACTCCCGCTCCCACAGGCAGGATCAAGGATCGAGCGCTCTACGATCTGTGGTCCGCTATACTCCAGGATATCTAACATGTACTCGACTACATCCTGACGTGTTAGAAAATGGCCCTTGCGGTTACGAGCATTGCGATCAATGTACTCCTCGTAAGTAAACCCGATAATATCGCTGGTTACCTGTTTAAAGTTGTAGCGGCACAAGAACTCAAGTGTTTCGACAAAAAGAAAATCATCTGGATTGAACCAATCAAATACTGCCTGCTGAAAGAAGTGTAGATAGTAGTAGCCTGCTTTGCGTGAAAGAATATCGCTATAATTCTGGTTGAGAATGCCGACGCCATCGAGTTCGTTGAAATGCCGTTTGACATATTTACTCCATTCAAGAAAACCACCATCACTTGCCAGACGAGGAGAGAGAATATGCTTGTCTTCTAGAACGCGCACAAGCAGGAGACGAACGAAGAACACATACGCGACTTGCTCGGCAAAGACCCTAGGCTCTACATCCTGTTGATCACTTTGACGTTCACTCCATATGGTATATGCCTCAGCAATTCTAAATGGTTCATCGGCGCTCAAGCGTAGTGAGAGCAAAGCGCTGTTAATGTGCAGTGCTCGCTCTAACCATTTTTCAAACCTTGTACGCAAAGAAGCAGAGACCCTTCCGATCCCGACAGTACCAACCTGCTCAACAACCTCGCCTACTCTACGTATCTCGTGGGGGTCTACTTCTCCGAGCCGAGGAGTCAGTCGTTCTATCGCTTCAAGCACTGGTTTACTGATGGCATCTAGACCTTTTACGCTGAACGTGATCGAGTTGATAAATTCGTCTCGTGCATTTGCCCACTCCTGTAACAATGATGCTTCATCCTGCTTGATCTTATGGCGGCGGTCTATAGCATCTCGAATTTGGGTTAAAGCGGCTAACCGTAGGTGCTCTAGTGACTCGCGACTCCCAGTAATGAAAGTCTGCACGGCTTCTGCCTTAGCAAAAGAGGTGGCCTGATGTTCAAATGTCTCTTCATCAACAGCTATGCTATCTGCCAATTCTATGAACTGTGTAAAGCGAACTTTACCAAACAGAAGTTGAAATAGCGCAAGATTTGTCGCCTGCTTTTCCTCATTATCAGGTGGTGATGCTTTTGTATTGAAAAGTTCGTCTACAGCAACATCTGTTAAAATGTCATATCTCAAGGCATCATTGGGGGAAAAACGCAAGGCAAGTATACGACGTATATTGCACCATACAGCATATCCTGCTGTTCCTATAGCATATCGCCTCATTTGTGCAAGTTGTTCTTCTTTAAGCTCTAATGTGCTGTTTTTATCCTCCCAAATAAAAGCTATTCCGACTGTCCCTTTCACTAGATAATCGGGACGATTTGCTTTTTGACCGGCCTGGGGTTGGTTGTATATCCAGTTGGTAGAGTCGAAGCCGAGCCATTCAAGCGTGTATAGCGTAAAACGCTGATCTACTACATTAGCCTCATCATTGCTACGCTTAGTTTCTGGCTTGCTCAAATACTCCCGGTAGTCACATACTTGGCCATCTACTATAACCTGGAATCGATCAATCACGGCCTTTCGGAAACTATCAACCACCTGAGAAGCTTGAGAAGCATCAGATTCTCGTTGCACCATGTAGAAATGTTCCTTCCAGCAGAAGTAGCTTTTAGTCTTTCTAGTGTAGCGCAATGAAAAAGACGAAGCAATAGAGTAGTTTGTAATCTAAACTGGCGAGCAAAGCAGCAACCCCGAGCAATAACTTGCGACAAAACTCGACACTTGGGCGTCTATATACTATCATAGACAAAGTAGGGCAAATGTACCTATCGCAAAATCTCCACCGATTGTTATACTACAAGGGAGTAATGTGGTCTATGGAACGGCCAGTTTTTAAGGAATTGTCTACTTTTAGTAGAGGGGTTTATCCATATGTCGCATCCACGTCTTGGGCCTCAAGTAGTGCGCAATTACTGCTTTGCATTACTGTTTGCTGTGACGCTTGCGCTCTGTCTTCCCTTGAGAACACTAGCTCTCGCTACCCACCCTGCGGTTCCTGATGATGCTCCGACAATTGCGGTGAGCGCTGGCTTTAATACGCGCTTGCGTGATGGCAATTGGATTCCCATACATATTGCGCTCAGCAACAATGGCGCTGATTTTGCAGGGACACTCTCCGTCACTGTTCCTACACCCTATGCAGGCCCCAGCAGTCCTGCGGCGGCAATGTACCAAACAGATATCACGCTTGCCAACGGTGCTCAAAAGCAGATAACGATCTATGCGCCTTTCTCCTTCGGCTCAGCGGGTCTTCTGCAGAATATTACTGTAGACTTACTTGATACAAACAAGCACGTGGTGAGCACACAAGTCACTCCTCTGCGTACGCTTGCGGCAAACGATATTTTTGTCGGTATCCTCTCCGACCAGTTATCCGGTTTCGGGCCACTTAACGCTGTCACCTTGCCCAATCAAGCAAGCTCAGTTGTCACAGAACAATTGAATGCCAGCACTATGCCCTACAGCGCAGCGGTACTCAAAAATTTCAATGTGATTATTCTAGACAATTTCACGACGAGCACTTTAAGCCGTGAACAGCTTGATGCTCTACAGAGCTGGGTAAGCCAAGGTGGTGCGCTGATCATCGTTGGCGGCCCCGAATGGCGGCGTACGCTCGCTCCTCTTCCCTCTGAACTCGTGCCCGTTACTGTTTCAGGTGCAGGTACAGTGCCTGCGGGAACGCGTTTGCTGCCTATTGGTGGCCCCTTAAAGAGTGGTTCCCAGTCAAGTTCAGATACAGTGCAGACCGCCGTAACGACAAGCATCGCAACAGCAAAGCAGGGCAGCAGCGTGATACTCTCTGCTAAAGACGTTCCACTGCTTGTTCAAGCTTCTCAGGAGCAAGGCCTTGTGTGTTACCTTGCCTTCGATGCTACTCTTGAGCCAATCGTGAGTTGGTCAGGTGCTACGGCGCTCTGGAAGGGTCTGCTTCTGCGTATGCTTGGCGACCAATTGGTACCCGGTTCCAACCCAACCAATGCATCCTCTAATAGTATGGTGCTCGACAGTAGTGAAGATATCAACAACCTTCTGCAAAGTTTCTTGCCAAATACTTTTCCTTCCATCTGGTTGTTATGTGTGCTGTTGCTGGGCTACATTCTTGTTCTTGGTCCTGTACGCCTTCTCATCGTACGCAGGCTCAAAAATCGCGATTGGAGCTGGCGCATTGTGCTGGGCAGCATTGTAGTTTTCTCGCTACTGAGTTATGGCATTGCAGTACAGCAGAAGGGCACGTCGATTGTGAGTGACAGTATCTCACTGGTACAACTCGAACGACCAAGTACATCTAGCACGATAGCGCATATAACTACCTATGTCGGTGTCTTTGTGCCTAACCAGGGTGATTTTCAGGTACATATTCCTGATACGGGTCTTGTACAGCCAGTTGTACAGTCACAATATGCTGGCCCACGTTCATCGCCACGGCCTACAACCATTAACATGGTACAGAGTGGCACCGATGTCAACCTACAAGGTGTCGATATCTGGACCCTGCGTGCTCTCATTTCCGAGCACGACCGTCAGATACAGGGCGGTATTGTTTCACGTCTCACGGTGCGAAATGGGATACTGCAAGGAACAGTAACTAATATGCTCTCCTACCCACTCAGTGATGTGTATATCCTGACCTACAACAGTTTTCTGCTCATCGACCACCTTGATCCAGCACAGACAAAACAGGTCAATTTGTCACTCAATGCGGCAGACTTCGCGCAGAGCACGCCTCTCGCTGCCCAAATTGCGCACAGCAAAAACCTGCCTTACGAGTCATTTTATGGCGGTTCACAACTGCGCAGCGAACCGCAGCGTCATATAGCGATTCTCTCTACTCTTAGCGGAGAGGGTTCCAGTTGCCCGAATAATCCTTGTTACCTCGTAAAACCAGCTAGTCCCAACGGTGGTGCTTCTTACGTCGTTAATGGCTCCTACCCGACATCCCTGCCTGATCCACTACTACTGCCTGGAGCCTCTGTAACGCTTATTGGCTGGGCTAATCAAGCATTGGACAGGTCAGGTAGTGTTACTGTGAATGGCAATACCTCTGCGGGTACCCAGGAGACCCTTATTCAGGCCCCGCTCAACGTTGATTTTTCAGCCGCCGGTACACTGCCTTCAAGCTTTACAACAGGGCAACTAGTTGATGTGCAGGAGCAGGGGGACAGTGTGCAGGTACGTGCCTCCAACATTTATAGCATGACCACAGGCAGTATGAGTTTCGAGTTCGTAGTGCCAGATGTGGCTAAGGTCCACCCTGCATCTTTGACTATCTTTGAGCCAAGGGATATTACGCAAATTATGGGAAGCCTCGTCAAGCAGATACAGGGCACTATCTCCACAGTTAACCAAGCGCATGCCTATCTCTACAACTGGCAGACGTCTACATGGGATGCTGTGACTATGAACCAATACACTATCACCGTGCAAGATGCTCGTCCCTACATTAGCCCTGGAGGGCGTGTGCTCGTACAATTTGCTAATCAGAATACGGCATTGGGTACTGTGCTCCTAGACAGGCCATCATTGGCATGGAAGGCAAAAGCGTAGAGATTATGATAATAAAAGTGCAAAACGTCTCAAAACGCTATCGCAATGTCAACGCGCTCACTGACTTTAGTTTGGAGGTAGCCCCAGGCAGCATTTACGGCCTTATCGGACCGAACGGGGCTGGAAAGACCACACTACTGCGTATCTTGGCGACTCTGATCGTCCCCAGTGCTGGTCAAGTCTGGTTCGGTAATGAGGAGGTTAGTCAATCCCCCGATGTTATCCGGAGCAAGGTGGGTTACATGCCGGATTTCTTCGGCGTCTATCCCGACCTTACTGCGGTGGAATATCTTGAATTCTATGCAGGCATTTATGCTATTGCCCGCAAGAAGCGCGCTCGTATCGTGACAGACCTGCTCGAACTGGTTGATCTCTCTGCTAAGCGTGATGCTTTTGTCGAAACACTCTCGCGAGGCATGAAGCAACGCCTGTGCCTGGCCCGTGCCCTCGTGCATGATCCGGCGGTCCTGTTACTCGATGAACCGGCATCCGGTCTTGATCCACGCGCTCGTGTTGAACTGCGCGAGCTGTTGCGTACTTTACAAAGTATGGGGAAAACCATTCTTATCAGTTCGCATATTCTGCTCGAACTGGCCGAGATGTGTACCGATGTCGCCATTATGCAGGGAGGGCGTCTGGTCTTAGCGGGCAACGTTGAACAGGTCTCGCGCCATATCAGTGGAGAGCGTCAACTGGAAATTCGTGTCCTGGGACAGACACGAGAAGCGCTGCAACTATTGAAAGAACTTCCGGATATTAGCAGCGTAAGTGAGGGCAATGGGAAGTTGCTGGAGGCTCGTTTTAGCGGTGACGACGAGGCGCAACATCGCATTCTTGCCCAGCTTATCACTCGTGGTATACCAGTGGTCTCCTTTGCACTACGTAGCGGTGCAGGCCGTCTTGAAGAGGTGTTCATGAGTATTACCAAGGGAGGCAGTGTATCATGACTTTTTTAGCCCTGCTTACAAAAGAACTACGCCTGCGTATGCGGCGGGAGCGTACCGTCTGGGTGATTATTGTGTATATTCTCTTCATGAGCCTATTAGGCGGATTCTTCATCAGTCGCTACGCAAACAGCGATAACGGCTACAGTAGTGTTGCTCTCAGCCAGACTGGAAATATCCTGTATATCTTACTATCGTTCGTTCAGCTCTTTCTTATCTTGTTCATCACGCCCGCATTTACCTCCACAAGCATCAATGGAGAAAAAGAGCGCCAAACCTTTGATCTGTTGCTCTGCTCACGGCTCTCTTCATTCGCGCTGGTCAGCGGCAAACTGGTTGCTGGCCTGGCAAACGCACTCCTGCTGATTGCCGCAGCTCTACCGCTTTTCAGCCTCGTCTTTCTCTTTGGTGGTGTATCGCCGACACAAGTGTTGAGTGCCCTCCTTGTCTATATTGTCACCACGCTGATGCTAGGTACGTTCGGCTTGTTCTGTTCAACACTGGTCAAACGCCCTGCTGCTTCTACGGCTCTTGTCTATATCGCTGGTATCCTCTGGCTCATTGTGCCCCTCGTGCTCTACGCCATCATAGCAAGTACTGGCGGCTTGCCGCCCTCCTCCCAGTGGCCACCTCTGCTCTTCATCTGGAATCCAGCTACCGCGCTCTATAGCACCTATGCGATCTCAGGCAACCAGTTCTATTCCTTCGGGGATGTCAACGTTGCTCCGTGGATAGCCTATACCATCCTCAATAGTGTTGCCATTATCGTGTTCTTTGTTCTGAGCATGTGGACGGCGAAGCCGAACTCTCTGCGCAAACTGCATATGGAAAGAAATCAGCAAAGACAGAAAAATGCCAAGTTCCCATGAAGCTCTGAAATATCTACTGATGAGGCTTGACAAAACTGAGCTAAGTAAGTTATTATCAGAGCAGCAAATGTAAAATAGCTGTAAAGATATTTTACAGAAACAGCGACATTTGCTCATGCTGCTACGAAAGAATCCCTTGTGTTGACAAGGGGCAAGCGAAGCAAGGAAAAGGAGGACAAATTCGACAGACGTAATACTGTCTGGATATGATGTTGTTCGTCTAATAAGAGATCGCTATATAGACCATTTCGCATACACTCCTCTTTATTGTCTCCACTAGTTCGTTTTGTATGTCTACCTATGTAGGGTAGAGTTAAGATTTTGTCACCAAAAGATTCTTCTAGTACCCTCCTCTTAGTAGAGAAAGGAGAAAACAATGCTGTTCCGATCACTTCGTACGCTTCTTACCATATTACTCCCCGTCTGTGTTTGTATAGTTTTGCTGGTAGCTCCTGCAGGAGCAACATCCCGGTCTCAGGCCTCGCAAGCCACTGTCTCTGCGCATGGCGTGACCTCACACCTCGTAACGCAAAGTGCGGCAGAGGTACATGCCTACTGGACACCTGAGCGTATGAAGTCGGCAAAGCCTCTTGACGAGGTACTTGCTCCTGCTGCAAAAACGGCCCATCGCCCTGTGACTCAGACGGGGCCTGCTGGCTTCGTTGCTCCAGCTCTTCCGCAGAGCGGCAGTGCCTCCGGGTCTTACAAAAGCTCTGTACTGTCTCCCGACTCCTCGGTGCCTCCTGGCTCCTACAGCTCCTTTCCCTATTCAACCGTTGGTAAAGTGTTCTTCACACAAAATGGGAATAACTTCGAATGCTCAGGAGCTGCCATCAATAGCAAAAATAAGAGCGTTGTCGATACCGCTGGCCACTGTGTGTATGGTGGAGGTCATTTTGACTCGTACTTTCAATTTTGTCCTCAGTATCTCAAAGGGTCTAGCCCACAGGGATGCTGGGTTGCTAACTACGTGGCGACAAGAAATGACTGGATCAACACTGGCTCACTTGAGGATGACTTTGGTATGGCGGTGGTCAGCCCCAATAATGGCAACCTCCTTGTCAACGTCGTTGGCGGCCTAGGCTGGGTGTATAACGCCTCCGCCAACCAAACCTTCACCGCCTTGGGATACCCTGCCAATTCCCCCTACGATGGCAGCAAGATGATTCAGTGCGGCCCAATTGGATCAAGTACCGTTACTGGCTTTGATGATGGCACAGTCATTGCTATTCCTTGCGATATGCACGGCGGAGCAAGCGGTGGTCCCTGGATAATCTCCTTCAATGGAACCTTTGGGTATGTCAACGGGCACAACGACTTCCACTATAATAACGACCTAAAGCATGAATACACGCCCTACTACGATGGTGACTGGTTTTCGCTCTTCAACTTCGTACAAAGTCGATAGGAGACCCTAAACGCAGTTCACACAGTCTCTAGTGAAGGTAAAGTGTTGAGTATAGTGTGAGCTTTCCAACTCACACTATACTCAACACTTTATGCTGTAAGGGAACTTTTCCTCTTCATTTATCGTTCTCTGAGTAAGAAGAGAAACAGTACTCTCTCTAATAAAGAAGAGAGTACAGTGAAGAACGTTCTTTTGCTCTTTGTGATATTCTTATGTAGATGAAGCTATAAAAGGAGACAAACATGCGCTATGGCTTTCTGGGACGTGTACTCTCCCTGCTCGTTCTGCTCGTTCTGGCGAGTAGTTGTAGCCAGAGTACATCAGGTGTAACTTCCTCTGGATCGCAAAGTCCCTGTGACAGGTCTTCCTCAATCAAAGGGAGCATCGTCAGCATTTCCTCTGTATCCTCTGGACGCCTGATTGGTAGTTTCCTGCTCAACGGTACCAAGGAAAAGCAAGCAGCCTATGATCAGGTCTACGTCCATGTACCCGGCAGTGCGCAGGTATATGAAAAACGGCAAGGCCAATGTCAGACAGTGCCATTCACAGCACTCAAACAAGGGCAGCGGGTACAAGTCCAATCCACAGGTATCGTCATGCAAAGCTACCCCGAGCAGATTGAGGCCACCGAAATCTTGATTTTACCTGCTTAACGCGTTCGGGCTATAAAGTGCAAAGATACAGGTCAGGAATTAGGAGGTGCTTATGGCCATAATGATACCCCCTGAGCGCGCGACAACTACCGAAGAGGATTTTGACGAGAGGCATTTGTTAACTGCTCTGCGTCGGTGGCAGAGCAGGCTAGCAGTACAACAAGTCGTGCGCTGGACGACAAGAGGGCTTGCCGTGGGCCTTGTGCTAGCTGGCCTCATACTCATAGTCTCACGGCTCACTCCCTGGGCCACAGTCTCTTACTGGGCTAGTGGAGCTGCTCTCGTCTGCTTCGTGTTGGCATTGGGCGCTGCGCTCTGGTATCGTCCATCTATCGCTGATACAGCACACGCCGTTGATACGCGCCTCGCGTTGTATGACCGCCTGGGTACAGCCTGGGAGTTACGGCAAGCAGCATCTCCCCTTTCTCTCCTGCAGCGCCGTGATGCCCTCCAGCAGTTGGGCAAACACGCTCCTGCTAGTACTATCTCTCTGCGGCCGCGTCGCTCGACACTCTTATTCTTTCTGTTTCTGGTCGCGGCTCCTGCACTGCTGATTCTTCTTCCCAATCCAATGACTGCGCTCGTGCAGCAACAAGCAGCCTTTCAAGCACGTGTAGCCAAGCAGGTTGCAGTTGTCGACAGGACGCGTAGAGACCTTGTTCAGCAGGTGACCATACCGACAGTGCAGCGAGCGCGGGTTGATGCTATCTTGCGCGACCTGGAGGCTAAGCTTCAACAGGCGAAAAATACTACGGAGGCGCAGCAAGCTATTGCCCAGGCACAGGCGAAATTGGATCAGCTCCGCAACCCTTCGGCCTCAAGTAGACTGCAAGGGCGAGCAGCCGCTGCTGCGTCTCTTCAAAGCAGTAATAATGCAAACCTGCGCGTGGTCGGACAAGCGCTTAGCAATGGTGATGCCAAGAGCCTAGCAAAAGCACTGCAAGGGCTAGCCTCGCAGGTGAGTAAATTATCAGCGGCCCAGCGTAGCCAGTTGGCGCAGCAGGTTGAGAAAGCTGCGAATCAGGCCAGCCAGAATCCGGCTCTCAGTTCCGCGCTCCACCAACTTGCAAAATCTATTGCCGATGGGAGCCAGAGCGAGGTCTCAGACTCCATCAACGCCGTGAATGCAGCCACCGCACAGGATGTAGCCGTTCAAGCACAAGAGAGTGCTATCAATCAAGCCTCGCAAAGTCTTCAGCAGGCTGCTAATGGTCTCGCCACAGCAACGGACAACGCCCAAGGCCAGGGGCGGGGGCAGGGTCAACAAGGACAAGGGCAGGGACAGGGACAAAATCAAGGGCAGGGTCAACAAGGACAAAACCAGGGACGAGGCCAAGGCCAAGGCCAGCAAGGTGCTGGCGGAACAGGTTCGGGAGGCAATAACGGTGCTGGCAACAAATCGGGCAAAAATGAACAGGTCTATGTCTCTGGACAAATTGGTATAGGCTCTAGTACACTGAGTAATAATGGCAGTAACGGCATTGTCCAACCTGGCAATGCAGTACCCTACTCAGAAGTTATCGAGCAGTACAGCCAGATGGCCCATGATGCCATAGACAACAGTAGCATCTCCCCTGATATGAAAGACCTGGTGCAGGGCTACTTCGATACCTTAGGAGGGCAATGAACTCTATGCTACATAAAAGCGAACAGACAACTTCCGACAGGGAGAGGCGTATGCACACTACGACAACACAGAGTAGTGACACAGCGCAAGCCGCAGTCTCATCCTCGTCGCAGGAACCAAGCGAAGCAGATATCGCCACGTTTGTGACCATCGCCCAGAGCTTAGAGCAAGAATTGCGCTCTATCGTCATCGGACAAGAACAAGTGATCCGTGAACTGTTGCTCGTCCTCTTTGCTGGTGGTCATGCTCTACTGGAAGGCGTTCCTGGCTTGGGCAAAACCCTGCTCGTGCGTACGCTTGCCGATGCCCTTGACCTCAAGTTTGCCCGTATTCAGTTCACGCCCGACCTCATGCCAGCCGATATCGTCGGCACGACTATCGTAACCGAGCAAGCTGCTGAAGCAAGTACAGGCACTACACGTGCCTTTAGTTTCCAGCCCGGCCCCATCTTCGCTAATATCGTACTCGCCGATGAGGTCAATCGCGCCACCCCCAAAACGCAGTCGGCGTTGCTCGAAGGGATGCAAGAGCGAACTGTGAGCGTAGGGGATAGAACGCGCCCCTTGCCACAACCATTTTTTGTGCTGGCAACTCAGAATCCGCTCGAAATGGAGGGCACCTATGCTCTGCCAGAAGCCCAACTTGATCGCTTTTTGCTCAAAATTCTCGTTACCTTCCCCAAGGCTGCGGATCTGCTGCGTATCATCGACACTACTGTAGGTGTGCAGACGTATCGTGCCAAGCAGACCACCACGGGTGAACAGCTTCTGCGCTTGATTGAAATCGCCAAAGCGGTGCCAGTTGCTACACACATCAAAGAGTATGCTGTGCGCCTTCTACTGGCCACGCACCCCGATCACGAAGATGCGCCGGAGAATGTGCGCCGCTTCGTGCGCTACGGTGCCAGCCCGCGTGGCCTACAGGCACTCATCACGACCTCTAGAGTTCGTGCCCTGCTTGAAGGTCGCTATAACGTTTCTCTTGAAGATATACGTGCTGTAACTTTTCCCGCGCTGCGGCACAGAATTATCCTCAACTTCGATGGGTTAGCTGATGGCATTACGCCGGAGAATTTGCTTGAGACGTTGATCGAAGAAGTGGAAACACAGTGAGAGAAGTGTGGCATGTCAGCATATGAGAACGAGAAAGCACGCTTCCCACTGGACGCCAATATCCTGCAGCGCCTAGACAATCTCGCCTTGCTCACCCGCAGAAGCATGGCAACGCGACGACTAGGCAGACGCCGTTCACCGCTGGCTGGTTCCTCTATGGAGTTTGCCGACTATCGTCGCTATGCTCCAGGAGATGACTTTCGCCGCATCGACTGGCGTGCCTATGCTCGCCTAGAGCGACTCTTTCTGCGCATTTTTGAGGCGGAGGAAAACATCACTGTCACTATTCTCATCGACTGTTCTGACTCGATGCACCACGGCACACCGCCTAAAGCTGATCTCGCGTTGTCTCTGGCCGCCGCTCTAGCGTACGTTGCGCTGAAATGCGAGGATCGCGTCATCGTCGCAGCGCTCACCAATCGGCTGGTGGCCTATCGTCGTGTAGGTAGCGGCAAGAATGCCGTCTGGAGCGTAGGTGAATTTCTTCATCACTTGCCACATTCTGGAACCACCGACCTGAACCGGGCACTGTATGATATGGGCAGAGTTATCAGCGGCCCCGGCCTTACTCTTGTCATTTCAGATTTCCTGGCAGCGAGTGGTTATCAAACAGGAGTACGAGCGCTACGGCAATTACGCCAGGAAGTGGCGCTGCTGCAAATTCTCGCACCCGATGAGATTGAGCCAGACGTGCGGGGCGACTGGCGGCTGCGCGATAGCGAAGGCGTTGGCACTGTCGACGTAAGTGTCTCTGCACCAGTATTACTGGCCTATCAGCAACGCCTGGCACTGTTTACGCAAGAACTGGCGGCATTTGCCCATGCCAATGCAGCTAGCTATACTATGATTCCTAGTAATACTGCTCTTATTGATGTTGTACAGCGACTCTTGCGACAGATTGAA
>JAFAXQ010000139.1 GCA_019240835.1 Ktedonobacteraceae bacterium
AGATAATACGAGCCTTCCCACTAGCTGAAGGCGGAGCACTCGTACACCTGCACAATCTTTCTGGAGGTGTGCTAGGTGGAGATCAGTTGCAGATCGCTGTTGAGGTTGGTCCGCAAGCCTATGTACAACTGACTTCCACAGGTGCCACGCGTCTCTATCGTAGTCTTCCGCAAGCTGCCATGGCTGTGCAAACGAGCGACATCCAGGTAGGAGAAGGCGGACTACTTGAGTACCTGCCCGATGCGCTCATTCCTTTTGCTGGGTCGCGCTACCGACAGCAGAGCAGGATTGAATTGGCAGCGGGTGCTGGTCTTTTCTGGTGGGAGATGGTGGCCCCAGGAAGGGCAGCACGGGGAGAATGTTTTGAGTATGAGCAACTGCACATCGAGCTGTATCTGTCGGCACAGGGCAAGCCGTTAGCCATAGAACGTGTGAAACTTGAACCGCAATGCCATCCGCTCTCATCTTTGGCACGACTTGGCCCTTACCATTACTTTTGCAGTTTCTATATCTGCCGAGTTGGCCTGCAGGCAGCCCGTTGGTCCAGCCTGGAGAAAGAGTTAAGCATAGTAGCCCAGAAGCTCTCTCGTCCTGGCGAAATATGCTGGGGGGTGAGCACGCTGGTGGCGCATGGTCTGGTTATCCGCGCCCTGAGCTGCCAGGGGCGAGAAATAGCGACGGGTCTGATGGCTTTCTGGCAGGCGGCAAAGTTGGCACTCTATGGGCAGGATGCTATCCCGCCACGTAAAGTATATTGAGCAAGGTCCACAGTGGCCCCAGAACCTGTATAGTAGTGGCGGCCCTTGCGGTCGCCATGCTCGCTGAAGGAGGTTATTTTGCATCTCACCACACGTGAACAAGAAAAGCTCTTAATCTTTGTGGCTTCCGAACTAGCTCACAAACGCAGAGCACGCGGCCTCAAGCTGAACTATCCCGAAGCCATCGCCATCCTCTCTGCTGAGATCATGGAGGCCGCTCGCGACGGTAAAAGTGTAGCGGAGATCATGACCCTGGGTACCACGATCCTCAAGCGTGACGATGTGATGGAAGGGATAGCCGAAATGATACACGAGGTACAGGTCGAGGCCACTTTTCCTGATGGTACGAAACTTGTGACGGTTCATGACCCTATTCAGTAGGAGGCACCGGATGAAGCCTGGAGAATATCTGCTGTATGAGAGCGCAGGCCCCGTTGAAGCCAATGTAGGGCGCAAGACTGCGCAAGTTCTGGTCAAACACACGGGCGATAGGCCCGTGCAAGTGGGCAGCCACTATCACTTTTTTGAGGTAAACCGTGCTCTGCAATTTGACCGAGCTGCCGCTCGCGGTATGCGTCTGAACATTGCTGCCGGAACTTCTGTGCGCTTTGAACCCGGCGATGAGAAAGAGGTGAGTCTGGTCGCATTCGGTGGGACACGGGAGGTGTATGGGCATAATGGCTTGGTGAATGGACCGGCGTGAGCTGTTTCAGGCACAGCACGGGTGAACGTGAGAACACTACCTCGTGCCTATGCTGATCTGCATGGTCCAACAATTGGAGGTAGGGTGTGCTTAGTAGATGGCCAACAAGTTAGGAACAACTCTCATTATATATTTTGATGCCTTTATACTCTCCTTTCATTTCCAACCGTCTATTAATTCCCTTAAAATGACTCAAAGCCTCTAAAGAGCTTTTTAACGGAATACCATAAAAGTCTGCAACCAAAATTGCTCCCATAGCGTTGCTCACGTTGTGAAGCCCAGGTATACATAGCATACCTTTCCCTAGACATGCCCCTTTATATTCTACAGAATAAAGCGTTTCGTCTTGGTTTTGTATAACATCTTTACTCTTCCATTCACATTCATGGCTAAAACCAAATGTCACCAGATTATTTTTAAGTGTACGTGCAGCTGTCCTCTGCCTCTCCTCCGACATCAAGGGTTCCAGTCCTATCCATTTCTTCCAATGATGGGCTAACAATACGCAACAGGGGATCCTGAGGATCTTGCCAATTGATTAAGCTCGCAGAGTATGGAGTAATGGAAAAAGGGAAATACGAGTGAATAGCTTCAATCTTAGGTAAGTCTGCTTCGGGAATAACATTGGGCTGAACTAAGTCTTTAGGTTTTCTGATACTATTTCGAAGATCAATCTGCCACTGTCTAGTCGTTTCTACCATTGGTGCCTCCATATACGTAACGTTTAATCAGAATAAGAAATAGCGCTGTGCCAACGGAAGAATGGTTGCTGGCTCACACATCAGCAATTCGCCATCTGCGCGCACTTCATAGGTTTCCGGATCGACCTCAATAACTGGTGTCGCGTCATTATGAATCATGTGAGATTTACCAATAGTACGACAATTCTCAACAGCCACTGCGGTTTTTTGTAGCCCTAGCTTGTGCGGTATATTTTCCTCACGAGCCGCTTTCGACAAAAACGTGAGACTCGTGGCAGCAGTTGCGCCACCAAAGGAGCCAAACATAGGACGATAGAGGACTGGCTGCGGTGTTGGAATAGACGCGTTGGCATCACCCATCAGGCTCCAAGCAATAAAGCCACCTTTGACAATCATTTCCGGCTTCACACCAAAGAATGCAGGTCGCCATAGTACCAGATCAGCAAGCTTGCCAGGTTCGATTGAGCCAACATGCTGAGAAATACCATGAGTAATGGCTGGATTAATGGTGTACTTGGCAATATAACGCTTGACACGATAGTTATCATTACGTTCTGAATCGTGCGCAAGGGGGCCACGCTGCACCTTCATTTTGTGCGCCGTCTGCCACGTTCTCGTAACTACCTCACCGATACGCCCCATTGCCTGTGAGTCGCTGGATAGCATACTAAAGACACCGAGATCGTGCAGGATGTCTTCGGCGGCAATGGTTTCAGGACGAATGCGACTCTCGGCAAACGCGACATCTTCGGGTACTTGGGGATTGAGATGATGACACACCATTAGCATGTCTAAGTGCTCAGCAATGGTATTTGTAGTAAACGGCATAGTCGGGTTTGTCGATGATGGCAAGATATGCTGGTAGGAGGCGATACGGATAATGTCGGGAGCATGACCTCCGCCTGCGCCCTCGGTGTGATAGGTGTGAATGGTGCGACCGTTGGTCGCGGCGATGGTATCTTCGACGAAGCCCGCCTCGTTAATCGTGTCGGTATGGATCGCTACCTGCACATCGTATGCATCTGCTACCTTGAGGCAGGTATCAATTGCGGCTGGTGTTGTGCCCCAATCCTCGTGCAGTTTTAAGCCACATGCTCCCGCTCGAATCTGCTCAACAAGAGGAGCCTGCGTTGCGGTGTTTCCCTTGCCTAAGAAACCAAAGTTCATGGGCCACGCTTCAGCAGCTTGCAGCATACGCGCTAGGTTCCACGCGCCAGGCGTACAAGTGGTCGCATTCGTCCCTGTTGCTGGTCCCGTTCCTCCACCAATCATGGTCGTGATACCATTGGATATGGCTTCATAGATTTGCTGCGGCGAAATAAAATGAATGTGGGAATCAATACCTCCCGCCGTGACAAGCATATTTTCGCCTGCAATCACTTCAGTCGCTGAGCCAACAACCAGTTCGGGGTCGACACCATCCATTGTATCGGGATTACCAGCTTTCCCGACCTTGACAATGCGTCCATCTTTGATGCCGATATCGCCCTTGACAATGCCCCAGTGATCGATAATCAGTGCATTGGTGATGACAAGATCGAGTGCGCCGTTTACCCCGTCACGTGTGGCTCTGCTGCTCTGACCCATACCATCACGAATGACTTTGCCGCCGCCGAAAGTGATTTCATCTCCGTAGACGGTAAAATCTTTTTCGACTTCTATAATCAATTCAGTATCAGCGAGACGCACACGATCCCCTGTGGTAGGACCATAGAGGTCGGCATAGGTGCGACGTGGAATGTTCAAGTTCATAATACTTGCCCTCTCGTCTTTTGTAGAGTAATATAGACGCAATCGAGCCAAAGGTCAAGAGAAGCAAAGAAGGAGGTTGAGATGTCACAGAATAGTACCTTGTCACGGGCCTTCAGGGTGGGCATTGCTGGTCCCGTGGGTAGCGGCAAAACCGCACTAGTGGACTGCCTGAGCAAACGACTCTATCCTGCATATAATCTGGCAGTGGTCACCAATGATATCTATACTAAGGAAGACGCCGAATTTTTGCTGCGGCAAGGTACGCTGCCAGAGAAGCGTGTGCGGGGCGTAGAGACGGGAGGGTGTCCGCACTCCGCCATACGTGAAGATGCCTCTATGAATTTAGAGGCCATTGCTGATCTGGAAGAGCGCCTGCCCGGTCTTGAACTGATTTTTGTCGAAAGTGGGGGTGACAACCTAGCAGCCGCTTTTAGCCCGGAACTGGTGGACGTTTTCATCTATGTGATTGACGTGGCAGGCGGCGACAAAATCCCGCGCAAGGGTGGGCCAGGCATTACCCGCTCGGATTTGTTGGTGATTAATAAAATAGATCTGGCTCCTTATGTGGGAGCATCGCTAGAAGTGATGGAGCGGGACGCACGTCTTCAACGGGGTGATCGACCTTTCATCTTCACAAATCTCAAGGATAACACCGGACTGGATGAAGTCATCACCTGGTTAGAGCTGCACCTCAAAATGCCACGGGAACAACGGCACGTTATTATTGACACGCATACTCCCTATGTAGGACATTCTCATAGTCACGACCATTAGCATATTCGCTATTTATTGGCTCTCGCTTGTGAACCCTTTCTTGGCAAAAAGTTCGGGGTGCTGAGCCTTCATCAGCTCGACTCCTAGCTCCGCCACCGCCGTGGCATTCTTGTACCTGCTCGTCTTCAAGGTTTTGTAGAGCATTATGATATCGAAGTGGAACGCCGAAGAGTGAAGCTCTTCTACGATAGCAAGTGCATCAAGAGCGAGTTGGGTAGCAAACTCGTACTGGCCTTTGTCGATGTAGGCCCTGGCTTGAATGATGTTGCAGGTGCTTTGACGATAGGCTGATGTACGCGTTTCTTGCGGCAGAGAGACACCCACTTCGATTTCTCGGATGGCCTCACTTGCGGTATGCAGCTTTTTCACAGGTGCAGCAACGCGTACCAAAGCTTTATCGAGGATGTGCCGTTCTCGGTCAAACTGTAACTGATAGGCATTGAGTTCCATACCTGGTCCTATAGCGTGCTCGGCCTCATCCATCATCCTTAATGCGGTGGAGATATCTTTGTTGCCTTGTGCGGCATGAGCACTCATCTCAGCCAGCAATGAGCTCACGGAGGCATTCAATTGTGCAGGCAGGCGGCCTTCGAGCTGCTTGGCTTGGGTGAGGTCTGCAAGAGCAGCCTCATAGTCTCCTCGATCTCGCATGTCGTTCGCTCGTTGCCAACGCGCAAAGCCTTGCAGGTCATCCAGGTGGTGCTCGGTGGCCAGGAAAATGGCTTTTTCGTGATACTTGTCGGCGGTCTCGCAGAAACCGAACTCGTTAGCAATATTTCCTGCTACCGTATTGAAGCCACACAGCAGGCGTGTCATCTCCTGCTGGTCTGCTCGATTAACATAGGGCAGGGTATCGTGCAGCAGACTAATGCGGCCCACGAGGTCCCCGAAGATATCCCCTGCTGCACTGGCTCCATGCCGAAAATAGTAGCCAAGTGTGGCACGGTACTCTGCAAGGTCAATGGGTTCATGCAAAATTCTCAGAATAGCCATCCCCTCGATAGGGTCTTCTGTTGGCTGTCTGAGCGAAGGTAGCCCGAGCAGCACGGGGGGAATGCCCAAGAGCGCAGCCAGGATATAGCGCCGTTGTCTGTTTTTGGGAACCTGATTATACTCTTCCATCATGCGGATTGCGTCTCCTCCTATGTCTTGGTCTAAGCCACGTCCATACTGTTGTGCAAGCTGCTCGCGACTCCAGGTGAGCTCTTCTCGTCTCTTCTTGAGCAGTTTGCCATAGTTGGGTTGGCCGTGCTCGTCGAGTTCCAACAACAAGTGACACTGCTCGTTCCAACATATGCTGACATCAATCATCTTGCTCTCCTTCTCACTCCGATGCTCATCTACACATCTCGTGTTCAGTATAGAAGAAATGACCGACGTTGTCTAGCTTTTCGCGTTGAAGAGAGTGAAACAGGCGTTGTTTCACATCAAAAACGTTTCATCTGTGTCTGCTATACCTTGCTGTGGGAGGGCGTCAAGAAAAGTGCCTCCCTGCTAGTAACTATCTCATTACCTAGTAAGTAAGTCAATCATACAAGCGTCAAAAGGAGTTTTTAGGTGGATAGCATCAACAAGAGTGAAGTGGCTAGATTGCTCCAGCAACTGGAACAGGAATGCGAAGCCCTGCATCGTGGCCTCTACGGCTTAGCTAGTGTGGTTGCTCACGAGATTATTCGTCATCGCTATCAGGCTCTTGGAGATTATGCAGACGAGTTGGCCAAACACGTGGGGCAAGAGCAAGCGAGAGACATTCTAGTCACAACCTATAGTGAGAAAGTAAGATAGGAGCGCGATGGCAGAACCGACGTTTTGGCAGGGAAATGCTCCCATCAGCGTGCTTGAGCACGTCGACCAGGTGGTCGTCACCGATGCGGTGATGGTCTCGTTGTTGCAGCGACATGGCTGTGTCCTACATGGGACCAGTATTCTGTTCCCCGCGGGAACCGTGGCCCAGGAACTCTTGCCCAGGTGTGGCTGGATGGAGAAGTACACCCTCCAGCTACCCGATGGCTTGGAGCTAGGGTGGAAGCGAGACCGCAGTCGAGAGCCTGCTGGATCACTGCTCCTGGTCTCCAGGCAGCGCTATGAGCAAGAGCGCCACCTGCTCATCGGTGAGCAGAGGGCGGGGACCGAGCAAGGGGCAGTGCTGACGCTGCAAGCCACCCGCCAGGAAGTGCTAGCCCTGGGGGTGGCCATTCACAGCTATAAGCTGCAGGTGGAATGCCAACCGTCTGTCACGCCAGAGCAGCAGAAGGTGCTTGACTTAGTGGTGCTGTTGCATGATCGGCTCATCGCTTCGCTGCCTTCGAGCACGAAGTAATGGCAGGTATTTGGGCGCATATTTACATTAGGGCTTTCCAGTTCTCATCACAATCCCACCCCGCCCCAGTTGTTTGTCAGAGAAGGTGCGGCCGCCCTGGTTACAGGTTTTGGTTAGTACTTTTGGAGTGCAGAGGTGATGGACACCCAGTATCTTGACAAACCTCTTGTAACGCTTATAGAATGAGCGAAACAACCTCACTACAATGTAATGGAATGTTTCACTATAGCGTGGTGAAACGCCTTGCCCGGTGAGGAGCCGTTCTATATGCTCAAGGAGGCCTTATGGCACTTCGTGAGGGACAACAACTTGGCAATTATCGCTTGCTCCGCTTGTTGGGACGCGGTGGTGCGGCTGCGGTATATCTTGGTCAGCATATTCATTTGGATACTCTGGCGGCCATTAAAGTCCTGCGCACGCACTTAGTTGACGAGGACGTGGGGCACTTTCGCACAGAGGCACGCACCATTGCACGTCTGGTTCATCCGCACATTGTGCGCGTGCTGGACTTTGGCATCGAAGCTATGACCCCCTTTCTGGTCATGGAATATGCCCCCAATGGCACTTTGAGGGAACGACACCCCAATGAGATTCCCCTTGCACTCTCAACTGTTGTGAACTATGTAAGCCAACTTGCCCAGGCTTTGCAGTATGCTCACGAGCAGGGGGTCATTCACCGCGATGTCAAACCAGAGAATATGTTACTTGGTCGCGCAGGCGAGTTGCTACTCTCGGATTTTGGCATTGCTCTGGCGGCCAGTTCGCAGCAGCAGAGTACGCAGCGTGCGCAAGAGATGGCAGGCACCATTGCCTACATGGCTCCCGAGCAGATTCATGCCCAAGTCACTGTAAGCAGTGATCAGTATGCGCTGGGGATTGTGGTCTACGAATGGCTCAGCGGAACAAGACCCTTTGAAGGGTCATGGGCCGAGGTAGCACTCAAGCACGCACTGGAGGCCCCACCGAGGCTACGGGAGAAGCTGCCTACGCTGTCGGCTTCAGTGGAGGAGGTGGTCATGAGGGCGCTAGCCAAGGAGCCACAGCAGCGTTTTGCCAGTGTGTTGGAATTCGCCAAGGCCTTGGAGCAAGTGTGCCAGCGAGAGCTCGGTGCTCCCGAGGCCCGGAGCACAGCTCCAGAACTTCACACGCCATCATCTGCGCCTACCGAGACGATGGGTGCTTCCAACTGGCAAACAGCGCCTACACCTCCTCCGATGGTACCACTTTTCTCACCAGAGGCACTCATGCCTATATCACCCTCGAACGAGGCTTCATTATATATAACCAACCAACTTTTTCAGGGATGGATAGATGGGATCCGTAAGCACAACCAAACAGTGGATGCACCTCCCGAGTAATGTCCTAAGCACTAGCAGTTTTGTTGGCTCAACGCTATCGACAAGAGAACTCTCGGCACTAGGACTGTGCGTCTAGTGCTTGTTCAGGAGTCATCTTTTGCCCCTCCGCCCACGCTGAAGCAAACATCTGCTCGCCGAGATGATCCCGTACCGACTTCACGAGAGGCTTTCGACTGTCGCGTATAGACTGTGAAAGTTGCATGCCAGCGGATTGGTAGAGGCGCTCGATTGTTCCCCATAATCGTGCTGCCCAGAGGGCCTCCCCCTGCTGTGCGATTACTGTGGCCAATCCCTCCAGACAGGCTGCAACAGCATCCCTGTCCTGTAACAATTGTCCAATCTGCATACCCTGTTCAGTCAGCATACGAGCAGTGAGGTAGTCTTGTTCACGGGCCGCTACTTGAGCCAGCAGAGCATATGTAGTAACCAATCCTTGCTGGTCACCCATGTGCTGGTGATAGCGCAAAGCCTCTTGTAGCAAGAAGCGAGCGCGAAGCTCTTGATCGCCTCTAAGGGCGATTTGCCCCCAAAAATTGAAGTAGCATCCCAGCGACCAAGTAGCTCCCACCTGGCTAAGCATCTCGATGCCTTGCTGAATGCGCTTCCGTGCTTCTGCCTCGTTGCCTTGCGCCACAGCCACACTAGCTAACTTCATGTGCATTAAACCACCCATGCAGCTGTCGCCTTCATCTTCAAAGACAGCGATACCCTGCTCATGCCACTGGTATGCTTGTTCATAGTTTTCCTCGTATAGAGCCACAGAACCTAGCATACAGTGAACAGTTCCCACAACCCATCTATCCCCTGCTGATCGTACGAGTGCTAGCATCTCTTCGACCATAGCTCGTGCCGCCGCCACCTCACCCATTGCAAGCAAGCTGTGTACCAGCGTATAGACGGAAGCTGAGAGTTTTCGTAAGTCCCCGCATGCTTTACAGAGCGGTAGACTTTCCTGGCAACGAGCAAAGGCGAGCTCGCCTTGCCCCAGAAAGCTAGCAAACACACCTGCCATAGAGAGGAGTTTCCCCTGTACAGAGTCGGGCAGATCCTGCATACCGATTGTAAGTACATGTTCGACCCACTGCCGTCCCTCGTTGAGCAGACCATGCATATACCAGAACCAGCTCAGCGTCGCTACCAGGTGAGCCTGTTTCACCCGTTCATCGTGCGTCTGCAGGAAAGTGAGAGCAGCGCATAGATTATCATGGTCTTGTTCCAGCCGCACCAGCCACAGACGCTGTCGGTGATGATACAATTCCGGCTCGGCCCGCTTGGCCAAGGCGATGTAATAGTTAGCATGTGCCTGCTGGACACGTTCCATCTTTCCACTAGCGGCTAACCTCTCCAGGGCGAACTCGCGGATCGTCTCCAACATCAATAGGCGCGGCTCCTGCTCTTCCTGTTTGCTTCGTTGCAGTAGGTTTTTATCCAAGAGTTGTGCCACGCCATCTAGAGCGGGTATCGAAAGATCACCAAGTTCCGTGCAAAGCGCCTCGATAGCCTCAAGTTGACAACCGCCCACAAAGACTGCAAGGTATTGGAAGAGTTTTTCCTCCTCGAATGAGAGCAAGTCATAGCTCCAGATGATAGTAGCACGCAGGGTCTTCTGCCGCCAAGGTACATCCTGTCCTCCTCCCGTCAAGGCGGTGAGTCGCTGACTCAGTCGGTGGAGCAAGGCTTGGGGAGGCAGCAGTTTGATACGTGCCGCCGCTAGTTCCAGTGCTAGCGGTAACCCATCGAGGCGAGCACAAATCTCGGCAATGACATGGGCATTCTCCTCGTTCAGTTGGAAATTGGACTCGACGGCTTGTGCGTGCTGTACGAAGAGTGTGACCGCTGCAGACTGCCTGCTTGCTTCATATACTGCTAATTGGTGTGGGTCGGGCACAGGGAGTGGGAGCACAACGAACTCGTGCTCTCCCACTACGTGCAGCACTGCACGGCTGGTGACCAGAATCTTGAGAAAAGGGCAAACTAAGAGCAGTCCGGTAAGCAGAGGAGCCGCAGAGAGAAGGTGCTCGAAATTATCCAGAAATAACAGCAGATGCTTGGAGCAGAGAAAGGCTTTCATATGCTCGAACAGCGGACGGTCCGCGCTCCCCCGCAGTCCCAGTGTATGTGCAATGGTAGAAATAACTAGTTCGGGATTGATAACGGATGCCAGTGGTATGAAAAATATCCCATCTGCGAAATCATCCCGCAGTTCGGCTGCTACCTGGAGTCCTAGGCGTGTTTTACCCACGCCACCTGTTCCAGTGAGCGTCAGTAGACGAACTTCTGGGCATCGCAGAAGTTGGCAAACGGCGACGAGGTCCTCTCCGCGACCTATCAATGGAGTGAGTGCTATAGAGAGATTATGCTTGGGAATATGCTCGCTATAATCTGGGCCCCTGGGGACTATGATGTCCCTCTCAATAGAGTGCTTTTGCATCTTCGGCTTCCCCTTAAGGGAACGACCTTAAGTAGGGAGATATTACGACAACTTTACTCGTTTACTATATTTACGACAATAGTATATAATTAGTAACGCCAAAGTGGACTCATCCAACTTTTTGGTGATGTCCATCAAATTTCGTCTGCCGTCAAGAGCCGGTGCGATAACCCTGGATCTAGGAGAAATTCCTCTTGCAATTAGAGCATAGGTTCTATATAATAGAGTTATGTCAAAAAATGTTTGACAGAAGTACTCATGTAGTGTCGATCAGACAAGAAGCTAGATGTGTAGTAGACATGCAGGTAAAAACGCAACTTGCAATGATACCGATTATGGTGCGCGACCAGGATGAAGCCCTCTACTTTTATACAGAGAAACTAGGTTTAGAAAAACGCACCGATATGACCTTTGGGCCAGGTCTGCGCTGGCTCACCGTTGCACCCAAGGACCAGAAAAAGCCGGAGATCGCGCTGGCGAAGCCGGATGTGTTGTTGCATGGCCAAGAGTGGGTGAATGAGTTAATGGAGCGCGCCAGCAAAAATATTTCATTAGTATGGCATACCGATGATTGCCATAGCACCTATCAGACACTCCTTGCACGTGGTGTGAGATTTGTGAGTGCTCCTACAGAGCAGTTGCATGGCGTGGAAGCCATCTTCAAAGACCCGGATGGAAATACGTCTGTGCTGCTGGAGCCACGTGAAGTGTGTCATGTGGCTCGAAAACCCAGAGCAGGAACAGCGGTGTACTAGACGGAGAACAGCCGGCCCTGGTGGTCGCCCCTACGATGTGCCCCAAGATTGGTAGGAGCCAATTCAGTGTGCCCTCGGCCAAGCCTACCGCGATGCATCCACTCCCTCAGTGCGAAAAAGTGACGCACACCCCCATGTTCTGCCATAGTTTACAGAGTAAGGCGAATAGGCTATACTAGCCAAGATATTTCTTTCTGCTTTTTTGTCTGGTTTGGAGGAAATCGTCAGTGAAAGTTACATGTAAACAGCAGGACTTGAATCGTGGCCTCTCCGTCGTCGCCCACGCTGTCTCAAACCGCAGTACGCTACCCATTCTCGCTAATGTGTTGCTGGCGACCGACCAAGGACGTCTGAGATTATACGCGACAAATCTAGAGATAGGCATTAATTGTTGGGTAGATGCCCAGGTCCATGAAGAAGGGTCAATCACGGTTCCGGCCAAGCGCATCAGCGATTTCGTCGGTAGTTTGCCACAAGCTGCCGTTGATATCGGCGTTCCCGCAGATTCGTACACCGTGAGCGTGAGGAGCCTGCGCAGTAGCGCGAATATTGAAGGCATGGATCCTGCGGAGTTTCCACTTAGTCCGACTACTGAGGGCAGCGAGGAGCCTGTTACCCTCGCTGCGACGCAGTTGAAAGAGATGATCGAACAGGTTGCATTTGCCGCCGCCGATGATGACTCGCGCCCAGTGTTTACAGGTGTACTGGTCAAAATCAATAACCACAAGATCACATTTGCCGCCGCCGATGCCTTCCGCCTAGCGGTACGCGTCGCGACACTTACAAGCGATAGCACAATGCGCAACGACATTCTTATACCTGCTCGCACACTGACCGAACTGGCTCGTATTCTGCCCTCAGAGGGTGCTGTACAGATGATTGTCACGCCCAATCGTAGTCAGGTTCTCTTTCATAGCGAAAACATTGATCTGCTCTCACGCTTGATTGAGGGTACCTTCCCGAATTTCTACCAGATCATCCCGAAGGAATCTAGTACGCGTGCTATTATCGATACCAAAGAATTCGCTGCTGCTGTAAGATCGGTTACGCCATTTGCACGTGATAGTTCAAACATTACGCGTGTCAAAATCGCTAGTGCAGATGATGAGGGAACAGTAACCATTGAGGCAACTGCTGAAGATGTAGGTAGCGGCGTGAGCACTATCAATGCCAAGGTTGAAGGTCAAGAGCAGGAGCAGCAGATCATCTTCAATGTGAAGTATCTTTCAGATGTGCTGGCAGTTATCGACACACCCGAAGTTGCTCTTGAGGTGACTTCTCCTGCGCGTCCAGGCGTGATTAAACCGTGGAACTCAGACGAAGCAACCATTGATTACACGTATGTTATCATGCCTATGAGCACGAATCGCTGATATGCAGTCTACATGTATCTCTCTCACCTCTCGCTAAACGAGTTTCGCAACTATAAGCACTTGAATCTTTCGCTTGGGCCAGGTCTTTTTCTGTTCTACGGAGACAACGCCCAAGGAAAGACCAATCTGCTCGAAGCAGTCAGTGTGCTCGCTACGGCTACGTCTTTTCACGCTGCTAGTGATCGCGAGGTAGTGAACTGGAATGCTCCTGAGCATGTCGCTCGTCTAGAGGGGACTGTCAAGCGTCGAGAAGATACTGTGCAGATCGAAATCGCTCTCTTTGATCCGCTTGTAGGGGCGGAGGCTGCTACCCTCCACCGTACTACCCCCGCTGGTTTTGAGCTACCAGCTAACACGCCGCGCAAACGGATGAAAGTTAACGGCATCCCACGTAAGACTGTGGACCTGATCGGACAGATGAAAGTCGTGCTGTTCTCGCCAACGGATCTACATCTGGTGGATGGTGCGCCTGACGAACGACGACGCTTTCTTGACCGCGCCCTCTGCCAGGTGCAGCCACGCTACTGTCAAGCTCTTGTGAAATACCGTAAGGTTGTTACTCAGCGTGCTGCTCTGCTCAAACGCATTCGCGACTACCAAGAAGACCCACGTCTGCAGGATTACCTGGACGAGCAACTGACGATGCTTGCTACTCTGATCATGTACGAGCGTCAGCGTATGGTAAGTATGCTCAATCAACAAGCCAACACCATGCAAGCAACGATTAGTGGAGGGCGTGAACACCTGCAAATTGTCTACCGTCCCTCCTTCACATTTGATGAAACAGGCAATACAATTGAAGCAGAGCAACACTACCGTGCTCAGTTGCGCCAGATGCGTAAGCGCGAGATCCAGCAAGGCGTGTGTCTTCTGGGGCCGCACCGCGACGAACTGGAGTTTCTCGTCAATGGTGTTAGTATGCTCACCTACGGTTCACGTGGCCAACAACGTACGGTTGCTCTCTCCGCTAAGCTAGCGGAGCTTGCATATATGCATACTTGCACTGGTGACGAGCCAGTATTGTTGCTCGACGACGTGTTCAGTGAACTTGATGCTCAACGCCGCACATTCCTACAACAGCAGGTGCTCCAACACGAACAGGTTTTGCTTACGACGACCGATATAGAGAGCTTTCCCGCAGAAATGGTGAAGCAGACTCACCTCTTTCATGTTGTTGCAGGTGCTCTCATAGGCGCATGATTGATCAGGCCTCAAGGGGTGGAGAGAGGTTCACGTTACCTCCACAACCCCACCCCGGTCGGGGTCAAACAAGCTTCTACTTCGTCGTAGCGCGAGCCTGCTCGTAGCGCTTAGTGATCTCCGCCCAGTTGACTACGTTCCACCACGCAGCCAAATATTCGGGGCGACGATTCTGGTACTTGAGGTAGTAGGCGTGCTCCCACACGTCATTGCCCATAACGGGATAGTTACCGTCCATAAGTGGGCTATCTTGGTTCCCGGTCGAAATAACCTGCAGCTTTCCGCTTGTGTCCAGGATCAGCCAAGTCCAGCCGGAGCCGAAACGCTTGGCACCAGCATCATTGAAGGCCGTCTTAAAGGCATCGAAGGAGCCAAAAGTAGAATTGATAGCGCTGGCTAATGCGCCTGTAGGCTCACCGCCGCCATTGGGGCCCATGATTTGCCAGAACATAGAGTGGTTAGAGTGACCACCTCCGTTGTTGATTACAGCCTGCTTCACATTAGCAGGAACCTCGTTAATGCGTCTCAGCACCTCATCTACGGGAAGGTCGGCAAAGGGAGTATCCTTGAGTGCTGTATTCAGGTTATTCACGTAAGTAGCATGATGCTTGTCGTGGTGCAGGTGCATCGTCTGCTCATCAATGTGTGGTTCCAGAGCATTGTAAGGGTAAGGCAGATCTGGGAGTGTGAAAGCCATAAGACGTATCTCCTTTTATTACTGTAGTATATGTCTGCGTTTACGTGGTCGTGAGTCTGTCATACTCACCAATTAGTTGTATGCGATGGGTAGGCAAATGTCAAGCAGAAGCAAAAATTAGCAAGGCTATTTCTGGCTAGATGTGCGCAAACCCATCTCACTATGTTATAATGCCGCCAAATCATATGTTCTAATCCGTGGTTACAGAAGAGTATTTCGAGATGTTTATCGGCAAGATTGTGAAATCGGACTCGCATATCAACTACGTCTGCCAGGTCTACGGACCGCGTGAGGTCGAGATCGAGCCTAGCCCAGCGGATTATGCCTTTGGTCGCTTTGTCCGTGTGGCCATCCGCTCCGCTCAGGCCGACGATCTGAACGTGTCTTCAGCCGAATTTGCTGTAGGTGGTGGTCGTGAAGCTATTGCCTATGCCGTTGGCGTGATCTACGATACCATTCTGCTCAATCCTGCTTTCGGTTCGCTGGGACCACGTCTTTCTAATGAGACACAGGTGGAACTGTTCTCTCCCGACTACGTCTCTGAAAAGGCAGTGTTGATCTATGTGATGGTGCTGGGTATGATGGGTCATGGCAGTAGTGGCCAGTCAGAGGTTCTTCCGACCATGCATGGTGTACCATTGCTCTCACTGGAATTAGGCAGCGAGATTGAGACGATGGCTGACGAGGAGGTGCGTGCATTCCACCTCTTTGCTGACCCGGGCAGTAGCGATGCCCCGTACCTGCATATGGGTTATCTGCCGCACATTATCGGGCAGCGCAATAGTTTGTTACCAATGGTGACGCTACGCATTATCGACCAGTTGGAGTGCCTCTTCCCGCAAAACATGGCCCTACTCTCTATCGTAAAGCGCAACTTCGCCTGGCGACTCAAGGTAGAGAGCGCAGGGTAGAACGGAAGTATTCTTTTATGCTCAATGCACACGGTGTCCTTTACACGCGTCCACTCCGCAAGCCCGTAGGCATCACCAAGGGGCCAGGCGAGAGCACGCACGAGTATACGTTCGTTTCGCGTGACGATGAGCAAGTGCTCAAAAACGGCGAATATGTATATTATGAACTCGCTGACCCGCAGCAGCCAGGACAAAACGGTGTTGCTCTGCGCCATGTGCTTGGGCGCATCATCAAACGTCTACCACTGAAGCTCTATCCAGACACTTTTCTGGGTGAGCCTGAGATTCCCCCAGCGCAAGTGGCGGCGATGGTGGGTTACAATGCACGCACCAACGAATTGTTTGAATTGCATGTAGCGATTATGGGCTACTACGAACAAGCAACCGGCTCCTTTATCAATCCCTGGATCCCTCCCCAATCGGGCAAGCAGATTTTTCTAGCCGATGACCAAATGCTCGCCGAAATACTCAGCCGCAAACGCGAGCGCCAGCCAGGCTCGGCCACGATTGGTTCACTACTGACACGCCAGCCCGGTGCAGTGCCTATCGTTCTTTCAGTGAAGGATGTTGTGAGCACGCATCTTGCTATTATCGCCAGCACAGGTGCAGGCAAGAGCTACTTGGCCAGTGTCCTTATTGAGGAACTAATGCAGCCGCATAATAAGGCTTGCGTCTTGATTATCGACCCTCATGGCGAGTACAGTACACTGGAACAATTGGCAAATGGTGAGCAGTTTGCCGAGGCAAGTGAAGGAAGGGGCAGTGGTTATCGTGCGCAGGTAAAAGTCTACAAGCCAGAGCAGGTCAAGGTGCGTATCTCGACACTCAATATGGGCGACATGCGTCACTTGTTGCCAGAGATGACAGAAAAGCAGCAATATCTGTTAAGTAGAGCTATGCGTAAGCTTAAAGACGAGAAGAGAGGGTCACCTTGGGGAGCTGCAGATCTGAAACAGGCTGTTAAGGCGGTCTCGAAGCAAAAGGACGAGGATGACGACAGCAACGATGACTCAAGCACGGTACGGGCCCTCCACTGGCGTATTGAACAGCGTTTCGTAGATGTCTTAACCTTTGACGACACACAACACTTGGATTTACCAGAAATATTCAAACCGGGACAATGCACAGTGCTGCAACTCAACGACGTTGATGAGCGCGATCAGCAGGTCGTCGTTGCCACGCTGCTGCGTCGCCTGAACCAAGCACGCATGGAGACTGAGCGTGGTAAGGTCCATTCAGGAGAGCTCTACCTGCCCTATCCCGTCTTCGTCCTCATAGAGGAGGCACATCACTTTGCACCTAGTGGCACTGAAGTTGTCTCAACGGCTATTCTCAAGCAAGTACTGGCCGAGGGGCGCAAGTTCGGCATTGGTGTAGGCATCATCAGCCAGCGCCCCGGCAAACTTGATGGCGACGTGCTCAGCCAATGCCAGACGCAATGCATCATGCGTATCGTCAACGAAATCGATCAGAAGAGTGTGGCTGCAGCCATCGAGGGAGTAGGACGCGACCTATTGAACAACCTACCCGCACTTTCCAAGGGCCAAGTCATCGTCGCAGGAGCGGCTGTCAACACGCCGGTCATCTGCCGCGTGCGCCAGCGCTACACGCAGCACGGTGGTGAGAGTAAGGATGCCCCCGACATGTGGCGTTGTTACTTCACTGCAGAGTCACAGGAGAGTCGTCGCCGTAGCGAAGCACCGCTGAATGGCAATAAGCCCTTTAATCTCATGAGATAATGATCGGGGGCACGATAAATCGGGAGCACAATAAATCGGGGGGCACGATAAATCGGGCCCCTACGAGAGTGTCTCGCCCACTAATTCATCTCTGCTCAAAGGACCAATAGCAGCGACGGTAAGTGGATTAAGAGGAGAGAAGCGCTGCAATACCTTCTGTACCTGCTCTTGCGTTATCGCATCGATAGCATCTTTCACCTCTTGTATTGTGACAATCTTGCGGTCATACCACCAAGAGCGTGTGATTGCTCCCATACGGGCGGCAGAGCCTTCGCTGCGCATCACATTCTCACTCTTTAACTGCACCTTGGCTCGCTCTAGCTCATCAGCAGTAATGCCTTCTTGCTCTAGTTTACGCAGTTCATTGACCATAACCTGCAAGCACTCGCGTCCCTGCTCGGGTGTAGTGCCAGCGTAAATACGCATAGCACCCATGCGCTTGTTGCCAGCCAAGCCAGCAGAGACACCATAGACGAGGCCACGTTTCTCGCGCACCTCGACGAAGAGGCGTGAGGCCATCCCTCCGCCCAACACCTCGCTAATCACCATAGCCGCATAGTAGTCGGGATCGGTATAGTTGGGGAAAGGAAACATCATACCCAGATGCTCTTGCTTGCCCTCTTGGTGCTGCAAGGCTACTTTCATCGCAGGCTTCGGGTGCAAAGCCGGAAAAGTTGCTGCCTCTCCATGCCAATCATGGAAAAGTGCCTGCATCTTGTCTACCACATGATCCCAGTCGAATTTACCCGCGATAGCGAACAACAGGTTATTAGGGTGGTAGCGCTCACCCCAGAATGCGTGCAAATCCTGTTTGCCAATGTCGCGCACACTCTTGTTCGTGCCCAGTGCAGGGCGAGCTAGCGCAGTACCTTCGTAGAAGTTCGCACGCACCAATTCAAAGATGCGGCTCATAGGTTCGTCGTCGCGACGGCGGATCTCCTGTAGTACAATGTTACGCATCTGCTCCAATTCATCAGCAGGGAAAGTAGGCATAAGCAGCAATTCATGAATGAGATTAAGTGTGGCGTCAAACTTTGTATGCACTACCTGCGCCCAGATCTGTGTAGCTTCCATGCCGGTGCTAGCACCCTTACGCGCCCCTAGCGACTCAAACGCCTCATTCAGTGCGCGTGCATCCTTGTGCTTGGTGCCCTGAAAGAGCATATATTCAAACAGGTGGGCTAATCCTTGTTTCTGCTCCGGCTCATGAATAACCCCTGCATCGAGTTGCAGGCCAAAAGTGGTAGAACTCAGACTGGGCATATATTGGCCGAGCATTTCAATACCATTGGGCAATTTGTGGTAGAAATAGTTCGAGGGAAGAGTTTGTTGATTGTTCATCTATTGTAAAGTGTCCTTTCTGAACAAGTGTGGAGATGTTTTATGCTATCATCAGTATACCATAGCCGCGGTAGAGCACAGCTTGAAAGGATGGACTAGGCACTATGAACGAAATAGCGAGAGAATTGCGTGTATACACACGCCATGATATGGGTGTCAACGCAGTCGATACGCTTCGTTCGCAAATCAGCGCTACTCTAGGCCAACGTTTTGATTTTCCAACGACACTACGTGGGAGCACTCAGCATTTCAACGTCTTCTTCGATTCCTCTTTGGGAAATGCAGGAGCAAGCCACGCAGATGCAGTAGTAGCCGTCTGTGAGAGAGATTACGGTGTGGTCCAAGCATACTTTGGTAGCATCACTCCTCCAGGATTACCTTTTAACGTGATTATCGCTTCACATATCTCTGGTGCATACCATTATGGATGTGGCACAGTGGATCTCTACTGCCAGGACAGTAGCGATACTGACTTTATTAACATGCTGGTAGTAGCCGAAGAGGTTGAGGTATTTGCTTATGCGCAAGGCAAAGGTTGGGATTGCGCAGCGACAAATGGAGAGGGACTTTCGCGGGTTCTGGCAGAAGCACTCTATCCAGAAAAAAGGGTGCTTGTCGCACCTGCATGGCTTGATAGGGGTCGCCCCGACTACATTACAGCCAACGAGGACACTGATGCAGACATAGTTTCAAACGCTTGTGCCGTGCTCTTCCTAAACTGGCTACATAGCCAACTTGGCTTTAGTTGGGCACAAATTGTCCAGGCAGCAGGAGCCAGTCTGGCGCAGACGTACACTAATTTGACTGGTCAGAGTGATGCATATGCCCGCTTCAGAGCACAGATACAAGCGCATTTTCCCGAAGGTATGCCCTCAGGACTAATGGTAAACAACCCATTTCCTTTGTAGAGTTGGGGGTAGGCCAGCAGCGTTGGCCTACCTCCTATTCTGCTATGTTGACCCAACAGACATCCCACAAAAATGCTAGTTAGACCACGACGTGCATATCACTCCGTACCTCTCTTCCGGCTTGGAAGCCACCAGTTCAAATCTCCTAAGAGCTGCATCGTTGCTGGTACAAGCAAACAGCGAATAAGTGTGGCATCTACCAGCACGGAGACAGTAACACCGAGTCCCAACTCTTTGGTCGCAATCAACGAAGTGAAGATGAATGATCCAGAGACGATGACGAAGAGAAGAGCTGCATTGGTAATCATACTTCCCGTTTTTTCGAGGCCGAGAGCAACTGCCGTACTATTATCGTGGATGGACAGCCATTCTTCACGCATACGAGTGAGTAAGAACACTTCGTAGTCCATCGAGAGGCCGAACAAGATGCAAAACATCAAAATGGGAGTGAAACATATAATAAACCCAGGAGATGTGAAGTTGAGCAATCTATCGAAATAGCCTTGCTGGAAGACAAAAACCAACGCTCCATATGCCGCAGTGATTGAGATGATATCCACGAGTATAGCTTTTAAGGGCAGTAACACAGAGCGGAATGTGAACAGCAGCAAGATATAGGTTGCCAGTAAAATAAAAAGCAGAGCAAGAAAGAAATGTCCATAAAGCGCATTGTTGAAGTCCAGGTTTGCAGCACGTAGGCCGCCGACAAGGATATGCAAATTTTGCTTGATACCTGGACTCATCGACCGGAGCTGATGAATGAGTGTCTGCTCTGCGTTACTACCTAGCAGAGCATCAGTCTTGACGAGTATGACAGTTGTGTCATTGCTGGTGGTAGCAGCGACAAATTGTGCCAGTTCTGGAATACGTTGGTATGTGCCTGTGGTATAGAGGTACATGAGCTGCTGGGAAGTTACCTCCGTTGAGTCTGGTTGGGTTAAGCTAACAACACTGGCAACATGTGGTTGTGTTGAGATCCACTGTGTGATATTCTGGATACGCAACAACTGCACTTCATCCAGCATATGAGAGCCATCAGGTGTCCGCACAATGACTACAATGGGATCTTGATTCGCCAACGGATATTGAGATCTAAGCACTTCAAGGCCCTGATAAGCTTGTGAATCTGCTGGAAGAGTGGAGGCATCGGCTAGCCTCGGATTGAGGGCGAGGGCAGGCAAGCCCAATACAAGCAGTAATGCCGTAGCAAGAAGGATAATAGGTATGGGACGTTTCATAACCAGGAGCGCCCAGTGCTGCCAGAACATCGTGGGGGATGCGCCAGGCTGTAAGTGCTTGTTCCGTTGAGTTAGCAAAGGGAGGCGAAGCACATTGATCCGCTCTCCCAGAATACTTAAAAGGGCAGGTAGGAGCGTCAGGGCAGCTAGAAGAGTGATGCCAGTAACAGCGATACCGCCAATGCCAAATGAAGTTGTCAGACCAATACCGATAAAGAGCAATCCGGCAAAACCAATGATCACAACCACGCCACTATGAAAGATCGCCTCACCCGCTGTTGCCATGACGATGCTAATTGCCTTTGGTACTGCATGTCCTTGGGCCAGTTCCTCACGGAAACGGCGCACCATCAAGAGGCTATAGTCGATGGAGAGTCCAAGCCCGATAATGGAAACGACGTTCAAGACAAAAATGTTCATGTCACCGAACGCGGCAAAGCCGTAGATGATGGCTCGTGCAACTAGGACCGTTGTCAACGCCAGCATTAGCGGCATGAGTGCGGCTCCTGGCGTACCGAAGACAATTAGCATCACGATGAAAGTGAGTGGCAGAGAGACCAATTCAGTGACCTGACTGACCGTCTCCACATCCTTTGGAAGCTCATCGGTGACAACTGGTTCTCCCGTCAGCAGAATCCGAGCAGGACCCATATGGAGATGCGAAAGCAGTTTACGCAATACCGGGATCTGTTGTGCAACTGCGTCGTTGTCCTCATTAAAGCCTAACTGGACGACCGTTGTGCGCTTGTCTCTGCCTACTGGACCTGCTCTCACCGAGATTGTATGTGGAACTGTTTGGACCTGCTTCATCACTGTCTGCACTTCATACTGATAGGCAGAGCTATCAACAGGGATTGCAGATGACTGAAACACAATCTGGACGTAGCTGGTAGGCTGATGCAGCCGAGAAGTTAGCACCTGATCCACCCGGTTGTACTCGCTTCCGCTAATTGTATAGCCGCTGTTGTGTAAGACACTGGATACCAATTGACCGAACGGAATGCTGCCTAGTATGACTGCTATCCAAAGCATTATGACCAGCCAGCGAATAGAGTAGATGAACTGTCCATAGCTCAAACTGAATCGCATGTATGTCCCCTTTTTCTTGATGCAACAAAAAAGCTTAGCTTCTCACGAGGAGACTGTCTGCTTCAGTAGTCTGCTCTGCCACCAGTTGTTCAGTCAACGCAGTTGCTAGGTCGCTGATACTTTGCTTCTGAAGGAGGCGCATCATAGCAATATCCACGCCCAGATCCTGGTGGATCTGACTGCGTAGTTCCATTGCTGTCAGCGAGTCAATGCCTATATCCGTGATCGATTGCTGAGTGTTGAGGCGGGAAGGCGATATGCCAAGGATGCTGGCAAGCATCTTGTTGAGGCGCATACTCATAAACTCCTGGCGTTCCTCCGCAGTCATCTTGAGCAATGTCATGCGTACATTCTGCTCTGGCTGTTCAGGTGTTCCTAGTTGCTCCTGTCCTTGCGGGAGGAGGTGTGTCCACCTGGCCATGACTGATAGGCTCGATAAAAGCATTTTCAGACGGTCCCAATCCACCTGCGCAATAGTGATCTGCGTTTGCTTTTCTTGAAGAAAGCGACCAAGTAGAGTTAAGGCTTGATCGGGAGACATAGCTTGGATTCCACTGCGCTCTAGATGATCATGGAGCTGTCTATGGCGAGCTACGTGCCCTACTTGAGCCAGTGTTCCCCATTGCACTGCCAATGCTGGAAGTCCCTGGGCTACGCGATAACGCGCTAGTGCCTCAAGAAACAGGTTCCCGGCTGCATAATTGCCCTGTCCAATATTACCCATTAGCGCACTGATAGAGGAGAAAAGGACAAAAAACTCCAGCGGCATTGCAAGCGTGTGTTTATGTAGGTTCCAAGCCCCTAGCATCTTGGGTGCTATCACCTTTTTTAGGGTTGCTGTATCAAGCTGGCTTACCAGACGATCCTCCAGCACCACAGCGGCGTGCATGATACCTCGCAATGGTGGGAACGTCGCGGTTAGCCTCTCTAACAGTTCGATAACCTCCTCTTCTCGTGTCACATCTACTTGTGCGACGAGAACTTGTATGCCTGCTGCTTGCATTTCCTGCACTGCTTGCTGAGCTTCTGGTGTTGATGCACCGCTACGACCAACCAATACTAGGTGCCGCGCTCCATGCTCGACCATCCATTGTGCCGTTTTCAGACCGAAGCCTCTCAGTCCTCCCGTAATGAGGTAGGACGCATCTGCTCGGAACTTGCTTACTTGTGCTCGTGGGGCCTGCTGGATGGACGCATACTGGTCCTGCATGGACACTACAATTTTGCCAATATGGCGCGATTGCTGCATGTAGCGAAACGCATCAACAATCTGCGAAAGTGCGAATAGTCGGTACGGAAGCGGTCGATATATGCCCTGCTCGAAGCGTTCAGCAATTTCATGCAACACCTGTGTTACCCGCTCCTTATCCCACATAATCATCTCGCCAATATCAATGGCAAAGTAGGATAGACAACGATTGAAGTCCTGCAGACCTAACTTGCTGTTCTGCAGAAAATCACGTTTGCCAATTTCTAGAAAGCGGCCAAAGCGCTGCAAAACGGCTAGGCTCTTACGCATTGCCTCCCCTGCCAGTGAGTTCAGCACAATATGTACCCCCTGGCCATTGGTCAATTGCATAATTTCATCGGCGAAGGCCAGAGAACGCGAGTCCAGCACATGCTGTATGCCTAAAGAGCGCAGGTATTCTCGTTTCTCTGCACTACCAGCCGTTGCAATGATCTCACCGCCAGCGTGTTGCACGATCTGTATCGCTGCCAAGCCCACACCGCCTGCTGCACCATGAATAAGGACGCGTTCTCCTTGGCGTAGTTGGCCTAGGTGATGGAGGGCGTAGTGAGCTGTCACAAAGGTCATTACAATAGTGGCTGCTTCTTCATGGCTCATGTATGTAGGCTTGCGTACAAGTAATCGTGCGTCTGCAATCACCGAGGAGCTAAAGCTGTGGTAACCAAAACCAAGCACCTCATCTCCAATGTTGAAGTCTGTGACTCCCTCGCCGAGCGCTGTAATCTTGCCCACACACTCCAGACCCAAGGCGTAATCGATAGTATCGCTGTATCTTACCTGAACTTCAGCCGGGAGTAATCCCATCGCCAGTGCAACATCCTTGAAGTTCAGTCCCGTGAAGGATGGAGCTATCTCCACTGTCCCAGGCGCAGGTTTGGATCTCTGTCCTGTGCGTATGACCAAGTTATCAAGCGCCCCAGGTGCCGGAACATCCAGGAAATAGCATGTATCTGGCATGGCTGCCACTTCAGATGCTCGCATCTGTCGTACATGCGGTGTACGCACAACGCGATTCACAAAGCGAACTGTGCCACGTAACATCACTTCACTTTCACCCGGCTGCACCCACAATTCCTCCACGAGAGAGCGTATTTCCTCAGGATGATGCCCCAGTTTTCCCTCCTGCTCTTGAGCAACACCGATATCAATCAGTGTACAGTTCAGTTCCGGGTGCTCATTCATAATAACCCTGCCCAGTCCATACACAGGGGCCTGCTCAATACAGGGAAGTAGCTCTGTCGTGGTTAATGTATGGACGCCACCAGTGATGATCCATAGGTGTGGAAATGCTTCTCCTTGTGTCTCTATCAGTGCCTGAACAATCCCAATAAGACCAGAACACCCAATGTCTAATGTGGCATCTAAGGATGCTGACGTAATCTCATCATTTGTGCTATCTAAACCCCATAAATAGACGATGTGATGCCCGATCAGATCTTCTGCAGAGAGGGTTTGCAGCATCAACTCCATATCCTCAGCGCAACCAGGGCGAAGAGCAAAGCCGCTGGATGCAGAGCGGTGATAGTCTGTCCCCTTTTTCACGAGAATGATGTGCCCTGCACAGGAGGCCAGCATCTGCTGCACTTGCTCTGCTAGGCCACTATCATCCGCAAAAATGATCCAGTTTTCCCCGCTTGCTCCAATCGCAGAAGGTATGGCAAGCGGCGATTGTTGTTCAAAACACGGACTCTGTGCCAGCAAGACAGCAGTGTTTTGATGATCTGCACCTTGTGGATGGGAGAGTACGGTTGTATTCACGAACCCAGCTTTGCTGAGTTCACGCAGCCACTGTTCCTTGGATAACAGAGGCTGGAGAGGACGTAGAGCACTATCCTGGAAGGTCCAGTAGTCCTTGAGCAGACCAAAGACAAGTAACATCAAGGGATTGTGCGCGTTGGTTGGCTCTACCAGAAAAAACAGCCCTTCGAAAGTTAGAAGGGTGTGTATATGGTGTAACGTTTCATGCATGTCTCGTGTCAGATGCAGCACATGAGAAGCGATAATGATATCAAAGCTGTGGTTTTCAAAGCCTTGTTGTTGTGGGTCAAGCCCAATGTCCAGCAGCTCATAACTGACGAAAGGATACTTGTGATATTTCTGCTGTGCGTTTTGCACAGCCACTTCAGATACGTCACTAAAGACATATGTGGTTCTGTCCGCAGGAAGCAAGGGGAGGAGATGAGCCGTGGTGCCACCGGTTCCTGCTCCTATTTCTAGCACACGAATGCTTCCGTCAGTGGGTAAATGAGTGATAATGTGTCCGAGAGCTTCTTGAAGCAGTCTGTTGTCATCCCTAGTATCCGCTCCGCTCTCGTAGAAGTGTTCGAGAGTCCCAAAATCGCCGTTCGATGAGATAACGGCCAGTGGGTCGACCTGACCTTGTAAGATAGTTGCTAAACGACGCCCGCAACGCGTAAGTAGCAAGAGATCCGCGTGACTTGCCGGAGCAGCGAAGAGCAGGTCGCGCAAGAATGATTCTGGGTCGATGCTGTCTGGGGTGCGGGCGACAACCCAACTATTCTCTGTCTGCTGGAGGATGCCAGCATCGGCCAATGCCATACACCAGAGCGCTAGCAGTTGTTTATAGTGAGGATCGATCCCCAGGTGTTGCAGTGCTAAACCAAGGTTAAAGGATTCTCCCAGACGGAAGTCCCAGCCAAGTTGGCGCAAAGCTGCGATCATATACGCTTCGCAGAGCCGTTCTTGGGTTAGGTTTATTTCTCGGTAGTGCTGAGCTGGCAACGCTCCTTCCTGCTCGCCTCGCTTGCTCTCCGCTTGCAGCCAGACATTGAGTTGTGAGGGAATAGGCAAGGAATCGGTGGCACGCTGCCAGGAGCAGAGAGGTGAGAATTGCCACCGTTCCTCATACAGAGACCCAGTTGATGTGCTGAATTGATCGTTGTAGGTGGAACGAACAGCCTGTTCACGCAAACCGAGCAATTCTGCAATCACCTCTCCATCCTCGTCAAAAATGGTGCAATCGAATTTGAAATAGTTTGAGCCTTTTTCCACTAGATGGACATGGCAGTAGAGATGCGTCTTGGGGAGATCAAGAGTGTAGCAGCGAAAACACTCTATCTCTGCTGGCAAGTAGTAACTATGACGTCCATCGTGTTTCTGGCGAGAGATGATAGGAGAGACCGTCTGCAAACAACAATCCAGTAGGGTTGGATGAAAATGATACTCCGCAAATAAGTTTTCGGCGTTTTCTGGCACTCGCACGACACTTATAACATCCTGTTCGCTCACATACAGCCGTTCGAGGAGACGGAACGTGGGACCATACTGAAATCCGATACAGCTATATGACTCGTAAAACTCAGAGGCAGAGATTTCGGTATCATAGTGTGTAAGTGCTGCATTCAGGTCGAAGGGTGCAGGACGCGCTTGATAGCGTTGCTCAATCTGGCCGCTGGCATGTCTAGTCCACATAGATTGTTGAAGTTGACTATAGACTAGGAAGGAATGATCTTCTGACGAGAACACAATCTGAACTCTAGTCACAGAGTTGCCCAGCATCAATGGCTTATGAATTTTCAAATGCTTCATAGCGTAACTGCCTTCTCCAAAGAGGTCGAAGGCGATAGCTAGGGCAATTTCAAGATATCCAGCAGCCGGGAAAAGAGCAACATTTTGTATGCGATGGTCCGCGAGGTAGCAGAGATGGTGATCTTCCAGATTATTTTCCCAGATAGTGGAGGCTGCTGCGAGCTTATATCCGAGCAAAGGATGTGTATATTTACGCTTTTTGTCTGCTGCCGCAGGGAACCAGTAGCTTTCTTGCTGCCAGGGATACAAAGGTAGTGGAACATGCTTACCGTCTGGTATGAGGGTTAGCCAGGCAAGTGGATAACCCCTAGTGTAGAGTGCGCCAAGTGTGGTCAAGAGGCATTGCTGCTCATCTTCGTTGCGCCGCAGAGAAGGGTGAATATGCCCTTTTTTCTCTGCAAGGCACTCGGCAATATATGCAGACAAGACAGGGTGCGGTCCTATTTCTAGAAATGTAGTAATGCCATTGTCAATCAAGTGCTCAATGCCTGTCGCAAACTGCACTGGTCTTCGCGCATTGAGCCACCAGTAATCGGCGTCACACGCTGGTCCGACTACTTCGTCGCCAGTGACGGTGGAAATAAAGGGCAGTCTGGGAGGCTGTGCTTGAAGGTTCTGTAGAGATGCTAGCAACTCCTGGCGTATCGAGTCCATAGCCCGGCTATGGAAGGCGTAGTTCAGTTTTAGAAAACGACAGAAGATACCTTGTTGCATGAGCGAGGATATAATGTGTTCGAGTGTTGCCGTATCACCTGTGAGTGTCACTGAACGAGGAGCATTGATGGAAGCTAAGGAGACGTGGTCCTCGTAAGGGATGATGAGTTCTAGAGCTTCCCGCGCAGAGAGGTCGACTGCTACCATCGTTCCCTGTCCTACTGTCAGTTCCTGCAGACGGCTACGCTGGTACACGAGGTATACCGCATCCTCAAGGCTTAAAGCTCCAGCCACGTATGCCGCTGCGACCTCACCGACACTATGCCCGATCACTGCCTGGGGTTCTATCCCCCAGGACTTCCAGAGAGCGACCAGGGCGATCTGGAGAGCGAAGAGGGCTGGTTGCGCAACATCGGTGCGGTACATACACGAACTAGCTTCATCGGCCATCATCTCTTCTACCAGTGACCAGCCCGTATACGGCTCAAGAAGTTGTGAACAATGCTCGACTACAGAGTGGAAGAGCGGTTCTCGCTCAAGCAACTGGCGTCCCATGGCCCACCATTGAGGACCATTGCCACAAAAAACGAAAGCCACTCTCTCGTTCTGCTCTGCCGTTGTGTGACCAGCTACCATACCAGAGAGTTTTTCTCCAGCCAGGAACGCTTCCAGTTTCTCGATAAGCTCATTGTGTGAGCGAACGACCAACGCCAGACGGTGCGTGTGCTGCTCGCGCCGCATGCTAGCGGTAAAGCAGATGTCTCGTAGCGATGGAACATCAGGGGAGCGCAGCAGGCTCAGATAGGATGCCGCCAGCGCCTGCAATGCCTCTGGAGTACGCGCCGAAAGAGGCAGGAGGAAGATAGGGTGATTTGCCGAGATCGTTTCTTGTTCATAGATAGGTGGCGTAAACTCTTGTAGGACAGCATGAGCGTTGGTCCCACCAAAACCAAAACTGTTGATACCTGCGATAAGAGGAGAAGGAGCAGGTGCAAGTGTCTGTGTATGTTGTTGAACCTGAAGTTTCAGTTGCTCAAAGTCGATACGGGGATTGGGCCTCTCAAAGTGCAGGCTAGCCGGGATCTGCCGATGCTTGAGCATGAGCGCAAGTTTGATCAGGCCAGCTATGCCTGAAGCTGCTTCCAAATGCCCAATATTGGTTTTTACCGACCCGATTCGCAAGCGCTGTTCCACTTCTCTCTGCTCTCCAAAGACGGCTCCTAGAGCGTGGCATTCCACGTAATCACCAATGATGGTGCCAGTGCCATGGGCCTCGACGTAATGAACCTGGGAAGGCGAGATGTCGGCTTTTTTGTAGACCTGACGTAAGAGTGTCTCCTGAGCTATACCGCTTGGCTGAAACATGCCTTGTGTTCGACCATCTTGGTTGACGCCTGTCGCAAGGATAAGAGCATAGATCGGATCTTTGTTGGCAAGTGCCTGCGACAAAGGTTTAAGTACGACTACGCCTACTCCTTCACCACGAACGTAGCCATCGGCATCAGCACTAAACGAATGACACTGACCACGTGGCGAAAGCATGTGTGCTTTACAGAAACCAACGCTAATAGCGGGATCAAGCAGCATATTTGTGCCACCAGCTAGGGCGAGTGAACATTCACTCTTCCACAGGCTTTCACACGCCAGATGGACTGCAACCAGAGAGGATGAGCAGGCAGTATCAAGGGAGAGGCTCGGTCCATGGAAATCAAACTGGTAGGAAATACGATTCGCTACAATACTGAGGGCACCTCCTGCATTGCTATAAGCATTAATACTAGCTGGATCATCCTGTATTCTGATGTAATCATCTAAGCAAATACCGACGAAGACTCCTGTTTGCGAACCAGCTAGTTGCCCAGGTGCCAGTCCTGCATCTTCCAATGCCTCCCAACTCACCTCCAGCAGCAAGCGCTGCTGTGGATCCATACGTGTTGCTTCTACAGGGGGGATACCGAAGAATGCGCTATCAAACTGGTCGACCTGCTCCAAAAACCCACCCTTGAGTGTATAGAGTCTACCTGCTTGAGTAGGGTCAGGATGATAAGCCCGACGAATATCCCAACGTAGGGGAGAAACTTCTCTGACGGCATTCGTCTCTGCTACAAGAAGTTCCCAGAAAGCTTGAGCGCTATTGGCCTGTCCCGGAAAGCGGCATCCGATTCCCACAATCGCAATAGGGTCGCAAGAAACGCTTGTGCTTTGCCCACTCATAAGGTGTTTCCTTTCCTAACTCACTGGCATGAGAATGACTGATAACCTCAATTTGTAGTAACTCTCTCTTCGCTATCGACAGCTTTATCTATCAATACTTTGGTACAAGCTGCTTTACGAAGTCTCTAAGTCCCGTCCAGAGAATAGAGAAATCAAAGATATCGTCGTGTCCACATCCCTCAATAGGCAGAAATGTAACCGACTGCTGGCCCGAAACAGCACGATGAAGTTGCTCGCCCATTGCAAAGGGCGCAAATTCGTCCTGCATACCATGACTAATAAAGATTGGACATCTTACCTGACCGATCTTGCTCAGATTATCGAACCGCTCCTGAATCAATAGCTGCACCGTCGTTGTCGATGTCCGAGGCAGTATAGTGGTGACTAGCTCAACAACATCGGTAAACGCACTGAGAGCAACCAAACCAGCAACTGACTTTCGGGCAGCTAGATCAATTGCTACAGCGGCACCAAGTGACGATCCTCCCACAATAATCTGTGAAGGTGGCACATGTAGAACTTTGGTCAGAGAGCGATAGGCAACATCTGCAGATTCATAGCATCCAGCTTCGCTTGCAACTCCGCTGCTCATGCCATAACCTATGTACTCAGGGATGAGAACATTGAGTCCAAACTGCCGAAAACGTGTGAACTCGAAGCGGCAGTTGCGCAAACACTTCTCTCTTCCATAGAAGTAGAGGAGATGAAGCGTTTCAGGTACGGCAGATGAAGATTGATCAGCAGCCTTCCTTGAACCGAACAGTAAGCCAATCTGATAGCCACTCGGTGTCGAACGAGAAAGAACGGTGGCGTCCTCATAGATGCGTACTAAGTCCTGCTGTGTACTCTTTATCAAACTTCCCGCAAAGATTCCCTGCTGAATAGTTTGAGAGAGTGATGATATATCGGACATATCTATAGACATCCCTTCGATTGTCCTCTAACTATCTTGCGACCTGCATTTAGCATTTGTTTAGGGAATAGCCAAACCCCGTCAAGGGACTTGCCCCCTTGAATCTCCACGTTTTTCAACACTATTCAAACAAGTTTAAAAAGACTCTAGTATATAGATAATACGTATATGTTGATTGGCTCTAAGTATAAAAGCATGCAATGAATGCGAGAAGGGGCAAGAAGGTTGTAATCGAGTAAAAAATGGGTCCTAAATCCCACTATCCTATTGAGATAGCACAACCCGCAAATTGCGCAACAGTCAGTCGACCCAGTCCTAGTTTGGCGAAGTAACCCTAATAGCCTACTACTTTGTGATATGCTCTTTCTCTGTTATACGGTGGGGTATATTTGAACTATAGTCAATGTATAAAATGACAGCAATAATTAGGAGGCAACTCGAAATTTCTGTCATACCAAGTAGGAGAATATCAGAATTGAAAGATGTACAACCGGGGGCAGCTACCAGACAGACTCTATTGCAGAGTCGCGTCCTTGTTGTTGGTGGGGCAGGCGCAATTGGCCAGGGAATATCGCAAGCGTTACGCGAGCATGGTGCGAGGGTCATGGGCATTGACCTCATCGGGGGTTCAGAAATTCTGCAGGCAGATATTACCAACGATGAAGCCACACGGGGTGCTGTGCAATGTATTCTTACCAAGTTCAATGGACTTGACATACTCATTAACGCTGCAGGTGTTGGATTTCCCCAGGATGCGGGCGCGCCTCCTGACGATGGTGTACTGCAAACGTTGAACATCAATTTACTTGGTCCCCGGCGAGTGACGAGCTACGCTATGTCAGCCCTGATTGCATCCCGTGGACGTATCATCAACATCGCGTCTGGTCTAGTGTTCGCCAATGTACCGTTTGCGGCCGCTTATTCAGCAAGCAAGCGCGCACTTTCGGCCTGGTCAGACGTTCTGCGCGTGGAATATGGCAGCCATGTCGGCATGACGACCATCTATCCTAGCTACATCAAAACGCCTATTCATGTGCATGCCGAGGAAGCGGGTCTATCGCTCTCAGGTCTACTACGCGAGGAGTCTTTAAACTGCGTGGTGGAAACTGTCGTGCAAGCTTGTACAGGAAAACCGAGACGTGACCTTGCTACCACTCGTCGAGGAGCGCTTGAGATTGGCCTAGCTCGTCATTTTCCCGCGCTGGTTGATCGCATCATGCTCAAGCGGATGCGGTGCCTTGGTCGTGGCAAGAGCTACGACCATGCACCGCTAGCTTCTGGTATGCTTGAACGCATGAGGTTGACGAAGTAGTGGACGAGATGCATAGCAAGCGATATTGATCTGGTGGAGCTACCTCGACTGCGACGTTATCGCAATTCTGCGAGAGTCGATGCCGTACTTGTTCCTCCCGAATCGTAAGTACAGTGAGGGGACGATGAACAGGTTGAGCACTGTCGAGGTGACTAGACCTCCCAGGATGACGATAGCCATCGGATGCTCAATTTCGTGGCCGGGGATGTCACCAGAGATCACTAGAGGCACCAAGGCCAGCCCGGCCGCCAAGGCGGTCATTAGGATTGGCGCGAGTCGTTCGCGTGCTCCCCGCACAACAAGCTCAGGACCGAACGGCTCACCTTCCTGTCGCTCGAGATGCTGATAGTGGTTGATGAGCATGATGCCGTTACGTGCCGCTACCCCAAACACTGTGAAGAAGCCGACCAGGGAACCGACCGAGATCACGCCGCCAGTTGCGAATGCTGCCAACACCCCGCCTACTAGGGCCGAAGGCAGAGTGAAGAAGACCAGAGCTGCTAAACGCCAGTTGCCAAAGGCCGCCTGCAGCAGCAGGAAGACCCCAATCGCAGCAGCAATGCCGAAACCGAGCAGTTGGCTCTGAGCGGCCTGTCGCTCCTCGTAGGCTCCGAGCATCTCCGCGTGATACCCAAGCGGAAACTTGACCCCCGAGAGGCGCTGTTTAACGTCGCGCACCACGGCACCGAGATCGCGTCCATGTGCGTTGAGGCTCACGTCGATGCGACGCGAATTGTGTTCGCGCTCTATGAGGTTCGGGGTCGGCAAGATGCTCACGTTGGCCACATCCCCCAGACGCACCTGACCACCGCTAGGCGTGTCGATGAGCAGTTCACGGATACTAGTTAGACTGTTACGTGTCTGGGGTGTACCCCACACCATCACATCGTACACTTTCCCGTCCCTGTGGATATCGCTGACTTCGTTGCCCGCCACCAATACGCCCGCTGCCCGTCGTACATCGCCCGGTTTGAGTCCATAGCGCTGAGCCTTAGCGAGGTCCACCTCGACTTGCACGTGTGGTACGTCAACTTGCAGCTCTGTGTGCAGATCGGCGGTACCCTTGATAGGCGCGAGAGCCTGCCTCACCTCCTCAGCTTTGCTGCGCAAGGTGCCCAAGTCGGGGCCGTAGATGCGGACCACGACGTCATCGCTTGATCCCACCAGTACCTCGTTGATCCTCTCATTCAGGTAGGTCCGTACATCGTGATAAAGCCCCGGGTAGCCGTCGGCCATCTTCTGGATGGCAGCTACCGTCTCGTCATAGTTGGCGGCAGGGTCGATGCTGATCCAATTCTCAGCAAAATTGATACCTGACACTTCCTCTCCCTGCACGGCACGGCCTATATGGGATCCGAAGCTACGTACCCCAGGAATAGACAGCAGTTCACGACTAGCCTGGGTCGTGATGCGGACAACTTCCTGCTGGGACGTGCCCGGCTTGGTCACCCAGTGCATAAGGAAATCCCGCTCCTTGAACGCAGGGAACAGCGACTCCCCTAGAAATGGCAACACCGAGAGGCCGAGCAGCACGAGGCCACAGACGGCGAAGAATGCTGGGCGTGGTGTGCGTATAATCCGCCCAAGAAGCGCATCGTAGCGGCTGTGCAGCCAGCGCAGCAGAGGAGACTCGCGCCGCTCAAGCGGCACATTGCGCAAGAGGAGCAGACACAGCGGTGGCGTGACGATCAATGCCACTAGCATCGACGCCAGCAGTGCCAGCGCATAGGAGATGGCCAGAGGTCGGAAGAAGGCACCGGAGACGCCTTGTAAAAGAAAGACCGGAAACAAAACTGCCACATCGATTAGCACTGCGTAGACAATGGCGCTGCGCACCTCAAGGGAAGCCTCAAGGATGATGCTCACAATCGACCTGTTGCTGCCCTCCCGGCGATGCTGACGCAGCCGTCGCACGATGTTCTCCACGTCGATGATCGCATCGTCGACAACGCCGCCGACTGCTATCACAAATCCCGCCAGCACCATCGTGTTAATCGTGGCCCCGAGTAGAGAGAGCACAAGCCCCGCCGCCACCAGAGACAACGGAATCGCCACCAGACTGATCAGCGCAGTACGCCACTCGAAGAGGAAGGCTCCCAGGACCAGCGCCACCAAAAGACAAGAGATGATCAGCGACTTAGTGAGATTGTCGATAGCCAGATTGATGAAGTTCGCCGACCGAAAGATGGTGGAGTCAATTTGTATGCCGGGAAGACCAGGTCGCATCTCTGCGAGCGCTGCATCGACTCCCCGAGTCACCTCTAGCGTATTGCCCCAGGGAAATTTCTCAACGATGAGCAGGATACCGGGATGGCTGTTAATGACAGCATCTCCGATCAGCGGTTGATGATCCCAGACTACTTTGCCCACGTCGCCTAGGGTCAGCGGCGAGCCATCGCTCTTTTTTCTGTCATTGACGGGCACTTTGGCCAGATCTTCCGGTCCTATGACGGGCAGGGTGTGCTGGAGTCCGAGCCTTTGATTGGGCGTGTCAATAAACCCGCCGACACGCGTCTTCGCTGCGTTCGTATACTTCAATAACCCGAAGTCCAGGGCATCCGAGGTGACCTGCTGGACTTCATCCAGCGAGACGTGATAGGTTCGCAACTTTTGCGGATCGGTTAGTACTTGGAGCTGCTTGAAGCGGTCGCCCCATAAGATCACATTTGCGACCCCGGGTACTGCCATCAAGCGCCACCTGATCGTCCAGTAGGCGATCATCGCCAAATCCGTCTGAGAATAAGTGTTCGAGGTAAGCCCTATCTGCATGACGCGGCTCGTCGCCGACAAGGGCGGCAGCATCCAAGGCAGACCTGCCCAGGATGGCAAACTACGTTCCGCCACTGCAAGGCGCTCTTGCACTAGTCGCCGTGCGGACATGATGTCGGTCCCGGGCTTAAAGATGAGGACAATCGACGAGAGACCTGGAACCGACTTCGAGCGCATATCTTCGAGCTGTGGAGTGCTGTTGAGTGCGTCCTCCAGTTGAATAGTGACCAGGGATTCCACCTCGGAGGCCGACATGCCTGGGGTTTCAGTCTGAATCTCCACAAGCGGTGGCGCGAACTCGGGGAAGACGTCCACTGGCATGCTGCCAAGTTGCATGATGCCAATGAAGATCATCGCTATCGCACCCGCAAGTACCAGGAATCGAAAACGTAGACTTGATCCGACAATCCAACGCATCATGGCTGGAGACCTCCCTCGAACTCAGTACCATACAGTTCTGGCACTCCGACCGTCACAACCGCGGTACCGGAGGGCGGCCCTGCTGACAGAACAACTAGGTCACCATCTATGTAGTCGACGCTGATACGGTCTCGCACAAACGTGAGGGGTGAAGGGTTCGTATATACCCAAGTTTCACCATGCAGGTCATAGATCATCGCAGCGTAGGGAACGACCTCCCGCATCTTCCCCTGAACCCTCATATCATGAACTAAGGCTGTCTGGATGCCGAGCCGCTTAGCTGCCTCTGCAGACAGTATCACACGATTGAGACCCGTCCCGCCGAGAGGCTCAAGCTTGGCAGGCTCAGTGCTGTCTCCCCCAACCCCTTTGCCTGCCGAGCTTGTGGGTGGCTGTCCACATGCCGCAAGTTGTAGAGCGATGATGATGATTATTACTGCAATCATCCATCGGTTGCTGTGTCGCATCTGGCTTCCTCCTAAATCGTGAAGGTTCGGAGCTAACTACCTACATTGTTTCCGTATTGAGCTTGCGCAACTTCCTTTGGGGAGGGTGCCCGTGATCTAGCAGCAAACCGCAGGTACAAGCAAGGGACGATGAACAGGTTGAGTACCGTCGAGGTGACTAAACCACCCAGGATGATTATGGCCATTGGACCTGCTATCTCTTGACCTGGGATAGTGCCGAAGATCACCAGGGGCACGAGGGCTAGCCCCGCTGCCAATGTGGTCATCAGCATCGGCATAAGCCGCTCCTGCGCTCCCCGTAGCACGAGATCGGCTCCGAAAGGCTCGCCTTCTTGCTGCTCTAGATGCTGGTAGTGGTTGATCAGCATGATGCTGCTGCGTACTGCTATCCCGAACACAGCTAGCAATCCCACAAGAGAAGTGAGTGAGATCGTACTGTTGGCTGCGAAGGCGGCCAGCACTCCGCCCAGCAGTGCCGACGGCAGGGTGAAGAAGATCAGAGTTGCCAGTCGCCAACTACCGAAGGCGGCCTGCAGGAGCAGGAAAACTCCGATGGTAGCCGCGATGCCGAAGCCGAGCAACTGCCTCTGGGCGGCCTGCTGCTCGGCGTACGCGCCTAGGACCTGCGCACGGTACTCAAGCGGGAAGTTGATCCCCTGCAAGCGCTGTTTGATGTCGCTTACCACGGAATCGAGGTCGCGTCCGTGTGCGTTAAGGCTCACGTCGATGCGACGCGAAACGGTTTCATGTTGTATGACGTTCGGAGTCGGCAGGATGCTCACGTCAGCCACATCACCCAGACGCACTCTGCCGCCGCTGGGCGTGTCGATGAGCAGATTGCGGATACCGGTCAGGCTCTGGCGCGTCTGTGGTGTGCTCCACACTACCACCTGGAACACCTTCTGTTCCTCGAAGAGGCTACCAGCGTCAATGCCTGCCACTAATGTGGATGCCGCTCGGCGTACATCGCCCGGTTTGAGTCCGTAGCGCTGAGCCTTGGCGAGGTCGACCTTGATGTTCACCTGTGGCTGCTCGACTTGGAGTTCGGTATGCACATCAGTGGCACCGTTGACGTGTGTGAGGGCCTGCCTCACTTCCTCAGCCTTGCTACGCAGGACAGCCAAGTCGGGGCCGTAGATGCGCACGACGATATCGCTGCTCGACCCCGTTAGAACCTGTCTGGTCCTCTCCTTCAGGTAGGTCTGCACAGCGCTCCTAATTCCGGGGTAGCCATTAGCCACCTTCTGGATAGCAGCCACCGTGGCATCATAGTCAGCAGCAGGGTCGACGCTGACCCAGAGCGTGGCTGAATTGACGTCGACCACCTGATCGCCCAACACGGCGCGCCCTATATGCGACCCGACATTGCGGACCCCAGGAATGGAGCGCAGTTCGTGGCTGGCTAGAGTGGTAATGCGAGTCATTTCCAGGGAAGACGTGCCCGGTGGGCCTTGCCACTGGATCATGATGTCTGGCTCCTTGAATGAAGGAAGCAGTGGTTCCCCGAGCAATGGCAACACTGCGAGTCCGAGCAATGCAAGAGCGCTAGCAGCGAAGACACCAGTAGCCAGCAACGCGGGGTGCGGTATGCGGATGATTCGCCCTAGGAGCGCGTCGTAGCGGCGATGCAGCCAGCCCAGCAGGGGGGAATCGCGGCGCTCAAGAGGCACATTGTGCAAAAGGAGCAAACACAGCGTCGGTGTGACGATCAGCGCCACTAGCATCGACACTAACAATGCCAGTGCATAGGAGACGGCCACGGGCTGCAAGAAGGCACCGGGGACACCTTGCAGGAGGAAGAGTGGCAATACAGTCAGCAGAATAATCAGTGTGGCGTAGATCATGGCACTGCGTGTCTTGAGGGAGGCCTCAAGGATGATGCTAGCAGTCGGCCTGGTGTTGCCCTCCCTGCGATGCTGGCGCAACTGTCGCACGATGTTCTCCACGTCGATAATCGCATCGTCGACGACTATGCCGACGGCTATCACAAGCCCAGCCAGCGCCATCATGTTGATCGTGGCTCCCAGCAGGGAAAGCGCAAGCCCTGCCGCTATCACGGACAACGGGATGGCTACGAGGCTGATCAGCGCGGCACGCCAGTGATAATGAAAGGCGAGCAGGACCAGCACCAGGAGAAGAAAGCCGATGAGTAGTGACCTAGCAAGGTTATCGACTGCCATCTCGATAAAGGTCGCTGGCCGGAAGATGCCGGTATCGACTTGTATACCGGAAAGACCAGGTCCCAACTCAGCAAGCTTTGCTTCGACTCCCTGAGTTACATCTAGGGTGTTGGCTCCTGGGAACTTCTCAATGACGAGCAGGACGCCAGAGCCGTTGCTGAGGATGTCGTCCCCGATGAGTGGCTGATGATCTTCCACGACCTTGGCCACATCACCCAGATGCAGTGCCGTGCCCTCGACATTCACTTGAGCAAGGTCGCTTGGTGATGAGATGGGCAAGACGTGCCGGACCTCAAGTCTCTGTTGGGGGCCGTCGATCCACCCTCCGCTACCAGGTGTCGATGCATTCAAGAAACTGAGTGGCGACACCCACAAAGCATTCCCGGTAGTTGAGACGATTTGATCGAGCGTGACATGGTGAGCTTGCAACTGTTGAGGATCGACTAGCACCTGCAACTGTCGGTCCCGCATACCCCATATGGCCACATTCGCTACACCGGGTACGGACAACAGGGCAGGCCGAATATTCCAACGAGCCAGCACCGACAACTCGATGGGGGAGACCTGCTTCGAGGAGAGTCCGACCATCATGACGCGGCTCATCGCCGACTGAGGCTGCAGGATTACAGGCGCTCGCTTACTAACTGCCGTGCGCGTATGATGTCCGTCCCGGGCTTGAAGAAGAGCACAATCGACGAGAGACCGGGTACCGAGGTAGAACGGATTGTTTGAAGCCACGGCGTACCGTTAAGCAACTCCTCCAGGTTGAGGGTGACCAACTCTTCCACTTCGGGGGCCGAAAGTCCAAGGGCTTCGGTCTGGACCTCGACGTACGGCGGCGCGAACTCGGGTAAGGCATCTACTGGCGTGCTGCGAAGTTGGGTGATGCCAACGACCATCAGCACCACGGCAAGGGCAACTACGAAGAGTCGGAACTTCATGGTCCATTCAACGATCCAGCGTATCATGACTTGAGACCTCCCAGTGCAATGGGACGGGCGACTCTTGCAGTCGCTCCTACAATACATCTAGAAAAATAAAACAGGTATAGTAGACCCATGCGGCCGTGTTGTTTGACTTGCGGTCGCGTGCTTGCTAAGCCAAGTATAGCTCCGAGCGCTCAGCGTCGCATCACCCAGGCGAGTAGTTATGATCTACCCCTTTAGTGATAGAGGTTGGAATTCTTGCATTTGCCCGTGACCCTCATACACGCTGTCCTGCTAGGGGAATGTGTACACGTAGGTGAGTCCCTTGCCCAGGTGTGCTCTCGATGGTGAGGGTTCCACCCATCTTGGCAGCTCGTTCCCGCATGTACTGCAGGCCCAGGTGTCCTGAGAAGGAGCCTGTCGGATCAAAGCCTCTTCCGTTGTCATACACCTCCAGAACAACCCGGCTTTCCTGTTGTACAAGCCGGAGGTTGATAGTGCTGGCATGCGCGTGCTTGACGATGTTGTGGAGAGACTCCTGGGTAATGCGATAGAGGGCCTGTTTCCGTTCAAGGGAGAGGTCAGGTTCAGTAGCCAAATCCGCCTTGACAACTAGCTTGTAGCGTGTTCGCAAGACAGCCACTTGCCTCATGAGGGCTGCCACCAGCCCTTCAGTTTCTAGGGACTCGGGACGCAGCTCGAAGATGAGCGTGCGCATCTCGGCGAGTCCTACTTCGGCGAGGTTAACCACGTACTCAAGCGAGATCTTGGCCTGTTCAGGGTCATTGCTCTCAAGTGCTTCGCGGGCGGTATGAGCTCCCAGGCTCATGCCGTAGAGGGCCTGGGAGACCGAGTCATGTAACTCACGGGCGAGACGCTGCCGCTCTTGCAGTGCCGCCAGTTCTTGTGCCTGTTCGTAGAGGAGGCGCAGTTCACGCTCGCGGCTTCTTGCTTGCCCGGCAGCTCGGCGCAGTAGCGAGGCCAAATGGCTGGTCGTGACTGCTGTCGCTAGGAAGACCCACAAGGTTAGCAGGTCGTCATCTGCGATAACAGCAAGCGTGTAGGGCGGAAGAAAGAGAAAGAGGGCAAAGGACAGAGTGGCCATGATGCCAAGATAGCGGCATACAGCCCACGTACGCTTGCCAATGCCAGGACTACAAGCAGATAGATGAACAAGGTGGTCGGGATGTGCGAATAGAGATGAGTAACGGCAATCATGCTGGTGACCAGGGCTACACCCCCTAGGGCTAGCATGCTGTCGCTCAGAGGGCGTCTCCAACGTGGCTCCGTACGCGCATCCGGAGAAGAGGTGTGCTCAACGTGCTTCATCGCCGGTCCTTTGCTTCTCTCACTTGGACAGGACACCGATGAAGATGACCAAGGCTGCTTCATCGACGACAAGAGACTAGTGATGGAGATCGAGCTTCTTTCCTTGCTCGTGAGAAACTAAACCAAGACGAATCGCGTACAATGCTGCTTGAGTGCGGCTCTGCACACCCAGCTTCGCCAAGATATGCTTGACATGAACCTTGACGGTGTCCTCGACAATCTGCAAGTGGCGTGCGATGTCTTTATTTGATTGCCCCTGGGCGAGTAGACGTAGCACCTCCGTTTCACGCTCGGTCAAGAGCTCCGGCGGTGTAACTGCTTGTATTTCGCGCACCAGATAGGCCGAAGCCTGAGGAGAAAGTTGGACCTGTCCAGCGGCAGCAGCCTTAATCGTTCGCCGCAGTTCAGGGGCTTGTGTATCCTTGAGCAAGTAACCACTAGCTCCAGCTTTCAGCGCACTGACCACAGTAGCACTTTCTAGCACGCATGTCAGGGCAATGATCTCTGTTCCAGGCTGCGCACTTCGGATAGCTACGGTCGCCTCTATCCCATCCATCACTGGCATCAACAGGTCCATCAGCACCACATCTGGATGCAGTTGTCGCGAGAGTTCGACCGCCTCTTCCCCATTAGCTGCCTCACCCACCACGTCTAAGTCCGGATCGCGCTGCAGAAACATGCGCAGTCCCTCGCGCACGATACTATGATCGTCAACAATCAAGACACGAATGGCCACCGACCTTCCACCTTTCGAGTAAGATCGTCCTACTAGAGGTTTTTCTGTAGCAGATACGAGAGTCGCTTGGTCACTAACTTTTCCTATGTGCCTAGATGGGGTGTATAAAACGCGCTAGAATCCGCAATACTACTTTCTTAAGAACTGTTCTAACAAACTCTGATTACACTTCTCAACTTTTAGGACGCTACTCGTCGGATTTTTTAATGTTCAAGTTTTTTTTGTCCTATATATGCCTCTATTATCAATACCTCTGCTGGTTACAATGTGCAGATCATTGAGCGCTGAATGTTATCTCAGCTCCAGCAGTGTAGTGTATTCTATCACAAAGCTTGTGCCAAAAACTGAACACGCGATGTGTTAGGTGCCTTTTGTCACCGCGTCGAAGATGATCTGGTCAATCAGTTGTTCGACTGGCGCTTGGTCATCGGTGAAGTACACCTTGGCTTGTCGCTCCTCGCGTATGTGGCCGTAATCGATGCTGGCCCGCGCAACACTCTGTAGCAAAGGATTTTGCAGAGTAGCGGTGTTGACAAAAAAATTGTTCAGCGAGGTTGCTGCGTTTGTGCCGATGATGATGCTGTTGGCAAAACGCTCGTCGTCTATGATGTAGACATTGGGGAAGGTTGCGTGCATCGTTTGTGCTAGGGCTTCGACCAACCGGAAGTCCTTGCTCGTGCGCCCTGCGTTGACGACCGCTACTCCCGTTGGGGTGAGATGTGCTCGCACGGTACGGAAGAATTCAACGGTGGTAAGTTGGAATGGAACATAGGGCTGCTGATAGGCATCAATGCCGATGAGATCATATTTCTGCTGCGTGGTTTGCAGGTAGTAGCGTCCATCTTGCACGGAGACGTGCAAGTTTGGTTCGTTCATAGCAAAATAGTGCCGTGCCAGGTTAACAATTTCCCCGTCGATTTCGACGCCATCAATGGGTATAGCTCCATAGATGCTGCTTAGCTCGTGTGGGATAGTACCTGCACCGAGACCGATGATGCACACATTGTGCAACTGACTTGGCGAGAAGGGAGCCTTGTTGAAATAGGGCGCAACCGTGAAATAATCCCAGGGTCCCTGCGTAAGCACTTGGTGAGGATTATAGACCGAGTGAATGGCTACTCCTTCGTTCAGTACCAGCCGTGTCTCATCGCCTGCGCGTAGCACTTGAATATAATTATAGGCCGACTCGCGCTCTGCAATGAGGGAGCCTCCACCGTTTGTGCCGCCTGGGGGCTTGATCGGTCCTTGCAATCCAAACAACGTGAGCCCCATTGATAGTAGAAGCAACAAAGAGAGCAGTAGATTGCCTGCACTAGCTTTTGGTGAGCGTGCATCTGCCGAGGTAATGAAACCAAGCAGCGAGACGAGAAATAAGGCAAAAGCAAAAACAAGGAAAGTGCGGTAGGTACCAATGTTCGGGATGAGCAGTAGCACAGGCAAGAAGGTGCCTACGATACTACCCGCTGTCGAGATAGCATAGAGCTGACCAGCAGTGCGGCCTGATCTTCCCACTTGCTTGACGCGTAGACGAATGGCAAAAGGCGAAACACAGCCAAGGAGAATGACTGGCAGGGCGAAGAGCAGAATAACCGAGAGTAAAGAGCCATAAAAGACTCCAATGGAATAGGTAGCAAATGCAACCTGTGACCAACTGAGAATCGGGCGTGACAACAACGGAATAAGGCTAATGAGTAGCGCTGCTAGCAGCGTTAGGGCATAGAGCACCCTGGGATAGGGGTAGCGGTCGGCGATCAGCCCACCTAGATAGTAGCCAGCCGTAAGGTAGAGCAAAATGAGTCCGATCAGATTAGCCCAGACAAACAGCGAAGTCCCAAAGTAAGGAGCGAGCAGGCGTGAGGCAGATAGCTCGACGGCTAGCGAGGTTACTCCTGCCACGAACACTAGAAGGATGAGCAACCAGCTCTGTAGCGTACGTCCTGAAGTCGAAGCTACCACGCCTTCTTCGATCTGCATTCCTTTGGAGCCGGGACTTCTAATAGGCATAGTGTATGACTTTCTCCTTAACATGAGTTCCAAATATAGTTCCAAAACGTGCGGACATCCATAGACACCCACACCTATTGTTGCGTTTACACGGCAAGCCGTGAGGGCTGAACTACATAGGCCGCTACTCCCTTTGCAAAGGCATCGGGTCTACGTTTGCGCAAGATGTTATATGCACCATTGATATCCGCACAGATTATACGCCCATCTTTGCTGCGGTACAAGCGCTTT
>JAFAXQ010000179.1 GCA_019240835.1 Ktedonobacteraceae bacterium
ATCACAAATGGTTGGGAAGAGATCGATCTGTGAGACAAGTGCATCGCAGACCAGCCCGCCACTAAAGGCTCCTGGACCGCGCATAATGAGCATGACCCCAATACCGTGATCGGTCAGGTTGGCCTTCATCCTTGGGAAGGCAATACCGTGGTCTGTGGTGCAGATGACTAGCGTGTTCTCTGCCAGTCCATTCGCATCCAACGCGTCAAGTACAACTGCTATGCCCCTGTCTAACTCGCGGGCACTCCTCTTAAACGCGCCCATATCGAGCCGTGTCTGGGCAGTATCAGGTAAGGGAGCAGGTGGTAACGAGTAGTTGGCATCTTTTAACAGGCTGGGCTTTAAGAACTCGCGGTGGGTCTCGAAAAAGCCAACAGAAAGGAAGAAGGGTTGCGGCAGACCGCTGTTCAGCCACTTACTAGCAGTGGGTGCGACGAGAGCAGCTTGATAGCCTTCTAGTTTAGAAACCCGATCATAGCCACTCACGTTGGGAGCTTTCGAGAGGTGTTCCTCGCCGATCAACGCTGAATAATAGCCGACTTTGCGCAGGGTGTGAAGGATGTGCTGGCTGTAATCGTGCAAGGCAAAGCCGCGGTGAGCCAAGCCAAGCATGCCATTGCAATGAGCATACCGTCCCGTGAGCAAGCTTGCACGGCTTGGCGAACAGGTCGGTGCCCCACAAAAGGCCTTGCGGAATAACACGCCCTCTTCGGCTAGCCGCTGAAGCGTGGGCGTTTGGATAGCGTGGCCATAGGGTTGAACGTAGCGACCTGTGTCGTGGGAGTGGATATAGAGAATGTTTGGACGATTCGGTTGCATGGAGATACCCCTTCTAGTTACGATTATTATACCTTACAAAGCTATAACTTAGCTTACAAAACCCTGTTGATAGTATAACCTATTAGAATGAATAATATAACTTGAAGGAATGAGAAAAATATGCTATTGTCTCTTCTAGTGAGACAATGTTTAGAGGGGGCAAGGTAGATATGAAGAGCAGGCTGGGAGAACCTCTATCTCATTTGTTCTTTAAGGAGATTGCATGCAACCACATACGTGCTACCTGGTCTGTGCCACCCCGCGCAGTGGCAGTACATTCTTGTGTGATATTCTGACCACTACGGAGATCGCGGGGCGACCAAAAGAGTATTTCCAGCCACGTATCGTACGACCGCAAGACTACTTCAAAACTGAGGAAGGCACCGATGCAAGAGTACTGCTGGCTGGGTTCTGGCCGGAGAGCGAACCTGTTGAGCCAACAGGTTGGGATGGTTCTACCTATGCAGACTACCTTGCAAAGGTCTTGGAGGATGGTACCACGCCTAATGGTGTTTTTGGCGCGAAGGTGATGTGGAGCTATCTTGATGCCTTCATCACTCACCTACGACGTATCCCACAGTATAAGGGGCTGACGGTGCCTGATCTGCTCTCAACAGTCTTTCCCAACCTGCACTATATATGGGTCAGGCGTCAGGAGAAGCTACGACAGGCAGTCTCGCTGTGGAAAGCGATCCAAACGTGGACTTGGAAAGCGGATCAGCCTCCACAGGGCGAGGTTTCCTCTCTGGTCAGAGAACCGATCTTTCACTACGAGGCGATTGGCTATTTACTCCAACAACTGCTAGCTCAAGAGACGGCGTGGCAGCAGTACTTCAATGAGAATGGTATCAACCCATGCACTATTGTCTATGAGCAATGGGTCTCAGACTATAGAGTGGAGGCGCTCAGCATTCTCCAGTATCTGTCCATTCCTATCCCGCAAGACCTGGTAGTTGCAGAACCACGAATGCAGCGCCAAGCTGATGCACTCTCCGAGGAATGGGTTCAGCAATACCAGCAGCAGAAGCGAGAACGGGAGGAGAAGATTGGCTGAAATGGTGATGTTGCATACAGGCTTTGATGTATGGGGCTAGGGTGCCTGAGCGGCGCTGTATCTTTCACCCATCGAAATTGCTGGGTGGGCGTCAATTTTTTGCATGGCTGGGGCAGAGCCGCTGCCACTACTAGACAGGTGACGAGGCGGGCGGAGCGTGGATCGTAGTGGCGATCCCTTGCGGTCGCCATGCTCACCGATCCACGCTCGCTGCAAACATGTGACGCTCACCCCCTGTCATAAAGCGCTATACTTTCAAACACTAGTCTGTTATACTTCTACTCGGCTCGCATGCGCGGGAACCCACTAGCGCTGACGATGCGTGCTACTATTTTTGGAGGCAATGATTGTATGGCAGGCCCTCGTATATTTGTAAGTTACTATGTTGATGGTACAGCCGATCACGATTATCGGTTCGCGACGCAACTGATTACAGACCTTCGTGCTCATGGTGCTGAGGTAGTGGAAAGCGTGGGTAGCGCTGGTAAGGATATCGCGCAGTGGCTCAATGAGGTGCTCCCCGGCTGTCAATGGTGTATTCTTGTCCAGACCCCTCGGGCAGTGCGTTCACTGCGTGTGCAGATGGAGGTGAATACCGCTTTCAATCTGGTCATGCAGCAGCGCATGCAAGGCATCATCCCTGTCCTTGCCGAGCCGTGTGACAGCGATGAATTGCCCGCAATGTGGACCACACTAAAGTCCTTCGACGCTACTCAGGATTATCCAAGAGCATTGACAAGAGTCCTGGGCGAACTTGGCTTGCTGGGAGCATATGACGCTACATCATTGGCACTTCCACCCTCGAACCCAGCACCAAGTTTGGTACTCGCTAGCACTGGAGATAGTGCTGACCAATCCTCGCCTAGTGAGGCTGGCACAGACGATTTGGATGATCGACCCATACTGCCTGGAAAAAGTGCAATGCCTGAAGGCGAGGAGGATAGACCTAGACCCCTCAACACGCCCACTCCCCGCCGACGGTCTGCGTGGCTAGTAGCCCTTGCAATTGTACTATTAGTCGGGTTGATCGTCGCTAGCGCCACTATCTTTGCTCAGCCGCCTTCCAGGAATTCTGTGGCAGGCATTGCTACTACTGCCACTGGAGGTTGGCAGAACATACTTTCTAGGGCTGATGTACCTACGAAGAACGCCATCCTGGGTCTTAGTAAGAGCGGAGCCACGGCAACGGAAACAGCACAAGCTACGGCTACTTCTAGTGCTAATGCTACTGCTCCCACCGTTCCCATTGCTCCCATTGTTCCCGTTGCTGGTAATCCAACACCCATCCCTGGTACCACTGCTACTGCCTCTTCCGGCACGTCGCCAGATCTCTACACGCAGGCAACGTCGGGAACTCCCACGTTAAGCGATCCATTGACTGGCCCGGATGGCAACAAATGGGACCAGTCCTCTACTTGTGCATTCACAGGAGGGGCTTATCACGCTAGCGTGCAACAGAATGCTTTTTTTTCGTTGTGCTACGCTCATGCTACCAACTTTAGTAACTTCGCTTACCAGGTAAAGATGACCATTCTCAGTGGTGATGGAGGTGGCCTTATCTTTCGTGCTGACAATGCACATACCAGTCTCTTCGTTGTCACTTCGTCTGGGTTCTACGAGCTTGTGCAGAGCCAAGGATCAATTTCTGGAACGAGTTCAGCGGTCAACACTGGTCTCAATCAGACGAACGTGCTTACTGTCATAGCGCGTGACAGTAGTATTTATCTGTACATAAATTCGCAATATATCACGAGTGCGAGCGACAGTTCTCCTACTTCCGGTATGATCGGCCTGTCAGCCGTTAATCTTTCGCGTTCCAGCGAAGTGGCTTATAGCAATGCGGTGGTATGGGCACTTTAGGTGATGAGGTGTAAAGTGCTGTAGTTCAACACAGCACTTTATATCTCTGTCATCTGAGCCAATTGAGGATATTAGCCTGAATGAAACTTCTCGTTCACTGCTAGCGTGAAAGTCATATACACTGCTAGGCGATTATGAATGGAGGAGAAAAGTATGCAAGAGAGCGTGAAAGTGCAGCAAATACCTGTGAAGATGTATCGCGCTGCTGAACGCTTGACAGTGGCCGCTCCTATGCCGGGCTTGCTGCCAGAGGATATCGTGGTTGAGGTGAATAGCGATAGTCACCTGCTGTTACGGGGCGAACTGCGGGGAATGTTGAAAGATATCAAAGAGTTGCTGGTTGATGAATGGAGCGTCGGCGGTTACTATCGCGAACTGGCACTTCCGGATAGTGTTGATGCTGAGCGCGCCAATGTCACCTATCGCAATGGTGTCGTGGTTGTGGCTTTGCCTATAAGTACACGTACCATTCCTGCTATACTAACTCTGGAGAAGGTAGGGATGGATCATGGCGAGTACGTGGGCAATGCCGGTCATACTCAAATATAGATAGGTGTGGCTCTGCCATGCACACACTTCTTGGCATCGACCTTGGCACTACGGGTGTCAAAGCTGCCCTCTTCTCGGCGGACGACGGGCAGGTAGTGGTCGATGCCTTCGTCGGTTATCCATTATTTCATCCTCATCCAGGCTGGGCTGAGCAGAATCCTTCTGATTGGTGGCAGGCTACGATCACTGCTATACGTGCTTGTCTGGAAGCAGCAGCCCAATGGGGTGTGCAAGCGAGCGATGTACGTGGTGTGGGCTTCTCTGGACAGATGCACGGAATCGTTCTGCTTGACGAGCAACAGCAGGTAGTACGTCCTTGCATTATCTGGGCCGATCAGCGTAGCGCTGCACAATCTGAGTGGATGACCGAGAAGGTAGGCGCGAGTCGTCTCATTGAATATGTCAGCAATCCTGCCCTTACAGGGTTCTCTGCCCCCAAACTGCTGTGGGTACGCGACAATGAACCAGATGTCTTCGCCAGGGTGCGCACGCTGCTCCTGCCCAAAGATTACATTCGCTATCGCTTCACGGGGGTGATGGCAATGGAGATTTCAGATGCCGCTGGCACCTGCTTGCTCGATGTCAAGCATGGCGCATGGTCACGAGGGGTGCTTACGGCGATTGGGTTGGATGCAGCGCTTTTGCCTCCCGTCGTTGCCGCCGACAAGGTCAGTGGAACAACGACGGAAGAGGTCGCAGCGCTGACTGGTCTGCCAGTGGGGATACCTGTAGCAGGTGGGGGAGCTGATAATGCATGCGGGGCCGTTGGTAATGGCGTCGTTGTGTCTGGTCTGGCATTGGTGTCTATTGGTACAAGTGGTGTTGTGTTGGCATACTCAGATACGGCACGAGTCGATACCTCAGCCGCTGTGCCACGTGTGCATACCTTCAATCATGCCGTTGCCCATGCCTGGTACCTGATGGGTGTGACGCAGGGAGCGGGTCTCTCGCTGCGTTGGGTGCGCGACAACATTGGCCTACCGGAGCGTGCGTTAGAGCGTTGGACGGGTCAAGCTGCCTATGATACGCTCGCCCAAGAGGCTGCTAATGTTCCGCCAGGTAGCCAGGGTCTCATCTTCTTACCTTATCTGCAGGGCGAGCGCACGCCGCATCTTGACGCTTATGCCCGTGGTGGTTGGATCGGCCTCAGCGCTAGCCACGACCGACGCCACTTGATACGCTCGGTGATGGAAGGAGTTGCGTTTAGCCTCAAAGATTGTTTCTGCATCATTCGTGAGCAAGGGCTGCAACTTGAGCAGGTGCGCGCAACTGGTGGTGGCGCAAAGGGTCTGCTATGGCGACAGATCATCGCTGATGTGCTGGGTGTTGAACTGGTAATAACCAACGCGACAGAGGGGGCGGCCTTCGGCGCTGCTCTCCTGGCAGGTGTCGCCAGCGGCGTCTACTCATCAGTACAGGAGGCGTGTGAGCAGACGGTGCGCGTCGTTGAACGCACTGAACCACGCCCAGCGGTTGCTCAGGTCTACGATACAGCCTATGAGGTGTACAAGGCGCTCTACCCAGCTCTCAAACCGATTATGAGTCGACCTACATAGAAAAACACTCCCCTAGACCTCCGCTTGACAACTCAGCATTATCCTGCTATTCTCTATTACGAAGACGTGGAAAGCGCTTTAAAGGAGTTTGGGAGCGATCAAGGTGTCTCTTACGCAAACGTGGCGTGATATGCTAGCAAATCTCATTGATGAGCCAGGCGCTCGGCGGTGCCTGGCTGATGCCATTGGCGTTGCTCCCATTACCTTGCTGCGTTGGGTCAAAAAGGAAACCTCACCCCGTCCTCACAGCTTGTATAAGCTGCTAGACGCCCTGAATGCCCAGCAACGTGCTCGCTTGCTCCCCTTGATTGAGCAGGAGTATCCCGGCCTGTCATTCTCGGCTCATAGGATCACAACTGGCAAGGGCAAAAAGGTGGTCGCCATCCCGGTGGAGTTATATGAACGTGCTCTGCATACCAGTGCCACCATTTCTGACCGGCTCCGCTTCTCGTCTCTGTGCGATCTCATTTTGCGCGAGGCTCTCGCACAACTCGATCCAGAGTCGTTAGGAATGGCCGTCATTGTCGCATGCTGCATGCCTCCCTCTGGCGAGAAAGTGTGCAGCCTGCGTGAAAGCACTGGTCGAGGAACGCCGCCTTGGAAATCTCACTTGGAGGAGTGGAGCATTCTGCTAGGAGCCGAGTCACTGGCCGGATCAGCCGTCGTCTCGGGTCGTCTCCAGGTCAACCAGGATTTCAAGGGAAGGCATAGCATTGCTCCTGGCTATCAAGATCGCTGGGAACAGAGTGCGGCAGCAGCTCCCATTATGCGTTCGGGCAAGATAGCAGCCGTCCTACTGGTTTCAAGCATGCAGTTGAACTACTTTTCGTCAGATTACTGTCAACTCGTCGAAAATTATGCGCAGTTGCTTACACTGGCTTTTGCGCCTACGGACTTCTATGAGCCGCAGCGCATTCAGTTGGCAGTAATGCCTTTTGCTGAGTTCCAGCGGCCGTATGTAGCTCAGTTTCAGCAGCGATTCAAGGCGGTCATGATGCAACATGCGCAAGACGAGCAACCGTTCACATCTCTTCAAGCAGAGCAGATTGCTTGGCAGCAAATAGAACGTGAACTCTTACATCTCCCATTGCAAGCGGAGTGAGCAAATTCGCCTTTGCGGCTAGTCATTAAGAAAGAAGGTTTGTCATGACGCATTCAACCGGACCAACAGGAGAGAACGTGTATTTCATCGACCATGAGAGCGGGGCAGAAATGGCTCGCTTGCTCGATCAAGATACTCTCTTGACACAGGAGATGGGAGGGTTCTTTTCCGAGCGAAACAACGACTTTTCTGGTATTGGGCGCGTTCTCGATATTGGCTGTGGACCCGGTGGCTGGGCGTTGGGGCTGGCCGTTGCCCACCCTCAGATCGAAGTGCTGGGCATCGACATCAGCCCGCAAATGATCGCCTATGCCCAGATGCAGGCTAGGACGCGTAGGCTGGACAACGTGCAGTTCCGCGTCATGGATGTGCTTGCCCCGTTCGACTTCCCCGACGACTCCTTCGACTTGGTCAATGCCCGTTTGATGGCATTTCTCCCGACAACTGCTTGGCCGGCCTATTTGCACAAGTGCAGGCGGATCATTCGACCTGGAGGCATCTACCGCGAGACGGAAACGGAGATGAACATCAGCAACAGTGCCGCGCTTGATACGTTGGACTCCATTTTCTTCCGAGCGTTAAAGGCGGCAGGACAAGCCTTTGCTCCCGAAGGGGGACGACATCTTGGCATTGTCGGCATGTTAGGCCGCCTCCTACGCGACGCAGCCTTTCAACATATTGGACACAAGTGCTATTTAATCGAGATCTCTGCAGGCACAGAGGCACATCATAGTTTCTGTAAGGATTGGAAGGTCTTCTATAAATTAATGCAGCCCTTCCTGATTCAGACAAGAGTAACTACGCGAGAGGAAGTAGATCGGCTCTACGAGCAGATGCTTGTGGAGATGATGTTAGATACCTTCTGTGGCGTGTTTCCTCTCTTCACTGTCTGGGGAGAGAAGCCGAGGGATGTGACCAAATGAACTGTGATACTTGACAGTCACACAGCCGATGAGTATTATTAGGCAGGTCAAATTAGTCTACACGCCAGACTGCTGACTAAAAAATCTTGGAGAGTTGACTTTGCCTATTAACAACTATAGTGTGCTAAAGTGTCGCGCTACCGACCACTTTTTTGGACCAGGTGCCAATTACCATTATCAAATTCTCGCACTTGCTGATCAAGCGCAGTATCGAATAGCAGTTGATGTGCAGTCACGGGAGTTTCCATCAGAACTGCTGTACTTCGTAGATACTAACTATCAAAACCCGATCACAGATGGTTTGGCGCAGTTGGCTTGGGGTGTTACTCCTATAGAGAGCACGTCTGGAGGAATTGCTCTTGATTACCTGCGTGGCAATCTCTTTGATGTTACGCAGATGAAGCCACTGCCCGCTGATGCACCCTCCCATAACGATCTTGATGATCTGATTGATAACTATGTTCAGCAGGCAATAGGCGACCAGAGTGCTGTGCTGTATGCCTTCGGCCAAATGTGGGGACCAGAAGAAAACAAACCTGACCAATACTTCAATTTTTTACCCGGTCGGGGTATTCACGATATCCATATGAATCAAGGCAATACGAGTCATTGGTACCGCGATGATGGACCTTGGCAAGACGGTGCTCTACTGATACATTTTGAGTCGCAGAATGTGTGGGTTGCACTCTTTCTGGCATTCCAATCTCAGTGCTTCCAGACTGACGATGCGGGTCACTGCTTGAATGGTCAGGCGACAACCTTTCATAGCCGCCACCATTAAGCTGCTCCACTAGGGTGACCGCTACTAGAGCGGTCGCCTTGGCTCATTTGCTAGAACTATCCCGAGGAAGGAGAGAAATAGTTCGCATCCCCAGGCATGATACTCCTCTTAACTGGGAAATCTTTGGGAGCTACATATGAAACAACCTACGCAGCGTGTACGCAATCCTGCCGATTATGGCTATCCCTCGCCCGATGTTACGGCGCTTTCAGCAAAAGCTCTTGAAGTGACACGGCGTTTAACGGAATACTATGGTGAGGTTCCTTTCTCCAACAAAGACCCGATGAGTATGCTAGTCGATATTCTCTTATCTCATCGTACTCGTGACGAACAAACGGCTGCTGCTTATGACAACCTGTTAAAGCGCTTTGGCTGCTGGGAAGCTGTACGCGACGCCTCCACGCAGGAAGTGCAGGAGGCCATTGCTAATGTGAACTGGCCCGAAGTCAAAGCGCCGCGTCTGCAAGCCGTCATGCGCCGTATCACTGAGGAACGCGGCGAACTCAATCTTGATTTCCTGCGTGACCTGCCCGTAGAAGAAGGTGCGGCCTGGCTTGAGCGTTTAGAGGGAGTTGGCCCGAAGACAACAGCTTGTGTGCTGTTGTTTAGTGTTCAAAAGCCTCTGCTTCCTGTTGATGTGCATGTCCACCGTGTGTCAGGTCGTTTAGGGCTTATTGGGAAAAAAGTCACTGCAGATAATGCTCATGCTCTTCTGCAAGCCTTGCTTCCAAATGATGCGAGGACAATCTACAATTTCCACAAGGCGCTGCTGAGGCATGGGCAACGTATCTGTGTCTATGAGCACCCGCGTTGCTCAAAGTGCGTGCTAACAGACCTGTGTGAGTATTACAAAACAGTTGTGAAACCCAACTCCTAGTCATGTGTTCTCATCTTTCCTCGCGCCTGCTGCACCCGTCGCCAGAGGGGGTGGTGTGAGAAACAAAACAAGAAGGCATACACCTTGATGAGGGACCGAGTTGAGATTGCTTTTCATCTGCTTTTGCTGTATCCTCTAAAGAGCCATAATGCTCATCTATGAGATGTACGGAAAGGCTCCGTCGATATGGAAAGCAAAACACGAGGGACGCGGGGAGAAACTGCACTGTTTTCAAGCGGCAAACCCGCAAGCAGACCTCTGCCGCTTCGTCTTGCCGCCCGGTTCTCCCAATGGTTCCGGGATAATACCTTCACGCCCCGTTTCCTCTCTGGGGCCTGGTCTCGCCCCATCTTCGGCTACTTTGTGGCGCTTGTGATTCAACTGGTGATGGCTCTCGCTATCTTCGCGCTCGTGTATAGCTCTCGCTGCTCTTCTAGATGTATTCAAATGTATTCAACACATCAAGGGGTTCATGTGAAGTGAACTCCTGTTCGATTGCGGTGAAAACGTCCGCACACCGCACAGACATCCGGTCTGTGTGTGGCCCAAGCCAGGCAAGGAACCTCATCAGAATGTTGACGGCGCTATTGTCGTCTCGATCCATGACGAGTCCACATTCTTTGCAGCGATAGGTTCGTTTCCAGAGTGGCATCGGTTGCTTGTTCCCACATCCACTACAGATTTTCGACGTATCCCTCTCATCTACGATCACCAGTTCTTTCCCAGAGAGTACGCACTTGTAGAGCAACATCTGCACAAAGCAGTACAGCCCCCAGTCATTGAACACTGCCCGGTTCAGGTGTTTGTTCCGCTCCCTGTGCTCTTTCATGACCATCTGCCGTTGGGAAAGATCGCCCACGACCACAGTTCTCTCAACCAGTTTGTAGGCGATGAGATGACTCGCCTTGTGCAGCGAGTCATGTTGCTTGTTGCGCTTCTGCTGTGACACGCGCTTGTAGACTTGGCTCAGGTGCTTGTACCGACGTGATTTCTTCTTGCAGTTGTCCCGCTTCGAGCGTATCTTGTCCAGTTGCTTGTTGTACCAACGATTGCCCTTGAACCCGCCAATATGGTAGAAATGCCCTTGCTCATTGACGCCCGTTGCCAGCGTCTTCACACCTACGTCAAGAGCAAGCACCCCATCGTGCTCATGCGTTTCTTCTTGTTCATCGTGGACAAAAGACGCGTAGTAATGTCCCTGTCCATCCCTGGATATCGCTACGTCTTTGTAGCTGGTTGGGGCTTGCTCGGTCAGCTTGGCAACCACATCAGGATAACGCTTGTTCTTGCCTTTCCCCCCTGTTGGAAGCCTGAGCGAGAAGCCTTCCACCTGGATGTACATGGCTGGATAGATCAGCGTGAAAAAGCAGTGTCGCGGTCTCACCCTCGGAAATCCAGGCTTCTCCCCATTCTTGACCCGTCGAAAGAAAGCTTTCATCGCCCCATCCAAGCGGAAATAGACCTCGTGCAGCAGCTTGCCGTAGACAAAGCACAGTTCTGGATCATGCTGCTTACTCTGTTGCAGCGTCTTCTTGGCCGCTTCCCATCCAGGCCACTTTTCCCCCTTCCGTAGCTTGAGTACCCACCAATTGTACAAGGCCCTGCACTTGCCCTGCATCCATTCCAGCGTCGCCGCGTCTTGTGGGCTTACTTCCAGCCTGATCTTTTTTGCGATCAACATCTACTGTTTCTCTCCTTTATCACTAGGGCTTGCACTTTCACCTTGACGAACCTGGCTCCCCTAGGTGCTCGCAACTCTGCTTGCATCAGGACTTGCCCCTTGCAATGCGGAGCTTGCATCAGGGCTTGCAGACCTTGCAAAGTACTGCTTGCGATAGCGGCTCATCGTGGACTGTGAAAGCTCTACTTTGCAAATGGTACGTGCTCGGTTTGCAAGCTCTGCAAGCTTTGCCGTGGGGTTCTCTTGCAAGCAAGCGAAAACGAATGCACGCGCATCGAACTTGTCTTGTTCGCCCTGCTGCTCTCGTCTCGGCACTGCGCGCAAGACGACCCGCTGCTCTGGCTCGCGCCGCTCCTGTGCTTCAGCTTGCACCTCTTGCAACGATGCAAGCTCTGCATGCGTTGTGTGCAAGCTTTCTTGTATTGATGCAAGCTCCGTTGCAAGTTGCTGCAAACTTTCTTGCACCGCTGTACGTTCGTATGCAAGTCGCTGCTGAAAAGTACTTTCCATCTGTGCAAGCTGGTGGGCAAGTTGCTCCATCTGCTCTTGGGTGCGTGCCTGCTCGTCCTGCTGGGCCTGCTGCTCGCGCTGGTGGGCCTCACGCGAGAGGATACGAGGTGCTGGCCTCTCCACGTTGGCTAGCACCATCAAGAAGCCCGTAATCACGATGCCACGCACGATTAGCAGGCACGCTGAAATGAGTTGGAGGGCCGCTGGGGGCACATGCAAGGCGTGTAGTGCGCCTTCCCCGATGCTCAGCACTGTCATCACCCGCGCCGAGAGCATCACCGCCTCCACCTTGCTGGCCGCCTCTTGCTCGTTGCGGCTGCGCAGCCCTTCGACTTGCCGCGCCAAGCCAGGGATGGACCCTTCCAGCCCCGCTAGTTGCAGGCAGAACATCGTCATTTCTAGCCAGGGCGGAAAGCTGAAGGTGGGGTCGGAGAGCAGTATCCCCGCTTGCGCTCCGCAATAGAGCAAAAACACCAGCAGCAGAAAGCGCCCCAGAATAGCTAAGGCATCCTCGACGCCGTTGACCACGGCCCGTAGCAGCCCCAACCGACAGAACAGATAGCCCCACCACGCACTACTAAATCGGATGATCGTTTCCTGCTCGCTGGATGGTTCCTGTCTCATGGTTTAGCTCCCTTCTTTAGCTGGCCGTCCCGCTCCTCGTGCCAGACTGTACCCATAGTAGGCCGCCACCTCTTCGATTTCGTCGTACTGATGCCAGGTGAGCTTGGCTCGTTTAGCAATAGCGTGCAGCGTTAACGGCTTCTCTTCGGCTTCCAAGGCATCAAGAGCCGCCAGAATGTCCTCTTCGTTTGCCACTTTGACCCTGACTTTCACCCTTTCACCTTTCACCCGTTCTCCCTCGTTTTCCAGCGTGGTTGGTCTCTCTGGTGAAAGGTGAAAGGGGGTCTGCTCGTGTTCTCGGCTCGGTGGTGCGGTTCTCAGCCAGTCCTGCTTACGGAAGGCTGGCAGTCCGAGATAAGCAAAGAGCGCCTCATTACTCACCAAGGGGGCACGCACGAAGGCCAGTCCGTCCATGCCCTCAGCCAGCATCACCGTTAAGCCTGCACCATTGGTTTGCAGGGTGCGCTCGGTGTCCTTGGGCAACGACCCCTTCATCAAGCGATCAGCAGAGGGTTTATCCCCACCGCCATAGATGCGCGTTTTGTACTGCGCTTGTGCGGCGGTACTCTGCCCGATCTCGTGGACGTTGGCCGTTTGACTGGCTACCCAAGAGAACACCGCAAACTGCCGACCCGTGCGCCCAATGCTGTCCAGCAGCTTGATGGCCTCA
>JAFAXQ010000198.1 GCA_019240835.1 Ktedonobacteraceae bacterium
ACAATATGAGAGAGGGAGCATGCGTGTATAGTAACGAATAATGAAGGCCACCAAAAGCTAATCCACCGCTGTGATAGAATAGAAGCGTTGCAGTTAGAAGTAAAAATCACCCGCATTCGACGCGGGAAACTCTCAGTAGGCGCTACAAACAGCTAGACTAGCAAGGATACATGACACAACTATTCGGCATTCCGCTTGACACGCTGGCAACCATACTTGTGGGCATAACACTCGTTATTATCGGCACGGTAGTCTTACTGGCACTCATAAACGCCATCTTCTTTAAGATAGGCGTGCGCAACATACCCCGGCGGCGTGTACAGATGGCGCTGATTGTCTTCGCGCTCATGCTTTCTACAACCCTGCTTTCTAGCGCTCTGGCGATTGGTGATGTGATTACCGCCGCTGTACAGAGTGTGGCAGTCGATAACCTGGGCAATGTGGACGAGCTTGTCGTAGGGAGAGGAGGTAGATTCTTCGATGTCACTACCTATTATGCACTGCTTAACCTTAAAAAGCGTGATCCTGATATTGCCGCGGTAGGAGCGGCCATCGCCGAAAATAACCTGCTTGTGGCCGATGTCACCTCGCGCCAGGTACGTTCAGCGGTGACTGGCTTGGGCATTGTTCCTGATAGCGAAATTGGCTTTGGAGGCATGCAGAAGGAGAATGGCAAGGGGGTTCTGCGCATTGCGGCGCTGCAACCAGGCGCAGTTTACCTTAATCATACTATCGCGCAATTGCTCAATGCTCATGCAGGCGATACACTCTATCTTTATTCACAGCGCTGGCCAGGCAAACGCTATCAGATGCATGTGCAGGGTATTGTTGCCGATGGTGGGCTTGCAGGCCAGAAACCCTATGTCTTGACGCGAGTGGACACCTTTGGCACTATCGAGCAGCGCACAGACGACGTCACCCAGCTCTACATTGCGAATCGTGGTGGTGGAGGCATTAATGGCGTCGGCCTTTCACACAATGTAGCCGATAAGGTACGGACAATTCTTCCGCCAGGTCTACACGTCATCCAGGTCAAATTGTATGGTATAGAGAATGCGCAGAAAGCGCAAGATATCTTCTCGCGCATCTTTACCCTGTTCTGCCTCTTTGCGCTGGCCATTGCACTGCTGCTGATCTTCCTCATTTTTGTGCTGCTGGCGGCAGAGCGGCGTGCAGAGATGGGCATGATGCGCGCCGTCGGGGTACAACGCGGGCAGCTCGTGCTGATGTTTCTCTTTGAGGGTACCGTCTATGATCTCATCGCGTCGTTCATTGGACTAGCCGCGGGAGTTGGCGTCGGGGTATTGCTCGTCAACTACCTGGGACCAATTCTGACACGCTTTAACTTTCCGCTCAACCTCACGTTTCAGCCGCGTAGCCTGCTTATTGCCTACTGCCTGGGCGTCATCTTTACCTTCTGTTCGGTGCTAGTCTCTTCCTGGCTCGTCAGTCGTATGACTATCGTGGACGCGCTGCGCAACCTGCCAGAGTCCGAACGCTCTACGTTATCGCTCGGCGAGACCATCGTACGCTTAGCGCAATTGCTTGGACGCAGTGGCACAGCTTTGGCGCATAAAAAACTGTCGATGGTACGCAAGATTATGCTGGAACAGGTTCCAGACATGCTCATCAGGTTTGTACGTGCGCTTGTGATGCTGGGCATCTTACCGCTGCTGCTAGGCTACTTGCTGTTACAGTATGGACTGCAAGGCGCAGAAATCGTACCTTTCTCACTCGGCTTCTCGCTGCTAGTAATCGGAGCAGGGTTGCTGGTAAAAGCGACCGTGGAGCGGATACTGTTCTACTTTGGCATAGACAAAAAACGGTTGCTCAATAGAGCATGTGCCGCTGTAGTTGGGCTAACGATTCTTGCATATTGGGCGCTACCTTTCGATACACTTGCAGGCTGGGGCTTACCACGTTTTCAGGGTGGTATAGAAGTATTCTTTATCGCGGGAAGCATGATGGTGTTAGGTGCGACATGGGCGCTCATCGCCAACACGGAACTGCTCGTTGCTCCCCTGATTAGGCTCTGTTCATGGCTCCCTGGCTTACAGCTCATGACGCGTTTAGCCTCAGCCTATCCTCTGCATTATCGATTCCGTACAGCTTTGAGCACTATGATGTTCAGCTTGGTCATTTTCGCTCTGACAGTCATGGTCATTATTAGCAACGCCATGCAGAGCAACTATACCAATTTTGATGTCCAGACGGGCGGCTATGATATCCAGGCGGTAAGCTATTTCAAGCCAATCCCTACTATACGCTCGCAACTGGCTAGTCACGGCATCAGCCCCAGCGCTTTCTCAGCCATAGGTACACGCACCACAACGGTTGCGGGAGTGCTGCAGCTCAACGCCAACGCTCCGGCATGGCACGTGTATCCAGTGCAAGTTGTGGATGGGGGCTTCCTGCAAGGGTATGGAGTGCGTCTAACGGCGAGGGCAAAGGGCTTTGATAGCGATAGTGCGGTCTGGCAGGCCCTCCAAGCGCATCCCAATGACGCGCTTATCGACGATAGTGCGCTCCCTTACGCCCCCGGTTCTTCTCCTGCGGTGTATGACCCCAACGCGCCAGACCCCGACGCGGCAGGTGTACCAAAGGTGCCGCCAGGAGTCGATTCGTATTATGCATTTTCTATGAATGGCGTCTATCAAGGCACTTCCAGCTTCCCAGCGACGCCAGTATGGATCAGCAGCCTTGATAAGGCAAACGCCCTGAAGCTGAACATCATCGGCGTGGTGGATAATAGCGATGGCGCTCATTTCGGGCTGTATGTCAACCATGCAGTCTACGGCAACGTTGCTGTTGACCCTACAATGCCTGCAGCACAGGCGTACTACTTTAAAGTTGCTCCTGGGCAAGATAAGCGCGCTCTGTCGCTGGCGCTCGGCTCAGCCTTTCTCGATAACGGCTTAGAGACCACTGTGCTGGAAGATGCAATCTGGCAACAGCGCGGACCACGCATAATAATCAGCGACGTGCTCTTAGGCATGGTTGGTATGATGCTCCTACTGGGTGTGGCTGCCCTGGCGATTACAGGTACACGCGCCGTGATCGAACGTCGGCAGCAAATCGGCATGTTGCGTGCGCTAGGCAGCAGTCGCCGCCTTATACAAGGAGTCTTCCTCTGTGAAGCATTACTGGTGGGCAGCATTGGCAGCATCCTGGGAGTTGTGCTAGGACTGATTCTGGCGAGCAACATCTTCGCCGTCAATTTCTTTGAACAATTCAATACAGGGCTAACGTTCGTGATACCTTGGGACCAGCTTGGCATAATTGTAACCATCGCGCTCGTAGCGTCATTCATGGCAGCGCTCCTGCCAGCGTGGCAAGCAGGGCGTATCACGCCAACAGAGGCGTTGCGCTATTAGGTGCGTAGGAATCGTGGGAATGCAAGAAAATTTGATCATCGAAGCACGAAAGGTGCGCAAGATATATCGTAGCGGACAATTGCGAGTAGAGGCATTGCGCAGCATCGACATGACCATAACACGAGGCGAGATGGTGGCAATCATGGGACCAAGCGGTTGCGGCAAAACGACTCTGCTTAACTGTCTCGCGGGCCTAGATACTATTGATGAAGGCGACATCTTCATTCAAGGTGGCAACCTACGCGACCTGACCGAAAGCGAACGCACCGCCTACCGTGCTCAACATATGGGGTTCATCTTCCAGGATTTCAACCTGCTGCCCATGCTCACTGCCGTCGAAAACGTGGAACTGTCCCTGCTTATCTCCAAGGCTTCTGGTCGCAAGGCACGCAAACGTGCCCTGGAACTGCTAGAGCGCGTGGGACTTGCTGATCGCGCTCACCACCGTCCGGCTGAACTTTCGGGAGGTCAACGCCAGCGCGTCACCATTGCCCGTGCTCTGACCAACGACCCGGCCATTATCTGGGCCGACGAGCCAACGGGCAACCTTGATAGTGAAGCGGCAGCAGACGTCATGGATTTGCTCTGTCAGTTCAACCGTGAGCATAGGCAAACCCTGGTGGTGGTGACACACGCGCTAGAGGTGGGGCAACGGGCTAACTATATCATTCGCATGCGGGATGGGGCGATTGTGTGATTGTTGCTGATGTCAACTCAAGGAAATGTGCTTGTGGGTATTAGTAGCGCATAGCTATGCGGTATATGCTATCATTATGGCAGATAGTAGAGCAATCTTCTCTTTAGCGAAAGTAAGACGACGATGACAACAATCGATAGATTTTCAGTGGTCATGCCAGCCGATAATATTCCTGGTACAAGACAAGGGCAGTGGACCTACAAAGACTATGCAGCCCTTCCAGGTGATGGGCAACGATATGAAATTGTGAATGGAGTGCTTCTTATGGCACCTGCACCTAGCGGACCACATCAAAAGGCTGCTGGCAAGATCTTCTATTATCTGTTAACTTATGTCGAGTTTGCAGGCCAGGGACAAGTATTTCAAGCCCCCTTCGATGTCGAATTGTTGCCGGATATGGTA
>JAFAXQ010000204.1 GCA_019240835.1 Ktedonobacteraceae bacterium
GTGTCTGGACACGGTCTGGTCGGAGGTTCAGGGAGAAGGCCTGGCGACCAAGCGGCTCGTTCCCATTGAGCAGCAGTCCCCCGACAATCTCCACTGCCCCCTGGCTCTGGATCAATTGGCGTACGTGCTCTATACCTCTGGGTCGACGGGGCAACCCAAAGGCGTCATGATTAGTCATAGCGCCATCTATAATCATATGCGCTGGTTTCTGCGGGCTTTCCCCCTGACCCCAGCCGACCGGGTTTTGCAGAAGACGGATTGCAGCTTCGATGCTTCTGTATGGGAGTTCTATGCACCCTGGCTTTCAGGAGCCCAACTGGTCATGGCACGACCTCAAGGGCAGCGGAATAGCCGTTATCTGGTCCAGGCGATTGTGCGCTACCACATTACCATTCTACAACTGGTGCCGTCCCAGTTGCAAATGCTGCTAGAGGAACCCGCCTTTGGCAACTGTAGCAGTTTACAGCGGCTCTTTTGTGGAGGAGAGAGGCTGCCAGTTGAGCTTTCACAAAAACTGCTGAGGTTGCTTCCAACGGAGCTGTATAACCTGTATGGGCCATCGGAAGTCTGTATTGATGCGACCAGTTGGTACTGTGTTGTGGAGCCTCAATCTGGCAGTATACCGATTGGAAAGCCGATTGACAATATCCGAGCCTATGTGCTCAATCCTTCGCTGGAGCCGGTCCCGGTTGGGCTACCAGGAGAGCTGTACCTGGCGGGTGCTGGGCTGGCACGTGGCTACCTCAAGCGTCCTGACTTGACAGCGGAGCGCTTTGTGCCCGATCCTTTCAATAGGGAGCCAGGAGCGCGGCTCTATTGTACAGGGGATCGTGTGCGCTATCAGGCTGATGGTTCGCTTGACTGCTTGGGCCGCTTGGACCAGCAGGTGAAGCTGCGAGGATATCGCATCGAGCTCGGTGAGCTTGATGCGCTGCTGGAGCAACACCCGGCAGTGCGCCAGAGTGTAGTGGTACTGCGAGGGGATCGGGAAGGTCAGGCGAGGCTGGTAGCCTATCTGGTGAAGCGGGAAGACAGCACGAGGCTGTCAGCGAGGGAGCTGCATGATTATCTGCAAGAGAAGGTACCAGCCTATATGGTACCACAGACCTTTGTGATGTTGCAGGAACTGCCCCTGACAACCAATGGGAAGGTGAATCGGGCTGCTCTGCCAGTGCCAGAAGCATCTGAGGAAGAAACGAACAGTGGGTGGACGGAGCTATACACTCCAATTGAGGAGCTATTGAGCGAAGTCTGGAGCCAAGTGCTAGCTCGTCCACCACGAGGGAGACATGAGAACTTCTTTGAGGCGGGAGGTCACTCATTACTGGCGACGCAGTTGATTGCTCGTGTACGAAGGCTACTGAAGGTAGAGATACCTTTGCGGAATCTGTTTGATGCGCCCACAATTGCGGGCTTGGGGCAACGGGTGGAGCAGGCCTTGCAAGTGGAGCAGAAGGGAGGACTGCCAGCGCTGGTGGCCCGCGAGTGTCCCCAGGACCTGCCACTTTCCTTTGCTCAGCGGCGGCTCTGGTTCTTGGATCAATTGGAACCAGACAACATCGCTTATCTCGTGCCCAGTGCATTGAGAGTGCAAGGCGTTGTGCATAGCCAGGCGTTGGAGCAGAGCCTGCAAGAGGTGATCCGACGGCACGAGATCCTACGCACGACATTTGAGGAACACGATGGCGAGCCAGTACAGGTGATCCACCCGCTTGCCTATGCTATGGCATACCAACTGCCTGTGATTGACCTGCAAGCACTGAGCCAGCCAGAGCGAATGTGGCAAACTGAGCGGCTCGCGCAGCAAGAACAGCAACGTCCTATTGACTTGGCACATGGCCCCTTGCTGCGCTCCTGGTTGTTGCGACTTGCCTCAGAGGAGCATGTCTTGCTGCTAACCCAGCACCACATTATCACCGATGCCTGGTCCAGCACCATCCTGCGGCGAGAACTGGAGGAGATCTACCGCGCCTTTGTGGATGGGCTGCCCTGTCCTCTGGCTCCCTTGCCCATTCAGTATGCCGACTATGCCCTCTGGCAACGCGACTGGCTGCAAGGCGAGATACTCCAGGCGCAACTAGACTACTGGAAAGGGCAGTTGGCAGCTCTGACACCTCTTGAACTCCCGACTGACCGTCCTCGTCCCCACCTCCAGAGCGGTCGAGGTGCCACTCGGTCCCTGCTCTTACCGCAAAAACTGCTCCTGGAGCTTAAGGCTTTGAGCCAGCAGGAAGGGGTGACGCTCTTCATGACGCTGCTGGCTGCCTTCCAGGTCTTGCTCGCTCGCTATAGCGGTCAGCAGGATATCAGTGTAGGGATTCCCATTGCCAATCGTCGCCATGCAGAGGTAGAAGGGCTGATTGGCTTCTTTGCTAATACGCTCGTGCTGCGCAGCAATCTCACAGGTAACCCATCCTTTAGAGAGGTGCTGGCACGGGTGCGTGACGTTGCATTGAGTGCGTATACGCACCAGGATGTGCCTTTTGAGAAGCTGGTGGAGGAGCTCCAGCCCGAACGGAACATAAGTCGCTCGCCGCTCTTCCAGGTCATGTTTATTCTGCAGCGTGCTGTTTCCGTTCCAGAGAAGCTTCAGGGCCTCAAGAGTGACGCTTTTCATCTAGAAAATGCAACCGCAAAATTTGATTTGACCCTTGCACTTTTGGATAGCGGGCAGGAATTGCACAGTAGCGTCGAGTACAATACCGATCTATTCGATAAAGCCACCATCGTCCAGTTCCTGCAGCACTGGCGTCTGCTGTTGGAAACCATCGTGCGCAATTCGGAGCAACGACTTAGTGTGCTCTCTCTGCTCAGCGAAGACGAGCGTGACCAGATACTACATGTCTGGAATGCTACCCGGATTGCCTACTCGACGAGTGTCTGTATGCATGAACTCTTTGCAAAACAGACCGGTGAGACACCAGATGCTATAGCAGTGCTGCATGAAGATGAACATCTCACCTATAGCGAACTCAACCGGCAAGCCAATCGACTTGCTCACCGCTTGCGTGCTCTAGGCGTCAGACAAAATGTTGCAGTAGGGTTCTGCGTGGAG
>JAFAXQ010000218.1 GCA_019240835.1 Ktedonobacteraceae bacterium
TTGGCGCAGGCTTCCTAATCTTCCTATTCCTTTTCTGCTTCCTGGGGCCACTAGTGACAGGACACAACCAGCCTGATATCATCCATACGGCTGATGCCTCGCAGGCCCCCTCGCTCACCTATCCCTTTGGAACTGATGATGTTGGGCGCGATCAGTTAGCTCGCGCCATGGCAGGTGGACAAGTTTCGCTCTTCGTTGGGCTTGCTTCAATGTTTACAGCTCTGGTGTTCGGTGTCGGCATTGGCGCTCTGGCAGGCTTCTATGGAGGAGTGATTGACAACATACTCATGCGTCTGACAGACATCGTGTTATCGATACCCATCTACTTATTCTTGTTTGTGCTCGCTATTTCATTCAGTAATGGCTCGCCAGCAGGGATCATCTTTTTAATTGCCATCGTTAGTTGGACCTATGCTGCACGCCTAGTACGAGGAGAATTTCTTGCTACGAAGGAGCGCGAGTATGTGTTTGCCGCCCGCAGCCTGGGAGCAAGCGATTTTCGCTTGATGTTGGGACACATTTTACCTAATGCCGCCGGTCCAATTATTGTGAATGCCACCCTCTTAGTCGGTCAGAATATCATCCTTGAGTCGGTGTTGAGCTACTTTGGTTTTGGGCTTCATCCACCCACCTCCAGTTGGGGTAACATGGTGTCCGACGGGCAGAATGTGTTCGATGTCGCTCCCTGGCTGGTGTTTACACCCGGCCTGCTCATTTTCCTGACCGTGCTAAGTTTCAATCTCGTAGGTGATGGATTACGTGACGCCCTTGATCCCTATATGACAGAGCGGTAAAGCTATATAATAGAAAGAAAGGCAGGAACGAACGTGGCAGAGTATCTGCTCGAAGTGCAGGATCTCAAAACCTACTTCAGGACAAAAGGAGGAGGGCGTGTGCGGGCGGTAGATGGTGTGAACTTCGCAGTGCTTCCTGGTGAGAAGGTTGCTCTTGTGGGCGAGAGTGGCTGTGGCAAGAGCGTTACTGCCCTCTCTATCATGCGCCTTGTCGCTCAACCGCCTGGTGAATATGCTGGTGGCAGCATCATTTTTGAAGATCAAGATTTACTTGAACTGCCCGAAAGAGAGATGCGTAAGATACGTGGCGGCAGAATCGCCATGATCTTCCAGGATCCAATGACCAGTCTGAATCCAACTATGACTATAGGCAAACAGATTGCTGAGGGCTTACAGATCCATCTCAAATTGTCCGAGCGCGAAGCTCATAAGCGCGCTCTAAGCTTGCTGGAGCAGGTAGGTATTCCGGCTGCCGCTGAACGTGTCAATTCCTATCCGCACCAGTTTAGCGGGGGCATGCGCCAGCGTGTAATGATCGCTATAGCGTTGGCATCGAACCCGAAGCTACTGATTGCAGATGAGCCTACGACAGCCCTGGATGTAACGGTACAGGCCCAGATACTAGAACTTATCAGTGCCATTTGTAAGGAGTTTGGCACAGCATTGATCTTGATTACACACGACCTCGGAGTCGTTGCAGGCATGGCCGACCGTGTGGTAGTGATGTACGCTGGTAAGGTTGTCGAAGAAGCCCCAACCGATGAACTGTTCGCCAATCCACGTCATCCTTATACGTTGGGCTTGCTCTCGTCAGTACCACGCGTAGACGAGAAGCGACAGGCAGAACTGAGGACCATCGAGGGCGCACCCCCCAATCTGCTGCATCCACCTGCGGGTTGCCCGTTCAGGCCGCGCTGCTACTTCGCTCGCGCCATCTGTCATACCATGCCGCCGCTTGACCCGCTAGCAGGTCGTCCTCTGCATCGCAAGGCGTGCTGGCCCGACATCAGTGATCCAAAGGAGCAAGCTTATGCCGAGCGGCGACGCCTGGCCAGGATAGAGGGCCAAAAAGCTGCTATTAGTGAAGCTGCAAGTGGGATAAGATCACTAGAGTTGGAAGGGGAAAGAAAATGACAGATACATTGGTAGCGAGCAAGACACTGCTGGATATACGCAATCTGAAGATGTATTTCCCCCTGACACGAGGGATTGTCTTCCAGCGTACAGTAGGATATGTGCGTGCCGTCGATGATATCACGTTTAGCATCGAGCGTGGCCAGACACTCGGGCTTGTCGGCGAGAGTGGCTCGGGCAAAACGACGATTGGGCGCACTATCGTACGGCTTTACAAACCCACGTCGGGTGAAATCCTCTTCGAGAACGTAGACCTAGCAACATTAGAGGGCGTGCAACTACGCCGCATGCGTCGCCGTGTGCAGATGGTGTTCCAGGATCCATACGCCTCGCTCAATCCGCGCTACACAATTGGATCACTGATTGCTGAGCCAATGCACATTCACCACATTGGCACAAGCCAGCAGATACGTGAGAAAACCGAGGAGCTATTACGGGTCGTGGGTCTGCGTCCAGAGTATATCGACCGCTATCCGCATGAGTTTAGTGGAGGACAGCGCCAGCGTATCGCCGTAGCTCGCGCTCTCTCGATCAATCCCGAGTTTATCATCGCAGACGAGCCAGTATCAGCATTGGATGTCTCGGTAAGAGCACAGGTGCTCAACCTGTTGCAGCGCTTGCAGAAGCAGTTTAACCTGACGTACCTGTTCGTTTCACATGACCTGAGTGTGGTACGGCATGTTGCCGACCGTATTGCAGTGATGTATCTGGGAAAGATTGTGGAATTGGCCGACCGCGACGAACTGTATGCAGCTCCCAAACACCCTTATACCAAGGCGCTGCTCTCCGCTGTACCTATTCCTGATCCGAAGGTCGAGAGGAAGCGGCACCGCATTATTCTTGCCGGAGACTTGCCAAGTCCGATCAACATCCCTAGCGGTTGCCGTTTCCATACGCGTTGTCCCATGGCACAGCAGATCTGTCGTGAGGTAGAGCCTCCCTTTGAGCTAAAAGAAGGTCACGAGCATTACTCTGCATGCCACTTTGCGGCACAAGTTACACCACTTACGATGTAGCTGTAGAGGTATAGATTTATCACTCCCACTTAAACGTTCGTATCGCCACGAGGAGCACTACTACTGCCCAGACTACCAGTACGCCTAACGCGAAAATGGGAGCGTCCCTGCCACTGATCATAGTCGCCTGTAGAGCTTGTGTCAACGCTGCCGCGGGTAATAGCTCAGCAACATGTGCTAGTGGTCCCGGCAGACGGCTGAGAGGAAGGATGCCACCGCCAAAGAAGACGAAGAGCAGGAAGAGTGCGTTGGCCCCGGCCAGCGTCAATTCGGCACGCAGAGCGCCTGCCATTGCAAGACCAAGCCCTGCAAAGGTGACTGTTCCCAATGCTAGTGTCAGCAGTGTCAGCGGTAGAGAGCCTGTTGGCTGCCAATGGTAGAGTATGATAGCAATCCCGACCAGTAGAATGACTTGAAGTACCTCAAGCAAAAGAATAGAGCAAACCTTGGCGATGATCAAACCACTGCGCGATAAGGGCGAGCTGCCGAGGCGCTTCAGCACGCCATAATAGCGCTCATACGCTGTGGCGATGCCTAGGTTGACCATGCCTGCGGCCATAATTGCCACCGCCACAATACCGGGGAGCAGGAAGTTGATCGTGCTGCCATTGACCGAAGGTGCAATGTTGAGCGAGGTAAAGAAGATGAGTAGCATAATGGGCACAATCAATGTCACCAGTACATTCTCGCCTCTGCGCAATGTGAGGAGCAATTCGTACTGCGTCTGTATCGCAATCTGTTGAAACGGCGAAGCTGCCTTGCTACTTTGCAGAGTTACATGCTGTATCTGAGCCATACTATGCGCGAACCTCCGATCCTGTCAGACGTAGGAATAGGTCTTCCAGCGAGCCGTGTCCTACGCGCAGCTCGGAAAGTGTAATATTGTTGTCGCGTAACCACGCGGTCAGTTCTGCCAGAAGTACCGCTACCGCGTCTGTCTCTATCAAATAACTACCTGGGCGTATCTCCTGGGCCTTGCGTGCCGTTGGCAACGCTGCCATGCGAGTACAGTCCAGGCCAGCGGGAGCCACGAAGCGCACCACTGTCGCATTCTGTACACCTGTCAAGCTAGCGGGTGTGTCAAGGGCGATAAGACGCCCGTGATCGATGATAGCGACACGGTCAGCAAGCCGTTCGGCCTCGTCCATAAGATGAGTAGTCAGCAGAACCGTAGCTCCGTGCTGTTTCAAGTCGAGAACAATCTCCCAGGTCGCTAGCCGCGCCTGCGGATCCATTCCTGCAGTTGGCTCATCTAGAAAAACAAGTACGGGATTTCCTACCAAGGCCAAGGCTAGAGCCAGGCGACGCTTCTGTCCACCTGAGAGCCTGCGACACTGCGTCTTAGCTGCCGTTGCTAGGCCAACGCGCTCAAGCAGCGCAGCGACATCTTGAGGCATGCGATAATAGCCAGCGAAGAGATGGAGTATTTCGTGTGCTGTTAATCCAGGGTAAAGGCCGTCCTGCTGCAACATCACGCCTATCTGCGGTTTGAGTACTTGTCCATCGCGAATAGGATCAAGTCCTAACACACGATTGCTCCCCTGATCAGGTGTACGATAGCCTTCAAGCGTCTCAACCGTTGTCGTCTTGCCAGCACCGTTTGGCCCCAACAAGGCGAAGACTTCGCCCCGGTGGACAGTGAATTGTAAAGCATCGACGACTCGATGTGAGCCGTAGCTTTTGCAAAAATTTTCAACGACAATAGCCTCATCACTCCGCATAAACCCGTTAGGTCCCGAATGAGAGGCTGCGTGTGTCGTTGTCTGCGTTTTGGCAGACATACAATGTTGCTCCTTACCGACGAGATATTAATTAATTTCCTGTACATACAGTACAGCAGGTTGGAGGGAATGACAAGTTCGGCAAGAAGCTAGCTACATCTATTTCGCTCTTTGATTCGTGTCACTACTAGTTTCAATCCTCGGCAGTTCGTAGCGAACTACCGCACAGTCTGTCTGAAAACGAACAGGCGAGTATCATGATACAACAGGTGCTATTGTTATGTAATCTAGGGATCCTTTCCGAGAAGGTTAGGTGAGCATGCATTAGAAATGCTGTTCAAAGACAATTCTTGTAGAGTTAAAAGGAGCAAAACAATGTTTGGTATTCTGTGGACCATTTTCGTTATTCTCCTCGTCTTCTGGGCACTTGGATTAGTGTTCCACATAGCCGGGAGCCTTATTCATATCCTACTTGTTATTGCGGTGATCATATTCTTGTACAACCTCTTTGTAGGCAATCGTTCGAGAAGTCCACTCTGATCCAGAACAAGCAGGCAAACAAAAACGGGATGAGCGTCGCTCGTCCCGTTTTTGTTTGCCTGCTTGCGCTAATTGCTAAAATCCAATAGTCCCATAGTCCTACTCTTTGCTCACAGTTCTTGACCTAGAGAGCCATGATGAGTACTCTTTTATGTGAGTGTAATGTGGAGGGTGCTGGTATAGAGGGGTAGTGTCGTTGTAATACGAGTTCACTGGATGAAGGAAATTGTGTATGTCGTTTATGGATCAGCGTCAGAATAGCAATGCATCAACGCAACAATCAAAGAGCATCCTTCCCACTGGAACTTCTCCCAATGCTACACGCCAGCTTATGGACTCTCTATCAACAGGGACGCCTTCTCCGACGGATACGTTTCCTCCTCCTGACAGAACGGCCACAGTAGCACTGCGCCAGCCAGTTGTTATTCGTGGCTCTAAAAAGAGCAAAGGAACATTGCGTCCCCCCAAGGGAAGACGTAAAGTAATCAATATGGCGGCTACCATAGTGCTGGCCCTTATCTTACTCACTACTCTGACTGTAGTCCTCCCTGTTGACAGTGCCAGCAGAGGCGGCTTTGGTATCTTTCAACCTATCGTAGGCTTCGTTAAGAGTAATAACAGCAACATTAGTCTGGTGGCACAGCAAGCCGCAACAGCAACTGCTGTTACTCAAGATGGATACGACCCCGGTGGTGGACGAACATATGCAGGGATACCGGTTGCTCCCGATAGCCCAGGCAGCACACTGAGTCGCTTTTTCTATGGGCAATGTACCTACTGGGCCAATTACCGCTATCATCAGTTGACAGGACACTGGGTAGCCTGGTTGGGCAATGCCGATGAGTGGGTATATGGTGCCCAGAGCTATGGGTGGACTGTTTCAGCAAGCCCCAAAGTTTTCTCGATCATCGTGCTCATGCCCGGAACCCAGGGTGCTGGTCCATATGGACACGTGGCCATAGTCGAGAGTATCAATGCAAATGGCACCGTCAATACCAGCAACTTCAACTGGCAAGGCAATTGGGCCGTGGAGACAATAGTGCAATTCACACCTGGCCCCGGCGTCTACTTTATCTCGTATCCAAGGTAGGAAATACAAATGATATTCTTCGTCTTCTGATCCAGCGTATATGCCATATGCATAACAATGCCTTGCCGCCCTCTTGCAACCAAGACGGAGAGAACCCCTGGGGAAGTTATACACAAATTAAAAAAAGCTTGAGCATAATATCACCCTCTTCGATTTAATACAGGAGACGGGGGACCCAGCAAACCTTGCTGAAAAACTTAGGCCTACAGCCACAGCAACAAATTTCCCCTAAGATATGTTACACTAACGAGTAGGACTGCTACTGCTAAAAAATGTTTGCTCATTAAGAAGAGGAGTGCATGGAACAGCGTATCGCGGCGGTGCGTGCTGACCGTCAACATGGCTCACGCTGGCTTGTGCGCGAGGCCATTTTGATCTTACGCGATCTTGCCATGATGGAAGGTATGTCGCAGGAAGAACAGATGCGTTCCTTGTACAGCGCTGGTAGAGAGCTAGCGCAGGCGCGGCCAGCAATGGCCGCGCTATCTGCCGCTGTTGGGCGCATTCTCAACGTTACGGGCGGCGTCCAGGCTATAGCGCAACAAGCTAGTAAGCTGCTTGAAGAGTATGATAGCGCAACTGAACATATTGCTGGCTACGCACAATCATTACTACAGGGAACATTACTGACATGTAGCATTTCTGGTACCGTATTGGATGTGCTTGTCGCTTGTCGCGAATCCATTCAAGAGGTAATCGTGCTCGAAGGTCGTCCACGCTATGAGGGACGTGACATGGCGCGTGCATTGAGCAAACAGAGCATAGCGGTCACACTGATTACAGATGCTCAGGCTGATATCTTCCTACCGCAATGTAATGCTGTAGTCGTTGGAGCCGATAGCATTCTGGCTAACGGTGACGTGCTCAACAAAGCAGGAACTGCGCTGTTAGCCTGGGCTGCACGTGGGCATCAAATCCCCTTCTATGTTTTATGCGAAACATTGAAAATCTCTCCAAACAGTTGGTCAAATGATCTCTCTGTGCTGGAAGAGAAGGAACCCGAAGAGGTGATAGAGCTGCCCATAGCAGGAGTCATTGTGCATAACTTCTATTTTGATCGTACACCGTACGACTTAGTGACGAAAGTGGTAACAGAACACGGTATATTAGAGCAGCAGGCCATCACAGAACTTGCTGCACAGATAAGAAGCGATTCAAGAGAAAGAGAGAAACGATATGCCAACCTACATCAGTCTGGTAAACCTCACTGAACAAGGAGCAAGAGAGGCTAAAAACGCTCATGAACGTCTACGTGTTTTTGATGAAGCGCTCAGAGAAGCGGGAGGTCGCCTTGTCAATTTCTATTTAGTAATGGGTCAATTCGACTACATTGTCATCACAGAGGCTCCAGACGATGAGACCGCCGCTCGCCTCATCCTTAGTACTATTGCCCAAGGAAGTCTGCGCACTCAGACAATGAGGGCTTTCCCTCGCGATGAATTCGAACACATCGCACGAGGTCTACGGCCGTAGGGGCGGCTCCGCCGGTCGCTCTACTCCTGCTGAAAAATGACGCGCACGAGACGCTCGGGATCGTGGCGCGCAAGCGTATCATCCTCCAGATTGAGGTGCTCTATTACGACGTTGGGCACGAGCTTGTTAAGTCGCCCACGGTCTACTATGACAGGTTCGCTCTGCTCCTGCGCATATGTTTTGAGCACCTCTGGCAGAAATGGGCCTTGGTTCACGATAACACGATCAAGCCGTCCTCCTAGGTAGCGATGAATCTCGCTTACAAAGTCAGAGGCTTTGTAAGCGTCGGTCTCACCATGCTTGGTCATCAAATTGCAGATGTAGACCTTCTCGGCATCTGACTCGTGAACAGCACGCGCAATATCGCGGACGAGTAAATTGGGTAGTAGGCTGGTGTATAGGTCGCCGGGCCCGATGATGATAGTATCGGCACGGCGTATGGCACGTATGGCTTGTGCGCAAGGCGGGGCATCTTCTGGTTGTAAGCGCAAGCGCACGATTGGTGAAAGAGGGCCAGGTTGTTTCTTGCCTCGCGTATCAATATCTGTCTCGCCACAGATTGTAGTACTATCCTCTAAATCTGCGCAGATAGTTGTCTGAGCGAGGGTAACAGGAACAACATCTCCGGCAGTGTTGAGAAGCTCCTGGGCATCTTGTATGGCAAGGAGCAGGTCGTCATTGTTAATATCCTGCAGCCCTTTTAGAATGAGATTGCCCAGACTGTGTCCACTCAGACCTCCACTTGTACCATTGTGATCCCCAGCACACCCAAAACGGTGCATGAATACTTCTCGCCACAGAGCGCCGTTGCGTGCCAGGGCTACCAGCGACATGCGCAAATCACCCAGTGGTAATTGACGCCGAAATTCGTCCATCAGGCGGCGCGAACTGCCACCGCTGTCTGACATCGTAACAATGGCCGTAAGGTTGAAGGGGTACTTTTTTAGATGCGAGAGAAGGGAAAAAGTCCCAGAACCACCCCCAATAGTGACAACACGGCGTCCTGCAAATCGGTCTCCACTGCGATACTGTTGTCCTTGCACGGCGCTTCTCCTGCGGCTGATTTCAACTTCGTCGTTCACAATATGATCCCTTGGTTCTTTTGTGTAGACAGTCTATCACGACATAAGCAGATCTACAAGAGGTGGTAGGAATTCATAAACCCTTCTTGTGTAGAAGCAACAATTACACTATACTGTAGGTGACGGGAATCTCTCTGTCACTCTGTGGGCGCGGTGACAGGGACGCAAGATATCCCGTTTGTCTTTTGGTCCCTCAACAAGCACTTTCAGATCTTGGCTTTGATTATGCAAGTTCATAGAGGATGTTTGCTACAGCAATTATGGCAGCAGTTTCGGCACGCAGAATACGCGATCCCAGCGTTACCACCTGTATACCGCGCTGCTGCGCTAGCATTACCTCCTCTGCCGTCAATCCGCCCTCCGGACCGATGAAGAGCACGACCGTCGTTGGCTTTGTACCACCTGTGATTGAAGTTGCAGACCTCAAGACATTGCGCAAACTTCTCCTCTGCTCCTTTTCCCATGCCACGAGGGCGAGGGCTTGTGACGGAATATCATTCAGGGCTTGCACGAGTGGGCAAATAGGTGAAAGTTCAGGCAGTCGTGAACGGTCACATTGCTCTGCCGCCTCGCGCACGATATGTTGCCAGCGTTGTATCTTGACCGGCCCAGCGTCCTTTAAGCCGGGCATAGAGCGTTGGCAGAGCGTAGGGACAAAGACAGCGACACCTAGCTCGGTTCCCTTCTCTAGAACCCACTCGAAACGCGCCGATTTGAGTAGTGCCTGACAGAGGATGACGCGTATAGAAGGTTCAGTCTTACCCACTTTACGCTCTCTCATCTCTACCTCTACACCCATACGCCCACTCTTTGCTACCGTGCAGACGAACTCATCGCCACTGTTATCAAGCAAAATGAGCTGTTCACCAATGGCCAGATGTAGCACATCGCGCACCTGGTGAGCAAGTTTCTCGGGCAGTATCACGGTTGATGTTGGCCCAGTATGCGCTAATAACTCTGGCGCTACAAAAAAACGATGCATCGTGTTGTGTTTCCGCTGGGCACAATGAATTGGGCCCCTACCGAAGTTGACATTGTTTAGTGTTCCTGTTTACGTAGCATGAATTGGGCCGTTAGCGAGTTGACATTGTCTAATGTTCCTGTTTGCGTAGAATGAGCGTTATCCAATCGTCAATCATCACTCTATCGATCACTTCTAGTTCCTGTGCTAACAGCGGGTCAAGTGCATCATGTAGACGCGCTTCAACGATGCCACTCACAATCAGGAGGCCGTTAGGGGCCAGCACTCGTGCCAACTGTGGCGCGAGTAAGCCTATGACGTGGGCGATGATATTCGCCGCCACTAGATCGTACTTGCCTCCCATACGTACCGCCTCTTGCTCGTCGAGCACACCTAGCATAACCTTGACACGCTCCTCCAGCTCGTTCATTGCCACATTGCTGGTCGCACTCTCGACAGCAACACTGTCATTATCGAGCGCATAGACGTAGGCAGCACCTAATTTAGCCGCTGCCAGAGCGAGAATGCCCGAACCTGTGCCCACGTCGAGCACATGCATTGCTGGTCGCACATGTTGTTCAATCTGTTCAAGACA
>JAFAXQ010000122.1 GCA_019240835.1 Ktedonobacteraceae bacterium
CCAGGCGACAAGGTCAGCTCCCTCTGGCTCAATAGCGGTACCTGGATGACACGCCTGAACTATATCGATCTCCTGCTTACACATGGTACCCTTGCCCGCAATGCCGCTTCGCCGCTCGTCGATGTGCAGGCCATAGTCACTGCCAACAAGGTCGACTCGCCCGAGCACTTCGTTGATTACTTCTCTTCGTTCCTGCTTGATGGCACTCTCGATAGCGACCGCCGCGCACAGTTCATCAACTACTTTACTACAGGCGGTACCAGTGCAGGCGCTCAACACATCACGCTGACCAATGGCCAGAGCTATCCTTTGAATCGTGTGCGTGGCACACTCTACCTGATAATGGCATCGCCTGAATATCAACTGAATTGAAATGCGGCGGCGCGCTTTGTCGTGTCCAACTGGCCCGATCTCAAGGAGCAAGCACTATGAAACTCTCGCGTAGAGCAATGATAAAAGATGGAATGTTAGTCGTGTCAGCCGGGATGGTGATGCCTGCCATTTTCAGTCGTGGCGTGGCCTCGGCTATGTCTTCTTCGCTCGATGGCTCTCGTATCGCACAGACTGCCAGCGACCGCACCCTCATCGTCGTACAGATGGCAGGCGGCAATGACGGCATGAATACCGTGGTCCCTTATACCGATCCACTGTACCTAAAACTACGTCCTACGCTGGCTTTAGCACAGTCGAAAGTACTGACACTCGACTCACGCTTGGCTCTGCACCCCAACCTGTCGCCATTGAAAAAGCTGTGGGATGATGGTCATGTAGCCATCGTTGAAGGCGTGGGGTACCCCAATCAGAGCCTCTCGCACTTCCAGGCTATGGACATCTGGCAAACGCTCGACCTGAACGGCAACGGCAGCGAAGGATGGCTTGGCAAGCTGGTCGCTGGCCTAGTCGATCAGCAGGGACATCCCTTCAAGTCGCTTGATATCGGCGTGCAAACTGCTCTGGCTCTGCAATCAATCTCTACACAGGTTCCCACCGTTGCCAGTGCCAAATCCTATGCCATCACCCCCGACCTTGCCGATAGCGGTAGGGGTAACGCACGTTTACAGGCATTGTTCAAGCTCTACAACTCCTATCCCAAAACTGCACCCTACGCCGCACTGCTCGATACCACCGCCCTCAACGCTCAGGATGGTTCGAGTCAGTTGCGCCAGGCCGAGGCAGCCTATCACTCGGCTGTCACTTATCCCAAAGGCCCCTTTGCTGATGGCCTCAAAGTGCTGGCGCAGGCCATCGTAGAGAACCTGGGCTTGCGCGTTGGCTACGTCACCCTCGGTGGCTTTGATACGCATGCTAGTCAGCAGGCCACTCACGACGCCCTGATGACGACGCTGGCTAGCGGCCTCTCAGCTTTCTACAACGACCTTGCCGCGCACGGCAAAGCCGACAACGTCGTTATCATGACGTGGTCCGAGTTTGGGCGGCGTGTCGAAGAGAATGGCAGCTTGGGAACCGATCACGGCACTGCCGCCCCTATGTTTATCCTGGGCAGTCCCATCAACAAAGGTGTCTATGGCGAGCCGCCCAGCCTGAGCAATCTCGACCAGAACGGCAACCTGAAATACACCATCGATTTCCGTTCCGTCTACGCGACCGTGCTTGACCGCTGGATGGGTGCATCCTCAAAGGACGTGCTTGGCGCAGACTTCGGCTCACAAAACTTCCTGCCTCAACCGTCTTAAAAGGAAAACTTGCCTGTCTTCACTACTCGTCAAACAGGAGAGAGAATGCTCTACATAGCGCTTTTGCGTGGGATCAACGTCGGCGTCACGTAGTCAAAATGGAGCGTCTGCGCGACCTCTTCACAGAACTAGGATTCACGCAGGTTCGCACATATATTCAAAGCGGAAACGTGTTCTTCGGAACAGCGCAAACAGACCGCGAAACAGTCGCCCAGACGATTGAGCAGCATCTACACAAAGCTTTGGGCTACGACGTTGCCGTGTTTCTGCTCTAGGAATCTCGGCGTAGTAAGGGTGTAAATCCCCCAATGAAACCGGTGGGAGCAGGAGAATTGTCCTGGTCGATAGAGAGAAACTGTCTGAGCAAGGACGATAGCTTGTGCGCGCCTCTAAAGTGCGAAGAGGAGAAAACAAAGCAAGCTAAAAGCCACCAGGATACTTGTACTCCTTCACCAGTTTCATTGGGGGATTTACACATTACTGGTCTCCTTCGAAACCGGACAGATTAATACCCAATTCCGGCATCACCTCATTCGAGGTGTCTTCAACGAACTGTATCTTCTGCTCGTCTTCATTCAACACTTCGACATTGATGCCCAGGCTTTGCAATTCCTTGACCAGGACTTTGAAGGATTCTGGAACCCCCGGTTCCATTATATTCTCGCCCTTCACAATGGCTTCGTAGGTCTTGACGCGACCTACTACGTCGTCTGACTTGACGGTCAGAATCTCTTGTAGAATATTAGCAGCTCCGTAGGCTTCTAGCGCCCACACTTCCATTTCACCAAAGCGCTGTCCACCAAACTGCGCTTTCCCTCCCAACGGCTGCTGGGTGATCAAGCTGTATGGTCCAGTCGAACGGGCATGCACTTTGTCTTCGACCAGGTGGGCCAGCTTCAACATATAGGTATAACCAACCGTGATAGGATGATCGAATGGCTCGCCCGTTCGACCATCGAACAATTGCACTTTACCGGTATCCGGCAGATTGGCTCGCCGCAGCATCTCTTCGATGTCTTCTTCGGTGGCTCCGTCAAACACCGGCGTGGCTATCTTAAAGCCCAGCGCTTCCGCCGCCCAGCCTAGATGCGTCTCCATGATCTGGCCGATGTTCATACGGTGCGGCACACCCAACGGATTCAAGATGATGTCCACCGGGGTACCATCCGGTAGGAAGGGCATATCCTCAATCGGTAATACGTGCGAAATGACCCCCTTATTGCCGTGGCGTCCGGCCATCTTGTCGCCCGCGCCAATCTTACGCTTCTGCGCAATACTTACGCGCACAAGCTGATTAACACCCGGCGGCAGTTCGTCACCAGCATCGTGCGAGAAGACTTTGACTTCGACGACCTTACCGCGTTCTCCGTGCGGTACGCGCAGCGAGGTATCTTTCACTTCGCGTGCCTTCTCACCAAAGATGGCACGCAGCAACTTCTCTTCAGCCGTCAGTTCTGTCTCGCCTTTAGGTGTGATCTTACCAACCAGGATATCCTGAGCGCCGACTTCCGCGCCAACATAGATGATGCCGCGCTCGTCGAGATTCTTCAGGCCCTCTTCACCGACGTTCGGTATATCTCTGGTAATCTCTTCAGGACCAAGCTTGGTGTCGCGCGCATCAACCTCGTATTTTTCAATATGGATTGATGTGAAGAGATCTTCACGGACGATACGCTCGCTGATCAGGATAGCGTCTTCGAAGTTACCACCTTCCCAGCTCATGAAGGCTACCAGAATGTTCTGACCAAGCGCCAGCTCGCCATTTTCGGTCGAGGAGCAATCGGCAATCGCCTGACCGGCTGTGACATAGGTACCTTTGTGGACAATCGGACGCTGATTGATGCAGGTTCCGTTATTGGAGCGCACAAACTTACGCAGTGCATACGAATGCACTTCGCCCTGCTCATCCACAATCTCGATTCTGCGCGCCGTCGCCGAGACGACCGCACCGCTCACCCGGCTCACAACCACCTGCCCGGCATCAATCGCTACCTGGCGCTCGATGCCGGTACCGCAGATAGGCGACTGAGGCCGCAGCAGTGGCACCGCCTGGCGCTGCATGTTCGCGCCCATCAGTGCGCGGTTCACATCATCATGCTCTAGGAAGGGGATCAGCGCGGTTGCCACGCTCACCGTCTGCCGGGGCGAGACGTCCATGTAATCAATGGTATCTGATGACTCCATGACAAACTCACCTTCGTAGCGCGCCAGGACACGGTCCTCGGCAAATTCACTATTATCGGTCAGTTTGGCGTTCGCCTGTGCAACCCAGAAGTTCTCTTCGTCATCAGCGGTATGATAATCTACCTCCTCGGAGACAAAGGGCTTGATACGGATCTCAGCGTCGCTGCCCAGCATCTGCGAGAGCTTCTGGAAGAGTGCTTCGTCGATACGCACGCGCTGGCGTGCCGCAATGAGCACTTCTCCACTCGCCGTCTTGACATCCTCGCGCTCGTGTCCTACGACGCCACGGAACTCACGCCCGATCAAAATGGGGTCGTTAGCTCTCACGCGTTTGTAGACCTTACGATAGGGTGTCTCGATGAAGCCATACGGGTTAATTTGCGCATATGTTGCCAGATTACCGATCAGACCGATGTTCGGGCCTTCCGGGGTCTCAATCGGGCAGATGCGGCCATAGTGAGAATAATGCACGTCGCGCACATCGAAACCAGCGCGCTCGCGCGAGAGACCACCGGGACCCAGAGCCGAGAGACGGCGCTTGACACCGATCTCCGCCAGGGCATTGGTCTGTTCCATAAACTGGGAGAGCTGGCTGCCGCCGAAGAACTCCTTCATCGCCGCAGCCACCGGGCGGATATTGATCAGCGCGTTTGGCGTCGCCTGACCCGCCTCCTGGATGCTCATGCGCTCTTTCACGACGCGCTCCATACGCAGCAAGCCAACACGAAACTGAGCCTGAATCAATTCACCTACGCAACGCACACGACGATTCCCCAGGTGATCAATATCATCTTTACGTCCATGACCATGGTTTAACGCCACCAGACGGCGCACGATGTTGACTAGGTCGTCCTGCGTCAGAATACGCTGATTCTGTGGAATCGCCAGATCAAGTTTGCGATTCAATTTGTAGCGACCGACGCTGCCCAAGTCATAACGCCGTGGATTGAAGAACAGGTTCTTTACCAAAGAACGCGCATTATCCAGGGTCGCCGGATCGCCAGGACGCAACTTCTTATACAGTTCAAGCAGTGCCTCTTCCTCTTTTTTCACCGGATCACGGTCGAGGGTAGCTTGAATGTAGCGGATAGTAGGATCATTATCAAGGTCACGAAATGCATCCAGAATGCCCTGATCGGTCGAGAGATCCAGGTCCTCCGAATGCCATTGATCCTTCGCCAGGCTGGCAATTGCACGCAACAGCGTTGTCACCGGCAGCTTACGTTTGCGATCAATCTTTACTGTCAGCAGATTCTTATTACTGGTTTCAAACTCTAGCCACGCACCACGCCCCGGAATCAGCTTGGCCGCAAAGAGCTTCTTACCGGTTGTTGCATCTTCGTCTACTGTAAAGTAGACTCCGGGAGAACGTACTAGCTGGCTCACTACGACACGCTCCGTGCCATTGATAATGAAGGTACCTTCTTTCGTCATCAGCGGGAAATCACCCATGAAGATATCCTTCTCGATGATTTCACCGGTCTCTTTATTAATAAGGCGGGCCTTCACATTGAGAGGAGCGGCAAATGTGGTGTCACGGTCACGACACTCGTCCTCTGAATATTTTGGCTTGCCGAAAGGTTCAGGAGGTACAATAAATTCTAAACTGAGATTTTTGCCAGTAAAGTCTTCGATAGGAGAGATTTCTTCAAAAAGTTCGCGCAGACCTTCTTTCTTAAACCATTCAAAAGAGTCTAGCTGGATCTGAATCAGCCCTGGCATGGGCCGTACGTCCGGAATACGCGCAAAGGAGACGCGTTCCGGGAATAGAACCGATTGCTCGCTTGCCGTCATAACATCTCTTCTCCTTTCATCTCTCGGTGACTCCTTTCGCACACGACGAGGGTCTGGCACACGCCTGATGAAGCCTGTTGCGCACACCTGCGAGAGGTCTCTTTGCTCAAAGGAGAGCTTTCACTACGGGTGCGCAAGACGTGCGTCGCTTCCGCCTGAGTATAGGGGAAGGAACGCCAAAAAAAAACGTCCAAAAAGGCAGTGTGCTAGTAGACAGGAGGTGATACAATAAAAGTGGGAAAGAACGTGCTCGTTTTTGAGCTCAGAGAACACCCACTCCTCCCCCTTTGCGCCCTATTTGAGCAGACGCCGACGCGTTGCGCACCTTTCCCTTAAGGCCCTGCGTTAAGGAAGAGGCCTTGTAGCCGCAAAGTAGATAAGTGCGGCACAGTTTTCGCTTAGAGAGCTTCAGATATACTCATCATGCGTGCCAGATCAGCAGCAGAAACCCGCGTATAGATAGTCGTGGTTGCAGTATCGGCATGGCCAAGCAATTGTTGAATGACTGGAAGCGGCATCGGAGGGCGGTCCAGTCCGTAAGCAGCAGGATCAAGGAGTGCTTTGGCAAACGTATGACGCAAATCGTGAGGGCCGAGGGGGGAAGCGAGTTTTGCTGCCTGACCCAGTTTGGCAATAATTTCCCGAATGCCACGTTCGGCCAGCGGTCCACGCTGACCAAGAAAGAGATGTCCATCTGGCCAACGACTCCAGGAAGCAACGATTTCTCCCCGGATGGCTGCCCGCTCTCGCCAGCGTTCAGCCAGGTGTTCACGGTGGGTGAAATAGGCGTCGAGCGGCTCGCGTGCTTCCTGGACCAGCGGGACTTCGCGATGCTTGAGCCCTTTGCCCCGGCGGATAATGAGCAATCCGCGCCGGGCGGAGATTTGCACATCAGGGATGAGGCCGGGATGTTCCTGTTGCACCCAGATAGCAAAACGACGAGCGTCCTGAGTGTATAAGCCAATCGTTTTCGCTGAGAGATCTGGGCGAAGGTGCAATTGCTCTTGCCAGGTGGCAATCTCACTCCACATCACTTCTCCTTGTTATCGGCGCAGTTCCATTATCGGCACGGTTTTTCACGAGATAGATCGAGTGACTCTGCCGATAATATACCACTTGGGCAGGCAAACTGTGCCGATAATCACCCTTTGCGGCACAGTTTGCCTCTCGTGTTCCATCCTTACGACTTTCTGGGTCTGGAAGGAGAGCATCAACTTGGAGAGCCGTTCTCGTTACTCATTGATCAGCACTGGCAAGTACCACTTCTCTGAGCCGTTGCACATCGCGCATGGGTGGGACACCGAAGAGGCTTTTATACTCTCGATTGAAGTGGGAGGCATCCTGGTAGCCCACGCGATAGGCCGCACTCGCTGCATCGAGATCTTCTGAAAGCATCAGACGCCGCGCCTCTTGCAGCCGCAGCCGCTTCTGGAATTGCAGAGGACTCAGCGCGGTGACGGCTTTGAAGTGCTGATGAAAGCCCGACACGCTCATGCCCAGTTCGCGTGCAAGCTGCTCCACACGCAGTGGTCGGTAGAAGTCTTGACGGAGCCGCTCAATCGCCCTCGCAATGGGAGAAGCACCCTCCCCAAGTGTCGCCAGGTGACGGAGTCGGACCCCCTGCTCTCCCATCAGGAGCCGATAGACCATTTCCCGCATGATCAGCGGCAGCAGGATAGGTGCTTCGGCTGGGGAGTCCAGAAGCTTGGTGAGCCGCACGGTCGCGTCTAGCAGATTGGCATCCAAGACACTGACATCGATAGCCCTGACCCCCGAAGGCTTCCTCGAAGGGGCGTCGTCTGCTTCAAGCAGGATCGAACTGACCATGCCGGGATCAAGGGAGAGGCGGAGACTGAGAAATGGCCGCTCTTTCGAGGCTTCGAGAACCTGGCCAATGGCGGGCAGATCGACCGTCACCAGAAGATAGTGAAAAGGGTCGTAGCGATAGTGGCTCTCGCCCAGAAGGAACTCCTTGCTTCCCTGGGCAACCACACACACCGACGGATCAACCACGCTGTATACGCGCTCCAGAGGCACCGAGTGACGGTACAGGTGGAGCCCTGGAAGCGGTTGGACGGACCCATCGAAGCTGATGGCTCGTCCGACCCGCTCGACCAGTTCCTCGCGATAGGCTTGCAGGACGAGTGCCTCGCGTTTTCCCTGCTGATCCATCATCACCGTCATAGTCACCTCTTTCCTGGTTTCTACCGTGCATATTTGAACAAATTTGGAGAATCAGACAATCATTTTCGAGAATTATTCTACCACTCTCTATTCTCGATTGTCTATACTACTTCTCAGAGAGAGGACAAACCCCTCTGCCCGGGCCACATAAGCTGGACTTTTCTTCAAGAAAAGAGAAAGCGGCCTGACAGCGTGTTTTCTCCAGCCCTCATCGGCTCTCATAGAACATCAAACCGCGACGCGTGGGAGGCATCATGTGTGACCAACGAAGCTCTCTCGCTTGGAGGAGAACCTCGGAGCAGTGGCCGTCACTCTCGCGAGATGCCGACCTGCGCGGCGCTTTTCGAGCTGCCTCACCAACCACGGCGCAAGGCGCTCGGTATCCAAAGAGTTGGAGCGAAGGACAGGCGTCTTTCGCGAAAACAAAGGGGTTTCTGCCTTGTTTGAAAGCAAGGAGATCGAAATATGCAGTACACACATCTTGGTCGTACCGGACTTCAAGTCAGTCGTCTGGGTCTCGGCACGATGAACTTCGGGGAACTGACGGACGAGACCGCCAGTTTGGAGATTATGGACAAGGCTCTGGACGCTGGTATCAACTTCTTCGATACGGCGGATGTCTATGGCGGACCCCAGTCTCCAGATATGGAGAAGGGATACGGAATCTCTGAGGAGATCATTGGTCGCTGGTTGGCTCAGGGCGGGCGTCGTGATCGGATTGTCCTGGCAACCAAGCTGTATCAGCCGATGGGCACCGGACCGAACGACCGTCGGCTCTCAGCCTATCACATCCGCAGGGCTTGCGAGGACAGCCTCCGGCGATTGCAGACCGATCACATCGACCTGTACCAAATGCACCACGTTGATCGAAGCACGCCGTGGGACGAGATCTGGCAGGCGATGGAGCAGCTAGTCCGTGAAGGCAAGGTGACCTACATCGGCAGCAGCAATTTTGCCGGATGGGACATCGCCACTGCGCAAAGTGTGGCTGCCTCGCGCAACTTCCTTGGCTTGGCGTCGGAGCAGAGCCTCTACAATCTCAGCGCTCGCACCATCGAGCTGGAGGTGATTCCGGCGCTCCGCTACTACGGCATTGGTCTCATTCCATGGAGCCCGATCGGCATGGGGCTTCTTGGCGGTGCGCTTCGCAAGGCAACGGAAAGTCGCCGCGCCAGTGCGCTGTTGCAGATGCGGATCGAACAGCATCGCTCACAGCTCGAGCAGTACGAGGCGCTCTGCAAGCAGCTCGGTGAAGAGCCCTCGGACGTCGCCCTCGCCTGGCTGCTGCATAACTCCGCCGTCACGGCTCCGATCATCGGTCCGCGCAATGTGGAGCAACTGACCGGGAGCCTGCGGGCTTTGGAGGTATCACTCTCGGACGAGACGCTCCGGAGACTCGACGAAATTTGGCCCGGACCCGGTGGAGCTGCTCCCGAAGCCTACGCCTGGTAAGAAAGGCAGGCCGCAAGGCTTGGGGATTTGCGCGTGGACGCCCATCATGAAATGGCTTTTCACGAGCTATTCCGTAACAACGAGCTTGACGCCCAGCACGCTCTGCTGACAAGCGTCCTGAACAAGAAGGAGATTCATCATGCGAGGAACCATGCTTTACGGTCCCCGGGACGTGCGCTTTGAGGAGCGTCCCGACCCAACGATTATTGAACCGACGGACGCCCTCCTCCGCATCTCGGCGGCCTGCGTGTGCGGGTCCGACCTGTGGCCCTACCGCGGCATCGACGCGCCCGGCCAGCCGACGCCGATGGGACACGAATACTGCGGCATCGTGGAGGAGGTCGGCAGCGCGGTCAAGCACATCAAGCCGGGCCAGTTCGTCGTCGGCTCGTTCTTCGCCTCCGACAACACCTGCCCGAACTGCCAGTTCGGTTACCAGTCGTCCTGTATGCACCGTGAGCTGGTTGGCGGCGCGCAGGCACCCTGGCTGCGCGTGCCGCTGGCGGACGGCACATTGGTAGCGACGCCAAGCGTCCCCTCGGACGACCTGATCCCGAGCCTGTTGACGGCTTCCGATGTGTTGGGGACCGGCTGGTTCGCAGCCGATGCAGCAAACGTCAAGCCAGGCTCAACAGTCGTGGTCATCGGCGACGGTGCGGTCGGCCTGCTCGGTGTACTTTCCGCTAGGCAGATGGGTGCGGAGCGGATCATCGCGATGAGCCGGAACGCCCCACGACAGCAGCTCGCCCGCGCATTTGGCGCAACCGACGTTGTGGCTGAGCGCGGCGACGAGGGCGTCGCCCGGATCATGGACATGACCAATGGACTCGGTGCGGACTCGGTGCTTGAGTGCGTTGGGACGCAAGAAGCGATGCAGCAGGCAATCCACTGCACTCGCAAGGGCGGGTACGTCTCCTACGTCGGCGTTCCGCATGGGGTCGAACTGGGCGGCGAGGGATTGTTCTTCGCCCACGTTCACCTCCACGGCGGCCCCGCCCCGGTGCGCCGCTACCTTCCCGAACTGATCGACCCGATTTGGCACGGCAAGATCAACCCTGGCAGGGTCTTCGACCTGCAACTGCCTTTAGCGCAGGTCGCCGAGGGCTATCGCGCGATGGACGAGCGGCGCGCCATCAAGGTACTGCTCTGGCCTTAGCCGAAACGGAATTTTCCCGTTTCCAAAACAAGTGAAGCACATGATCACGATATCATCTCAAGAGACAACTCAACAGACACGAACACAGACAATAATGCCCCTGCTGGCGCTCTGCCTGGGCTACTTCATGACGATACTCGATGTCACCATCGTGAATGTGGCCCTGGTCAATATCAAGGAACAACTGAGCGCGACTGTGACGGGGCTGCAATGGATCGTGGATGGCTATGCCCTCGTCTTCGCCAGTTTGCTCCTGACCGGCGGAGCCCTGGGCGACCGACGAGGAAACAGAACCATTTTTCTCGTCGGTTTTGCCCTCTTCACGCTGGCGTCCACACTGTGTAGCCTGGCTCCAACACTGCTCGTCTTGCAGATCGCACGCGCCGTCCAGGGACTTGGGGCCGCCTTGCTTGTGCCAAATTCGCTTGCCCTCTTAAATACCATCTATACCGATGCACGAAAACGGGCGCAAGCGATTGGCATCTGGGCCGCCGTCGCCAGCATCGGGGCCCTGTCTGGTCCGCTATTAGGCGGTCTATTGGTCAACACGTTTGGGTGGCGCAGCATCTTTCTGATCAATCTACCCATTGGCATCCTTGGCTTTCTGCTCACCGCTCGTTCGATTGCGCCATTGCCTCCACAGGGAGGACGAAGTCTTGATCTACCGGGTCAACTTGCAAGTATGCTCGCGCTGGGCATGTTGACGTTTGCGTTGATTGAGGGAAATAGCCTGGGCATCCTGTCTCCGTTGATTCTGGCGGCATATGCAGGCAGTGCCCTCTTCTTCCTGGTATTGCTTTGGAGAGAAAAGACGACCAGCCATCCGATGCTTCCCCTGGCATTGTTTGGAGAAAGAACGTTCTCTGCCACCAATCTTGTCGCCCTTTGCCAGACCTTTACGTTCACGGGCTTCATTTTTATCATCAGCCTGTTCCTGCAACAGGTAAAACACTATTCGCCGTCGCTCACGGGCGTGGCGCTGCTGCCTTCCTTTGGCTGTGCCCTGCTAGCGACCTCGCTCTCCGGCTCGCTCATGCCTCGCATTGGGGCGAAACGCATGATGACCATTGGTCTGCTTCTCGCCGCCGCAGGCTGTTTTGGGTTTGTGCTGGTCGAGATGCAAACCAGCTACGTACTGCTTGCGGGTATTATTGCCGTGCTGGGATTCGGGCTGGCCCTGGTCTTACCAGCAATGACCGAGGCCGCGATTTCACACGCTCCGAGAACCCAATCCGGGATCGCATCGGGTATGCTGAACGTGAGCAGGCAGGTGGGCGGTGTCATCGGAGTCGCGATCCTGGGAACGCTCGTGGGCAGTCCGCAGACGCTCCTCCCAGGGATGCATCTCGCCTTTGTGATCGCCGGAGGAGTCCTCGTCCTCGCGTTGGGAGTTGCAAGGGTCTTCGTCAGCACAAAACGGGAACCATCCCAAATCGAGACTGCCCCGAAATCCTGGAGGACCACCTGACCAGCGGAAATGCCATTGGGTGGGAGAGAAAGACCAGCATGAGACATGTTCCTGTCTGCCTCTCTCGCGAGCACATGACATGCACACCGAGATGGCGCGCACGTTGTAAGTTTTGCTTACCATAACGCGAAGTGAAGAGAAAAACAAGACGAGAGCTCTTCTCGCTTCCGCTTCTTCAAAGAAAAAAGGAAGAGAGCCAATAGGCTATTCAGGCGATTTCTCTTGTCAGAAAGACTCTTCCCTTGCTACACTTCCATTGGGCCTCGATAAGGGAGCAAGAAGCGGGCAGGAGCATCGGGAAAACAGTGTTTGGCGTGAGCTCGCAAGACGGGAAGCAAAAGCACCAGGAGGAAAAGGGATGAAGCGCACGTGGACATCAGAGGAGTTAGCAGATCTGTTTCAAGGGTATACACCGAGGCTGGTAGAATGGCTGCGGCGACGTATTGCCGCCGAGTCTCCCTCCCATATTCGCCAGCATCCCCAGGCCATTCGCCTGACGCTGCTCGCTGCCCTGGTCGTCCAGCGAACCCAGGAAGTGACTGATGCCCTGGTCACGTTGCTCATCCAGATTGTGCATCGCATCGGCAAACGAGCTGAGCATCGCGTTGAAACTGCCTATTGTGAACGAACAAACCTTGCGCGACTTGGTGGCTGAATACAAAGCGCAGGGGGGAGCGTATCGGCAAAAGGTGCAAGAGGTCATGCGCTCCTCGTATCGCAATCATTATCGCCAGATTCTCCCGGCCTTGCTGGAGGTGCTCGACTTTCACTCAAACAACACCGCCTATCAGCCCGTGATTGAGGCACTTGCCATTGTCCGTGAGTACGTGAGCAGCCGGATCGCCTGGTACCCCCTAGAGGTCAGTCCTCCCCTTGAGGGTGTTGTTCCCGATTCCTGGGAGAACATTGTGACCGATGGACAAAGTGAAATTGGGTTCGCTTTTAGTCACCTCCTCGGATTTCGCCTGCTGCCTCGCCTCAAGCCGATCCACTCGCAAAAATTGGCACTGGTGGAGGTAGGCACACAGGATGACTACCCTCACCTGAAAGAAGCTCTGGGAAAGCCGATCAACTGGGAGAAAATAGCGCAACAATACGATATGATGGTCAAGTACGCGTCGGCTCTCAAGACAGGAACGGCGGAGGCCGATGCGTTGTTACGGCGATTTACGCGGAGCAACCTTCAGCAACGCAGGGCCAGCAATGCCTTCCGGCTGCCGTGCAGATGTGTGTGGTCGCGCTTTCTTGCTGGAAACCTTTTCACTCTCATGCTGCCTGCACAAGGACACGTGTGAGAGCGCAAGAGATGCCTGGCCAGAACCTGTGCGAAAAGAGATAACTAGACACGTGGAAAAAGGCAGCCATGTACCTCGCCACGTGTCTACCCTACAGCCTCCCTCAAGAAAGATAGTCGTACACGAAAAAAGCTAGCAGAGGTCGTCTAACTGATGGAGTGTTGTGGATGACACTGAGACAAAGGAGTCAATACCATCAGAACTCATAGCAATATGGACTCATAGACATCCCCCTTACTGGACACAGGGAGGCTAAATGAGCGCGCTAGGATGGGCAACATTGCTCACCAGACGTGTCTATCTGAAAAGACGATAAAAAGACAAGGATGAACATCTCATGGCAAATAGGGAGCACCTGAATATACTCAAGCAAGGAAAGGCAGTATGGAACCAATGGAGACAGCAGAATCCGGATATTCTGCCTGATCTGAGTGGGGCTGATCTCAGTAAAGCTATGCTCAAAGAAACTAATCTCAGCAAAGCTATCCTCAGAGAGGCCGATCTCAGCGGAGCCTATCTCTACACGGCTAATCTGAGTTTTACCAACCTCAGAGCGGCTAACCTCAGGGGGGCGGTCCTTCGCGGGGCTGATCTCAGCGACGCTGATCTCAGCAAGGCTAACCTCAGCAAGACCGACCTGCGTGAGGCCTACTTCGACGGAGCCAACCTCGATGGAGCTAACCTCAGTGGAGCCATGCGTCGTTGAGGTACTCACAAAAGGAGGGATGCACTCACCATACTCCCTCCGCTCTTGCTTACGATAGTCTGGCTCATCGTCAGAGATGGCCATGTGTGTGCATCAGCGTGGTAGTGCGTCAAGCACCTGCAATGCATGGATGAAGACGCTTCGAGAGATCTGGAGCGTTCCTCCGAAGGGATTGTCCATGTCGGCAACCAGCCACAGCAGTATAGCTAGCGGAGCGACGAGGCAGATGAGGATAAGGAAATGGTGCCTCGGGCTCTTTATCCTTAGACTGGTTGTCAGATAGATCATGACGATAATTCCCACTCCCAGTAGGCCCCAGAATGAGTCGGGCAGACCTTGCCTGGCCAAAGCAAAGCGCTGGTTACGCTGGACGCTGATCACATTCAAGTCTGATATGAGGGCGCTTCCTAGAGGAGCTTTAGAAATTTTTGTCCCGTAGGTAACCCATAAGTTATTGAGCACCTTTGAGCCGCGCAACGGTTTTGGGTTATCGTAATGGGTACTCATGACAGCCCAGTCATCGCTGAGTATCAAGCCGGTGTATTGGCGAAGTTGATCAAGTACCTGACCCCGCAAAGGCTCTGGCAATGTACTTGCATCACGAGCTGCTGCCGTAATGGCGGCAGCTTCAGTGGTTACCACACTGTCTACTGTATCGAATTTCCCTTGTGCGCTCAAAATCATCAGTGCGAGTAGCACACCGTAGACAGAGCCAATGTAGGTAATCGCAGACTGGATAAGTTTGTCTTCTTCTTCACTATCTGACCACTTAGCGTTCCTTCGACGTAGCATAAGGACGAAGCATGCAAACCCCACGATACCGCCCACCAGAAAAACGAACAGCAGCCAAGATGGCAGCAGTGAAGTATAGATACTGAACAGCATAAGATAGCCCTCCACCTGAGTCTGAACAGTTTGCACAAGAAATTCTTATCAGTATACACAACGTTATTCATCGCTTACTGGAGTTACTATTGAGCATTGACTAGGACTATTGGCTTATTGTTAGCAAACGAGTGGTAAATGAGGTCAAGGCATAGCAGGTTTTAAGGACAAGAGTCGATCTGGCGCACCTTTGATGCGTGGGTATGAGGTGTGGTAGAAGGCCCCCTATCGCGAGAGCGATCATGAATTGCAGAGACTAACTTCTTATAGTCATAGAGTATAACAACAACGCAGCACAACCCCACCCCAGCGTCATGAATCTGCCCACGCTATCGGTTATACTATCTCATAGGAAAGAGGCGATTCCCATCGGGGAACCTGCTCCTGAAGTGCGTAGTTCAGGTTCCATGCATTAGCGCAGGTAGTGCCCCTCAAAGTGATAGGAAAGGGCAACTCTGCATAAGAGATCAGGATCATCATCAACAAGAGGAGAGGAAGATACTATGAGCGAAATGATAGGATTTCTTGGCCTCGGCAATATGGGGCAGGCGATGGCGAACAGCCTCCTCCAAGCTGGCTATGTTCTCACCGTCTACAACCGCACGGCAAGTAAAGCACAGCAGCTCCTCGCGCAAGGGGCACACCTGGCGCATCAGCCGGCTGCGGCCGTGACAACAGGTGGCGTCGTGGTGAGCATGGTAGCCAACGATCAAGCCCTGGAAGAGATTGTCAGGAGTCCAGGTTTCCTTGAGCAGTTGGGATCAGGTGGCATTCACCTTTCGATGAGCACCGTCTCACCCACAACAGCACGCAGGCTCGCAGAACTTCACGCGGAGCACGGCAGCACCTATGTCGCGGCACCCGTCTTCGGACGGCCAGAGGCGGCGGCAAGCCAAGACCTGTGGATCTGTGTTGCAGGGCCACGCGAGGCCCGAGAGCGCGTACAACCTGTGCTCAAGGCGTTGGGACGGGGTACCTTCGAGTTTGGTGAGGACCCGGGAGCGGCCAACATCGTCAAGCTGTGTGGCAACTTCTTGATCCTCTCGGCGATGGAGGCGATGGCCGAAGCGTTGACCTTGGCAGAGAAGAGCGGGCTGGATCGTTCAGCCGTCATCGAGATGCTGACCCAGACAAGTTTCTCCGCCCCCGTCTATCAGACCTATGGCAAGATGATCGCCCAGAAGCGTCATACGCCCGCCGGATTTCGGCAGCACTTGGGCCTGAAGGATGTCAATCTGGTCAGAGAGGTGGCTGACCAAGAAAGTCTCCCAATGCCCTTGGCCAGTTTGTTGCACGACCGCCTGCTGGCAGGTATTGCCAAGGGCCGTGGGGAGATGGATTGGTCCGCGCTCGCGCTCGATGTGCTGGAAGATGCAGGGCTGAAACTCCCACCCGGCCTATAAGGACGATGACATTTTTCATGAACCTATGAGGAGCTTACGATATGAGTCAGGCTGTGTCCTCGCGCCCGCGACCTGTTGTCGCTTTCCTGACCGATTTCGGATGGCGTGATGGCTATGTCGGTGTCATGAAAGCGGTGGTCGCCGCTCTTGCTTCAGATGTGCAGCTTATCGATATTACGCACGATATTGCCCCACAACAGATTGCTTCCGCTGGCTGGGTACTGGCTACCAGTTATCGCTACTTTCCAGAAGACACCATTTTTGTCTGTGTAGTTGACCCCGGCGTTGGCAGTTCACGCCGTGCTGTGGCCGTTCATGCGGGCGAGTGGTTCTTCGTCGGTCCTGATAACGGGCTGTTGAGTTATGTGCTGACAGAGCAACCGGTGCATGCTGCGGTGATGCTGTCCAATCCTGCGTATCATCTGGCGCGGGTAAGCGCAACCTTTCACGGACGCGATATCTTTGCGCCGGTCAGTGCCCACTTAGCACGGGGGGTTACCGTACGCGAACTCGGGACAGAAATAGCTCCTGCAAGCTTGCAGCGCCTTGATCTCGCGCCTCCCCTAGATCAGGGGACGCACCTGGACGCACACATCGTCCATGTGGATCACTTTGGGAATCTCATCAGCAATATGCCGCTGACACTGCTTCCCGAACTGTTTGGCAGTTCATCAGAGGAACAACCCATGCACATCGTCTTCCCGACGTTGGGAACCGTGGTGGAGCAGAGGAGCCGTTTCTTTGCGGACGCTCGTGATGATGGGCAACCCTTCATGTACGAAGATAGCTCTGGGTATGTCGGGATCGCAGCCCGTAACGGCAATGCTGCCAGGTCACTAGGCGCGGAGCGTGGCACACCCATTAGGTATGTGAGAGGGGCTGTCCCTGGTTAGACGGAGACAGTTCATGGTCGTTTTCCTCCGATGTGGTCACCACACTCTATGACTGCCTGCGCCAGCCTGGTCCGGTGGTCGATCGGCGAGAGGAAGCTTGACGTGCGCTGATCAGGGAGTGGCAGGCCTATCCGATGCTGACACAAGCTCCTGCCTTGTATCGCTAACTTGGAACCGCCCTCACAAATGCTAGTACTGTTTGGATAGCGGCCAGGGCATGCCGGGCGTTATGTGAAGTATAATGCTGAGGAGAGAAACTTCCAGATCGGTAACCTCTCGGTGTCCCCGCATGGGTACGATACTGCACGGGAATAATGAGAACCTGGTGGAGGTCTTTATGGACAAAGCTGCTGTTCAGACTGCATTTGTTGCAGCAGGACTCTCGCGGGTGATAAAAGACATTGACCTGCTGTCACGAGCCTCGATTCGATTGTATGCCACGCCCGTCGATGCATCAGCCTTAGAAGTTGGAGCGTCGAGGCTGGGGGGAGTTCCTGATCTGCCAACTGGTATGGACTGGCCCCAACGGAATGGTCCGCCACAATCCTTCATTGCACAGATACGCCTCGAAGATGTGCGCCAGTATGATGTAAACGGTGTGTTGCCACATAGCGGAATGCTCTGGTTTTTCTATGATGCTCAGCAAGAAACTTTTGGGGCAGATCCTGCTAACTCTGGAGGCTGGTGCGTTCTGTTCAAAGATGATACTCACGTAGAGTTGCAACGTATGCCAACACCGGAAGCGCTTCCGGCTGCAAGTCAGTTTAACGCGTGTTCTTTGCGCTTTGCCAACGAAATCACTTTGTCTCAGCAGCCACGGCTTGAGGTAGCTAGCTTTGACTGGACGGACGAAGAGCAAAAGAACTACGAAACGCTGCTTTCGACTTTTCCCAGTCTGGCTGACCGTGCTACTGTGCATCATCGCTTATTAGGGAACCCTGACACTATCCAGGATGATACGCGCCTGCAGTGCCAACTCGCCTCTCAAGGGGTGATAGACATTGATGATCCACGTGCAAATGAGCTAGCAAAGGATGCGATGCAGTGGCAGTTGCTCCTGCAAGTAGATTCTGATGCGTCTATTGGTATGCGCTGGGGCAACGCAGGTATGCTCTACTATTGGGTCAAGTCAACCGATTTGCGCACACGCAGTTTTGATAGGGTCTGGCTTGTGTTACAATCGGAGTGAGAAGCATTATCCGTAACCTATAGCATTGATTCATTCTACCCATACTAAAAGGAGCAGACGCCCATGCCAAGAAGACAATCCTCCCTCCTACTAGCTCTACTGGTGATAGTTGCACTTTTCTTGCTGTATCGCGCTTATGGCTCCCCCCTCATCGGCAGTAAACCAGGTGCGGCTACACCCACTGCCATAGGAACTGGAACCGAGCCGAAGTGGGGTGTGCAAACCAAAACCTCGGGCTGTGTAGCTCACGGTGGTCTTGCTGACTCTGCTTGTACGCCTGGTGCTCTACTTGCAAGCGGGACAAAGGATGCCATTTGCCGCTCAGGATACGCGAGTTCGGTTCGTAATGTTCCGACAAGTGAGAAGGATCAGGTATACGTTGAGTACGGTATAAGCCATCACACGCCTGGAGAATATGAAGTTGATCATCTTGTATCGCTCGAGCTCGGGGGCTCCAATGATATCGCAAACCTTTGGCCTGAAGCTGCTAGTCCCAAGCCAGGCTTTCACGAGAAGGACAAGGTGGAGAATTATCTGCATGATCAGGTGTGTGCAAATGCAATCTCCTTGAGAGAGGCCCAGATTGAGATTGCCACGAACTGGTTAGCTGTGTATAATCGTATGCCCAACAAGTAGTTTGTATAGCAGGCAGTGTAGTCCTTGTGATCTTTCTCTTTGAAACTCACCCATAAGGCCTTGAGAACAGAAGCATGGCTGTGATAAGATCATGCTACTGGACCTATCAATGCTACTGGCACTATCAATAGCAAGAAAGGAAACGTTTCATGAGCGATCCAATCAGCAAAATCAGAGGTATGACTCCAGAACTTCAGTCCAAGTTAGAGGCCGAAGGAATCAAGAACACGGAGCAGTTGCTCGAACATGCCAAGACCGAGAAGCAGCGTTCCGATCTGGCAAAAAAG
>JAFAXQ010000301.1 GCA_019240835.1 Ktedonobacteraceae bacterium
ACGGCCTGGTTTTCACAGGAGGAACTCGATCAGTACCTTTGGCAACTCGAAGAAGCACAGAAGCGCGATCATCGCAAGTTGGGGCGAGAATTGAAGCTTTTCACATTGAGCGACGAACTCCCTGCTGGTGTGCCTATGTTCTACCCACGTGGCGAAATGCTGCGCCACTTGATGGAAAGCTATGTGCGTGAGACGCAGGAACGCTACGGCTACCAGCACGTCTGGACATCACACGTGGGTAAGGTACACCTGTATAAGACATCGAAACACTGGTACACGTATCGCGAGAACATGTTTCCGGTGATGAAGGGTGAGCAGGAACTGACGGAAGACGATTCCTACATACTCAAGCCAATGAACTGTCCCCATCACATCCTGCTTTACAAATCGCAGATGCACAGCTACCGTGAACTGCCAATTCGTTATGCCGAGTTTGCCACCCTCTACCGCTATGAAAAAGCAGGGGTACTAACGGGTTTGGCGCGTGTACGCAGCCTCACGCAGGATGACGCGCACGTCTTTATGCGTCCGGACCAGATTCAAGAAGAGTTTAATAAGGCCGTCAACCTCACGCTTGAAGTTTTCGAGACCTATGGCTTGACGGACTATTGGATTCGTCTCTCACTGCGTGATCCACAAAAGAAAGAGGACTACGCTGGCAGCGACGAAGTGTGGGAGATGGCGGAAGCGACCCTACGGGGGGCTGCCGAGGGGAAAGGCATTCGCTACGAAGAGGGTATTGGCGAGGCGGCATTCTACGGTCCAAAGGTGGACTTCATGGTGCGTGACGCTCTCGGCCGTGAGTGGCAGTGCTCGACTGTCCAACTGGACTTCATTCAACCCGAAAATTTCGAGCTTGAGTATGTCGGCGAGGACGGGCAAGCCCATCGCCCCGTGATGATTCATCGCGCCGTGACCGGTACAACGGAGCGTTTCTTGGCGATGCTGATCGAGCATTTCGCTGGTGCTTTTCCGGTCTGGCTCTCTCCCGTACAGGCGATGATTATCCCAATTGCCGACCGTCATCAGGAATATGCTCAGAGCGTGTTTGAGCAGCTCAAGCTAGTAAGTGTACGTGCCGAGATCGATATGCGTGGCGAGCGCATGAACGCTAAGATCCGTGATGCACAACTGCAGAAGATTCCATACATGCTGGTCGTTGGTGACAAGGAGGCGGCAGCCGAGGCTGTATCGGTGCGCCTGCGCACGAACGTAGACCTCAAAGCGATGCCGCTTACGGAGTTCATCGAGCGTATCTCGCACATCATCAAGACGAAAAGTAAAGAATTATAATATAATAGAGAAACAGCGCAAGTTCTTCTCAATCTGGACGAGCGATTTTTGGCGAACGTGTCTACGCATAAAGGAGTGTAGTATGAAGATTGAAGATATGTTGATGGGCCGACGCGTCCGTCAAAATCACGCTTTGGAGCATGCAACGTTTACAATTCTGGCCCAGATGAACCCGAACCTAAGTGGAGGGGCGCGCTCCTTCTCCGATGGTTTCATTGTCTTTGGCAATGCCAATCCCGTTCAACTGCGTCAGGCAGCAGAGGAAGCGCTACGGCGCTTGCAGCAGGGCGAGGCGGAATTGGCCATTCATCCCAACTGCGGCACCAATCTTTCCGTTGGCATTTCCCTGCTGACCATTGGTACCCTACTGGGTCTGGCCGCCACTCGCCAACGCACGCGCTTCGCTCTGACCGCTGCCTCATCGATTGCAGGCTGGGCAATGGCGCGTCCCCTCGGAGCATATGTACAAAAACACTTCACGACCTTACCTGATCTGAGGGGTGTACGCATTACCGACGTCTTTCAGCGTAAAGTTCTAGGTGCAACTTTTACTTACGTGCATACAGTGCAGGAGTGATCTATGTTTGGTTTCCCTCTGCCCATCGTACATTGGCTTGTTCAGTTCGGTATCGGACTGCTGATTATTGCCATGTTTATTCGCGCCATCGCATCCTGGGTGCGCATTGATGAGCGCAACGCGTTTATTCGCTTTCTGGCACGCCTCACCGAGCCTTTTATTGCACCGGTGCGGCGTATCGTACGCCCGGTAGGAGTGATCGACCTGTCGTTCATCATCACCTGGTTCTTGCTTGGCACCCTACAAATCCTGCTGCTCCAAGCACTACCCGATGCGTGGTAGTAATGACATCCGTCAAACGCTTGTTTAAGAAATGGTGCTTCTGCTAATAGCAGAAGCACCATTTCTTAAACAAGGAATTTTCCTTGCACACCATTAGGCTCTATCTTGATGTGCCCGTCACTATCGACATAGAGAATGACGACAGCTTTGTCCACAGGATTACCGTCGGGGCCGAAGGTGATTTGTCCAGTAACACCCTGCAGGCCGCTGATGGCAGCCAATGCTTGCCGCAACTGTGTTGGCGTCAAACTCGTTTTTCCGCCGACCAAGGCATGCTGCGTAGCTGTAATCATGACGAGTGTGGCATCGTACGAGAGCATGGCATCAGCCTGTGGCCGTGTATAGTCGTACGGGCTACCCTGGTGCGCTCTGCTGGGATCGAAGTCGTTTGCATAGTTTGTAAAAAATGCTGGTTTCCTAGCCGCCAACCCTTGCACATCCCACTCATCGGGATAGGCGAATGAGGTGAGGTGCAGACGACTGAACCCGGCTCTGGCACTAGCAGGATAGGTCAACTCGTAGAGCGCATCTCCTCCCAGCACGCGCAGGTTCGGATACTTCGTATAGGTAGGTAGTGTGCTCAGCAGCACAGCCGCATCGGTGGCGTATCCTGCGAAGTAGATCAGATCAGGACCGGTTCCTTTGCTCAGAGCATTCTTCAAACCATCACTCAAAGTTTGCTGATTACCTTTGGTGTAGGTCTCCGTATCAAAGATGTTGCCCTTAAATTTCGCTCTAAACGCATCGGCAAGGCTACGGCTATATGCATCGGCCTGATCCTCGAAGAGCGCCACGTTTTTAGCACCCAATGTGTTCTGTGCATATTGTGCCCCAATAGCTCCCTGCACATTGTCTGGTGGCACTACGCGGAAGAAGTATGGCGAGATACCTGTCAAATCGTTAGTTGAAGCCGCCTGTGAGACCATAGGAATCCGCGCCCCCGAGAGAGTTCCAACCGCATCGACAGCACGCGAACTGAAAGGCCAGCCCATCACGCCCACAATCGTCTTGTCTTTGTTAGCGGCGAGCACAATCTGCTGCGCCACGGTAGTGGCATTGGCAGCATCTTTCCCTGAGTTGGCAACGAGCAAGTATACCAGCACACCACCTAGCTGTGCTCCATTGTTGGCGTTGAACTCTTTTTGAGCTACGTACGCCCCTTGTAGGTCAACACGCCCAATACCGACATCTGATCCGGTCAGCATCGTCCCGACCACCAAGGTAATATGAGGAAGACCAGAAGAGAGCACTTGCTGATCCTCCAAGTAGATAAGAGCCTCGGCATCATTACTCTCATTAGGTTGCGCAAGAGCTACGTGCCAGAGAGATACAGCACCACTTTTATCGCCACCTGCTAGCCTTTGTGCTGCCTGTGCCTTCAAGTCTCCGTCAGGGCGGCTCGTATCAAAGGCCACAGTGCCATCGCTAATACCGATAGACTCACCATTTACTTGTATAGCACCTATACCATTAGCAGGCAGGGGAACAGAGGGACTGCCACCACCTGAAGAACTGCTCCTGCTTAAGAGGCTAGGTAAGACAAACAGGGTAGCGGCAATCAGCACCACCACGAGCAGGAGCAGGAAGGAGTTGAGCATCCAGGAGTTGTTACTCCGGGGCTTTGGCCGCTGTGGTACGGCAGGAGTAGCATATACCCCCGGTTGTGTATAAGTCTGCTGCTGGCGGTATGGTGTGGGTTGGGGTGCAGGTGCTGTATATGATGGCTGAGCCTGTAGCCTACTGGGCTGACTAACGGAATTTGGAGTTTGCCTGCTACCACCAACTGGGTTCGGTGTGCCGACAGCCGCGATAGAGCCGGAAGTTCCAAGGGTGTAATTGCTCGTTGTGTCTTGGGTATGGAAACGACGTAGCAGGATGTCGTCGAGATCGTGCTTCATGGCCGCAGCATTTTGATAGCGCTGATTGATATCGAGGGTAAGGGCCTTTGTAAGCACACGCTCTATCTGCGGTGAGAGCTGCTTGTTGAAGGAGCGCACTGGTGGGAAGCTAAACGGCGGATATTCACGCGGGTCTCGGTTCGTGAGCAGGTGATGCAAAGTAGCAGCCAATGCATACAGGTCGGAGCGACCATCCGCATTGCCTTGATACTGTTCGGGAGGCGCGTAGCCCTGTGTTCCTAAAGCTGCCGTTTGCTTGCGCTTCACATTTTTGGCAAAGTCAGCGCGAGCAATACCAAAGTCAACAAGATGTGCCCGCTTGTCTTTACTGCCGATAATAATGTTAGCAGGTTTGATATCGCGATGGACAATAGGCGGCGTCTGCTGCCGCAGGTAATCGAGCACATCCAGAATTTGCGAGGCATAAGTTAAGACTTCCTGCTCGGGCAGCGGTCCTTTGAGACGCTCAAGACGGTCTTCCAAGTTTTCGCCCGCCACGTACGCCTGTACCATGTAGGAATGCGTGCCCTCAGTGAAATAGTCGGTCACGTTCGGCACAAGAGGGTGCTCAATTTTTGACAGCGTCTCCACCTCTCGCTCAAAGTTACGCACATCATCCTGACGCTGTTGAGGATTGGTACTGTCGGAGATCAATTCTTTGATAACGACGAGCTTATTCGAGACACGCGTATCTTTGGCAACCAGAGCCGCACCCATACCACCTTGACCAAGCACATTCTCTATGACATAGCGCCCATTCTGCAAACGCGCATTGGGTGCAAGTGTGCGGTAACCACCCGTGTCACCACTGCCACTCAACGTAGTGTCACTCATGGTTACATCGGTCCCGGTGGGAGTTGGCTCCGTCGTAGGGAGCTGACGTATCATGCCCAAAGGCTGGTTAAGTGCAGCACCGCAGTTGTCACAATAGTCTTCGCCAGGCGGGTTACTCGTACCACAAACAGGACATTCCATTTCTTCTCTACGCCTATTATTCTTGAATCTCTCCATGTCTTCCACCTACCCTCTTGGGCCATTATAACATAGAGTACGTGTAAGAGAGCCTCTTCACTAAATTACATACGCGAAAGAGAGACAAAAGTTGAAGAGGGGGTTAGACAAGCAAAATTGGCATGTCACTGAAGGCAACATGCCAGATTCGCTTGCCTACTTCTTGTTATTCACAAAGCTTATAGGCGCTGACAACGCAGTGAGATGATGCCTGGGGCGAAATGATTTGCCTTCTGCAAATATTCCGCCTCGTTTGCCTCAATCATCAACTTATGCATCACTACCACATCGCCATCGGGTAGTGGTTCGGCTGGTTGCAGGCATAGCTCCATTACCGTGCAGCCTTGTTCGAAGACCTTGACAAGCCCACCAGAACAAGGGATACGATAGAAGCGACTTTCTATGGAGGGACTCGCAACGTCAAGGTAATTAAACTTAATAAGCTGCTGATACTGATTCTCGGACAGCATTTCGCGCAAGAGTGCTTTGGCGCGGCTTTCGGCGGAGAGATGCTCACTCACCGACTCACGAAAACGCCCTACAGTCCCATCTGGGGATTGCGAAAGGTAGTAGATTGCCAGTAGGAGGAACAGCAGCCAGATACCGAGAAACAAACTCAGCGTTTCTAACATGGCCGTCTCGACTCCTCACTCATCCACCTATAACGCGTGGCACAACGACAATCTGCTCGGCGGTACGATCAAACTTGTCAATACGCTCTACAGTTTTGCCGGACTCTACCTTGAAGGCAGTTGCCCCCCTTGCCCTCTCTTCGTTAAAGATGCGCTCAGCCTCTTTGATTGCTGCTATGGCTTCGGGATCATTGCTCCCTACACTTTTAAGATCCCACATAACCCGGTCGTCGCCACGACGGGACATGATACGCAGCATACCCACTGTTGGTCTCCTTCTCCTGTATAAGCTTACACTACACAACCTCGTTCTCGTGGTATCCTGGCTATTCCTGCTACTAATATAATACCCAGGAACACACTGGAATAAGTTGAGCATATCATGCATTTACTGCTGCGTCAAGGGCAACCATAATTTATCATAGCAAACAAGGGAGAATACAGATGAAAGTACTACCCCGCCCTGGGCTGCTCTCAACTATTACAGAGCCACCATGTTGTTCTACAATCATTTTCACGGCGGTAAGCCCTAGCCCTTGCCCTCTACTTTGCCCGACGTCGGTAGGAAGTTGGAAGAAACGCTCAAAGATATGCTGCTGGTACTCCGGTGCGATACCACATCCACTGTCGCACACCCGCAAGACAACTACCTGCTCATACTCGTCCAAGGCAGCACAGCGCCCACTGTTGCGCTCTAACTGAGCACAGACTGTCACCTGTCCACCTTGCTGGGTAAAACGGAGGGCATTGCTTAAGAGATTGTGCAGCATTTGCTGAAGGCGTACAGAGTCGGCATAGAGCAACGGTAATGTATCAGCGCACTCAGCGGTCACTGTGATGCCTTGGTCAGCGGCAGTCAACTGCAACGCGTCAACGGCGTCTAGGACAACGTCTTGGAGATTGAGCAGGTCACGGTTCAACCTCCATTGGCCAGCATCGGCGCGTGCAATCAAGAGCAAATTTTCGAGTAGCATGTAGAGGTGCTCGCTGGCAGCACGCGAACGTACCAGGAATTCGCGCAATTGCTCATTGAGCTCTCCCGCTGCACCACTCAGGGCCAAGTCGAGATAGCCGTTAATGGTGTTAAGCGGTGAGCGCAGTTCATGCGTAATCAACGAAAGAATGTTTGCCTGATTGGTGTTAGAGGCATTAACGGTCATTGACGTTCCTTTGGGACCTAGCAGAAATATTGTCTCCAAAGTATAGTATTGCCCTTCTCATTAGGTCGAGGAGATCACACATATGGGCTATAGGTCGGTGAGCACCTTAACGAGGAGGGTGTCGAAGGTCCACATCTTTACCCCCGTGATATAATTTGAGAAGGAGCGATAGCCTCTATGAAGCCCGCTAAAGGATCCAAACATGATAGACCCCGATAAAGAACTAGAAGCACGATACCAATCAGTTGCTGTTCCTCCTGACTGGTATCAAACAAATATTCCCTGCCAGGTAGGATGTCCCGCGCACACGGATGTCTCTACTTATATTGGCTTAATTTCACAAGCGCGTTTTGATGAAGCATATCTACTCAACCGTCAAGCCAACGTTGTACCGGGTGTGCTTGGCCGTACTTGCGCACGCCCGTGCGAGCCAGTTTGCCGCCGCAACAAAGTCGATGGCAAGCCGATAGCAATCTGCTGGCTCAAGCGTGCCGCCGCTGACCATCGCCAGTATCGCCATCATGCTGAGCTTCCCCCTATCACCAAAGACAAGAAGGTCGCTATCATCGGTGCTGGTTCTGCTGGTTTGGCCTGTGCACGAGACCTGCGCGAGATGGGTTACGCAGTGACCATCTATGAACAATATCCTACTGCCGGCGGTGTAATGGTCAATGGTATCCCAGTCTGGCGTTTGCCGCGTGAGGTCACGCGTGAAGAGTGCGATGAATACATGCAAGACATAGGCGTTGAAGTCAAGTACAACGTGCGTGTTGGGCGCGATGTCAAGCTGACCGATTTGCTCAAGCAGTATGATGCTGTGTATATCGGGGCTGGCTGCTACGTCCCCAACCCATTGACTGGACCTGATGGCAAGGTTATTCCTGGTGCCGATCTCAAAGGCGTTGAGGACGGTATCCGCTTGTTGGAAAAGACCAACTATGGCGAACCTGCCTATATTGGTAAGCGTGTGGCCGTGTTGGGTGCAGGATTTACCGCTATGGACTGCTGCCGCACTTCGATTCGCTTCGGCGCTGAGAAGGTCTACGTTATGTACCGCCGCTCGAAGGAAGAGCAGCCTTCTGATGAGTACGAAGTCGATGAGGCCATGCTGGAGCATGTTGAGTTCCAGTACCTCGTTACACAGACTGCTATTACCAGTAAGGATGGCGTTCATGCCAGTGGCGTGCGCTTTATCCGCAATAAATTGGGTGACCCCGATGCAAGTGGTCGCCGCCGCCCCGTGCCTATTGCTGGTAGCGAGTTCGAGATTGAAGTAGACACGGTTATTCCTGCCTTCGGTCAGTACAGTGATGCATCGTGGATACAGGCCGATGAGCTTGGACTCGAGGTCAACAAATACGGTATTCCACTTGTGGATTTTGAGAGCTGGATGACAAGCTACCCAGGCTTGTTTGCCGGAGGTGACTATACCCTTGGCTCGCGCAACCTTATCTCGGCAATTGCTGATGGCCGAGATGCCGCTGGTGCTATCAACCGTTACCTTGGCGGTGTTGATAAGCCTGCCGAGGCGGCTGTAGAGATTGAACTGCTCGACTACCGCCGTGGTATGGTTGATAACTACGAGTCCATTCCCCATCAGATGATACCGTCGTTGCCATTGAAGCAGCGCTACAGTAACACGCGTGAGGCAGAGACCGGTTATACCCCCGAGCAGGCTGTCCAGCAGGCACGGCGCTGTCTGCAGTGCCAGTTGAACATCATAATTGATCCGTCGATCTGTATTCTCTGCTCCGGCTGCGTTGACATCTGCCCCTACGACTGCATCAGCATGGAGGGCCTCTCCCGCATCGTCAAGGGGGATTTCATGCACCAGGGAGCTGAGAACTGGCGAGGGGGGGCCGATATGATTATCGACGAAGAGAAATGCATTCGTTGCGGCCTATGCATTGTGCGCTGTCCCACCGACGCCATCTCGATGGTGCAGTTCGAGGTTGCCAGCCCCAACGACCGCTGGACTGTCTCGAAGATCCCCGTGTTGGACATAAAATAACAAGCACGCTCTCTGCACACAACCAATAAATCCTCGGCTGAGCTGAGGATTTATTGGTTGTGTCCTCTTCACGCTTGACGATTTGTCACTCCCCCATGTACACTGTCGACTACGGATGCAGCAAGAAAGAATGGGGGAAAAATACTTTGAAACGCAAGGTTACCATCACACTGATCCTAGTCGCATTATTTACCGTATGTAGTCCAGCAATCTCTGCCTTTGCAAGCGGAGCAGGCGTTCACCGCAATGTACTAAAAACATCCTTCCACGCTGCTGGATTACACCCATATTTTCGTATGCACAAGTTTAGTGGACTTGTACCTGATGCCAGTAGTGGCCTATCGGCTAGCCAACTGAGAAAAGCATACAACGTTGATCAGTTGAGAAACCAGGGGCAAGGCATCACTATTGCTATCGTCGTTGCCTACGGCAATCCCAACGCACAGGCTGACCTCGACAAGTATGACACAACTTACGGTTTGCCCGCAACAACGATTACAGTTGTCTATCCTCAAGGAAAGCCCCAAACAGTCGACTCTGGGTGGGCACTGGAGACTGATCTTGACCTGCAGATGGCTCATGCCATGGCTCCGAAGGCGAAACTCGTTCTGGAAGCTGCCAAAAGCGCCAGCTCCGCCAATGTATTTGCTGCAGTACAGGACGCCTACACCAATCATGGTGCGACTGTTGTATCGATGAGCTTTGGTAGTACAGAGTTCTCTGGTGAGACGAACGTAGATACTACCTTTGCAAATGGCAACAAGACTGGTGTGAGCTTTACCGCGGCCTCCGGCGATAACGGCACTGGAGCACAATACCCAGCGGCTTCCCCCTTTGTGACTGCCATCGGTGGGACTACGCTTAACATTCAGAGCGATGGCACATATGTCAGCGAGACAGCATGGAGTGGTAGCGGTGGTGGGGTCAGTGCTATTGAGAAGCGTCCCTCATTCCAAGCTGGCTTTAACAACCAAAGCGGGCGCGGTATTCCCGATGTGGCTATGGTTGCCGATCCTACTACTGGGGTTTCAATCTACGATAGCTTTGGCTACCAGGGGCAGAAAGGCTTCTTCATCGTGGGTGGTACTAGTGTTTCCACTCCCTTGTTCGCTGGCATCCTAGCCCTAGCGGACGCGTTGCGTAGCAGTAGCATGAAAAATGCCGACATAGAAATCTACAATGTGGCACGTTCACATTATGCAGCCGATTTCCACGACATTACCTCTGGCAGCAACGGCAACTGCGGCTCTCTGTGTAATGCTCACTCTGGTTACGACTACGTTACTGGACTGGGTAGCCCTGTCGCGAATAAGCTGGTGCCAGACCTCGCTACTGCCGCCTGACTAAGCAGAAAACAGCTATCTTCTTGCATAGAGAGTCTCAATACCGAAGGCATCGTGACTCTCTATGCAAGAAGTAGTACTCATCTCCCACACGCTTGCATGGATGAACTGCGCAAAGGATAATGTCAACGAAGATAGAAATTTAAGGATGTGTACCGAATGTATAGAAAACAAATAGTAATTAGTCTGGCGTTTCTTACGCTATGCACGCTAGCGGCATGTAGCCCTCCCAGTGCAAAGGCCGCTAATCCACTCCGTCAACAAGGAGTCCATATAGTCCCGGTGGTTTCTAAGCCAGCCTTCGCTGGCAGTAAATTAGCAGGCCCGCTGCTCATCCTGTCTCCAGTGATCGGTAGTATCGGCGGTCAGCAGGTAGCGCTTCCAGATCGTGGGCTTGATATCAAGAAGGTAAGTGTACAGATTGCGCCTGACGCCAGTTCTGTAACAATTGGCCTGACCATGACGATCAACAATACCAGCAGCGCGACAATTACAAGTGCATCAAGCTACTTCCAATTAATCGGTAAGGAGGACGACGCATTTGGACCACAGCCCAGTGCATCTCCCGGTTTATTTGGTACGATTGCCCCGCACGCTTCGCGCAGTGGCACGATTGTATTCCAGATTCCTACGGCAGCATCAAAAGGCCTGATTCTGCTCTTTCACTCACCAGCAATGACTGTCATGATCCCGTTGAATGTGTGACTAAAAGCTTGACTTTTGTCGCCCTTTCACACAAAATTGCAGACAGTCTGAGCCTTGTGAGGTATGGGTTTCCACGAACGTATATTCTTCACAAAGATGCTAGTGAGTGTACCACTACGGTTAGGTCTTGAAGGAACGATGATGGTACAACAAGACTGGTCCGATGATGAGCTTGCACAGCGACTGCTTGAGCATGACCCGGAGGCATTAGAGACACTCATCTCCAGGTATTCTCGTGAACTCTTCTACTTTATCCGTTTGGTGTTGGACGGTGTGGGAGTAGCTCAAGACGCAGAAGAGTGTGTAAATGACCTGTTCGTTGCGGTCTGGCAAGAGATTGCTACGTTTGATCCTCATCGCGGCACACTACGTACATGGCTCACTATGCGTGCCAAGTACATTGCCTTGGACCGTAGACGCCAGTTATGTCGCCATCAAGCACATACAGCACAATCCGCTCACGAAGACCACCGATGGGGCTCGGCAGAGAGTAATCAGAAAGCACCAGGATGGGAGAGCTACAAAAGCGATGCGTGGGCAACCCCGTCACTCTACGCAGAGTCTAGTATGGAACATTTGCTAGAGCAAAGTGAAAGGCGCGAGGAACTGCGTCTGGCTTTGGAGACGCTACCAGAGCTTGACCGCTATTTGATTTATCAACGCTATTTCAGGTTCGCTAGCACGGAAGAACTGGCCGCCAAAACGGGTTTGACTCGTCATGCAATTGACACGCGACTCTGGCGAGCGCGGAAAACTTTGCGCGAGGCGCTTAAGGGACACGTTTATGAGTATGAGCGAATTTGAAACGAACATGGGGGAGGAGCACAATCTCTCTGTTCCTCATATACATGACATGGCATTCCCCGCAGACTTCAGCAAAGATGAAATGGACTTTGTGCAGGAACTAGGATCGCTCTTTGCAACCGATAAGGAAGAAATTCCTCCCTATTTTGTCCAGACTCTGCTGGAAGCTGCTGAACCTCGCCTTCAACCTGCTGAAAGCTGCTTTGAGCAGAAAACGTCTGCTCACGTCTTTCGTCGTCTCAGACTACGAAGGCACTTGTTTCGCGCTCATTGCTTGTCTCTTCTAGAAAAGAGTTCATTATCCTCACGACACGCACCGATGGCTCTTATTGCAGCCTGTCTGCTCTTTGTGATCTTGACTGTGATGGCTACTAGTCCAACATTTGCTTTGGGCTTAGAGATTTTACTGTCCGGTACACATAGCGGAGTGGTGCAAGTGATAACGTATCCAAAAAGCTTATTCTCTTCACATCAGGCAAAAACACAGGTAGCTAAGCCTCATCCGAGACCACTCACTCTACGTGATGCACAGCAGCAACTCCATTTCCTAATGTATTGGCCTCTGTCAATGCCTGATAACTATGTGTTAAGTGAGATCTCTCTCTTCCATCAGCAGGAACAACAGTGGGCTGATGGCCCTCTTTTGGGGCTGAATTATACGTACTCTCTGGGCGGTATAGCAGCACATGGAATGGAGCAAATCACTATCTATGAGTTCAAACCTTTAGGCAACGTGTTTCAGGTTGTACCGTCGGGCGCAGCACACGTTATCTACCTGGATCAGGCTAGCCATACCCAAGCCATTTATGTCAATGGCCAGTGGGTGCATATAAGCAGATATGCTCACAGTTGGCTCTACGGCATACGCAGCGAGTTGATTTATGAGCATGATGGGGTCATCTTCTGGATCGTCGGTGATCAGCGCGCCGGCGTAGATAGTAAAGTGTTGCTTTCCATCGCATCCTCTCTACAGTTGTTTCATGTACAACGTGTTACACATACAGAGATACGTGCTCATGTACACGTCGTGAATGAGCAAAACGACGACTCAAACTGGCTCCTCTCCGGCGACGTCGTCTACTCCGATAGTTCCGAAGGTTCCTTCTTCCGTGTCATTGGAGCCGATATGTCCATACAGCCCTCTCCATCAGCAACTCATCTGCGCTGAGCATGCTGCCCACGGGCCAAGGCCACTTCCGCTCACTAGACTAGACAAAGTTTCTCTCCATCTGCTATTCTTTAGTATAGGTGTGCAATTGCCTGCAGAGATATAGGTACTTTTACAGCAACGGAGCTCTAAAAGATCGGGTTCACACCTGAAAGGATTAGCAGTATGAAACCGACAACCTCGAAGGCGAGGATGGCACGAGTTCGTGGATTGCCCAATCTACGAGTCCTACGTCAAAGAAAAGGGCTGAGCCTTGGGCAACTAGCGACTATGACAGGTATGCGCAGAGATACCATTACTCATCTAGAGAGTGGGCGCGAAGACCCACAACCCTACCAACTCCGCCTATTGGCTCATGTACTTGAGGTATCAACTCTCAGTCTCGTCCCGTAAATAGTTGCCAAAAAAAGGAAATGGGCAGCCGTTTTACGGTTGCTCATTTCCTTTTTTGGTGGGTATCTCTCTTGACCTTCTTTACCTTCAGGTGTTATTATTTAATTGTCCGATTAATTAAAACTAGTATAATAGTAGGATGGCTTGACATATGGCACGCACACCTAGGGCTGTAGAAGACCGTCGAGAGCAGATTATTGACGCGGCTATGCGCGTGTTCTCTCAGAAAGGATTCACACGAGCAACAAATAAAGATATTGCGCATGAAGCGGGCATTACCGCAGGGCTGATCTATCACTACTTCGAGAACAAGAAGGCCGTGCTCAACGCGATCATCGAAGGACGCTCCCCTTTGCGCCTAGTACGCTCGTTATCGCCGCACGTATTGGCGCTGCCGCCAGACAGGTTCCTGCGCTTCCTAGTGCCACAGGTACTGGCTATTGTCGAAGAAGAGAAGTTTGTACAGTTGATACGTGTCTTTGTGTCAGAAGCGATTCATAATCCAGAAATGGGACGTACCATAGCTGAAACGCTGGATAAGGTGCTAAACTTTCTGACTGACTACTTTAGCTCTAAAATGATGAGCGGCGAACTGCGACAGGGCAATGCCACTCTCGCCGCTCAAACTTTTCTAGGATGTGTTATGGGCTTCGTATTGCGTCGCCAAGTGCTGCGTGATCCCACTGCTCTGGAGTACACGCACGAACAAATTGCTGAAGTCATTGTAGAAACGCTGCTCAAGGGACTGCTCCCCCGCTAGTTCGTTTTTTGTTCTCTACTAACTGTTTGATCAATTAGTTGCAAGGAGATGATGTATGCAACCCAAAATAGCTACACAGAACCACGAAATAAAACATGTCGAACAGACCACCTGCTGCATCGTTGGTGGTGGTCCCGGCGGAGCAATGCTCGCCCTTTTGCTGGCACGCAAGGGGGTGGAGGTGACGCTGTTGGAGGCACACATGGACTTTGAACGTGAGTTTCGTGGTGATACCATTCATCCATCGGTGCTTAACATCATGGATGAACTCGGCCTGACCGAACGCCTACTACAGCTTCGGCATACTCAGGTGCATAGATTTAGCATTCGAACAATGAAGGGCGAGGTAACTTTCGCTAACTTCGACGAGTTGAAGGTGAAATATCCTTTCATCGCTGTGCTGCCACAGGCGAGGTTTTTGGATTTTATCACAGCGGAAGCTCAGCGCTACCCTAATTTTCATCTGGTGATGGGGGCACAGGTGAATGAACTGATTGAGGAGGACGGTAAAGTTTGTGGCGTGTACTATCGAGGCAACGATGGCTGGCACGAACTGCGGGCAATACTCACCGTTGGCGCAGATGGGCGCTTCTCGCGCATACGCAAGCTGCTTGGCTCTGAGCCGATCAAAACCTCGCCCCCCATGGATGTCCTCTGGTTTCGCCTGATGCGCAAGCCCGATGATAGAGAGAAAGGCCTCGTTGGGCGCTTCTCTAACAAGGCTCTCCTGGTTACGATTGACCGCTTTGACTACTGGCAGATCGGCTACGTTATTCCCAAAGGGACCTATCAGCAGATACGTAGCGCTGGTCTGGAGCGTCTGCGTGCATCTATCGCTCAAGCCATACCAGAATTTGCAGATCGTGTAGACGACCTGCAAGAGTGGAAACAGATCTCGGTGCTCTCCGTCGAGTCGAATCGCCTGCCGTGCTGGTATCGGCCTGGCTTGTTGCTGATCGGCGATGCAGCCCACACCATGTCGCCTGTAGGAGGGGTTGGCATCAACTACGCTATCCAGGACGCAGTAGTAGCAGCGAACGTCCTGGGTGACAAGTTGAAACACGGAAGCGTGCAACTCAGAGACCTTGCCAGTGTGCAGCGCCAGCGCGAACTACCCACAAGAATCATTCAAGCGTTTCAGACCTTTATGCAAAACACCGTTCTGGCGACTTCTCTCAACTCGGACAAACCGCTTACCGTCTCGCCACTAGTGCGCCTGATGTTAAGAACACCAGTAATCCGTACCCTGCTTGCGCGTTTGTGGCTCTTGGCCCCTGGCCTGGTCATGTGAAATAAGAAGCAGCAAGCAAAAAATACTTCTCGCTGTTGCCGAGAAATATTCTTTGCTTGCTGAAGTTTATACTTTGGCGCTATCAACCTGCTTCTCGAAGTTCTTAAAGAACTGGTCAAGAGCCACTTTGACAGCGCCCTTGAGAATCATATCAGGCATAGCAGCAATCTTGCCTTGCATCTCAGCATGAGCGTTATAGCTCAAGTTGGTACTCTGTGCATCTTCCTCTAGATCAACGACGCATGTAGCATCAATCGAACCAACCGAACTCGTGGGCTGAGCGGCCAGCACAACACGGGAAGGAGGAACCACCTGGATAGTTTGCAAGAACACTGTGTGAGAGCCTTTGAAACCAGGAATATTAGGTGAGACGACTAGCTTGAGCTGGGGGCCTGTGGGGAAATCGATAATTTCAGCCGACTCGCAACCAGGAATGCTGTTTCTAAGCGTCTCAGGATCCAAGAGGGCCTGAAATACTTGCTGGCGAGGAGCCTTAATTTTCTGATTACCTGTAATATCCATTGATAATAGTAATCCTCTTCTAGTAATATTTTCGTCATCAGTAATGTGATATAGAACCTCTTTGCATTGTGCATAGAGGAATCGTCACGGTGCTCATTATAAACGCACATAGCTGCATGGTTCAATGCGGCAACTAAAAAGTACCATTCTACCTTGAAGGTGGGATGCTATTTTCACTTATTTTCGGGCATGAAAGGTAGCTATTCAGCCACGCAAGAACGATATGCCACGTTGTCCTAGAGTATGTGATGGGTTTTAAATGATAGCCACCAGTGCTATAGCTATGAGGTAAAAGAGGATAAGCAGCACTAGTGGCGCGAGCGGCATGAGCACCACAGTAGTTGCCTTACCGCCGCTAAGGCGATGCACTGCCATAAAAGAAAAAATCTCCAAGACAATGCCGTATATGAGCAGAAAAACGCTAAAGATAGCTATGAAAGGGACTAACAAGAGGATGCCGATCACGATGGCTAGAGGTACTTGGAAGAGAAGCTGAGTATAGCTTTGTGCCTTGAAAGTACCCTGCCCACCAAAGACCTTAGCTATCAAATAGTAGGTACCCATAATGAAAAAAAAGGCTATTAGTACAATGAAGAGCTTTACTAGGCCGCCGATGCTGCCAATCGTCAATACCTGCACTGCTAGGGGGGTACTGGGTGCAGTCGTATCAGTAAAGGGGTAGAAGAGCCCGGGATTGGTAAGCAACCTCAGGAAACTAAGAATGGCCATGATGATAGAGTAGGCGATAAGCTGTACCCAGATGATACCCCAACCTGCCTTGCCCATCTCTTCCGCAAAAGTTGCCGCAGATGGCTTTGTCAACACTTTTACATATTGCCTCGGCAACTGTCGTATAGCTTCGCTCAATGGCAATGGTGGTGGCTGCGGCGCTGTATAGCTGGGCTGATCGGTTGGGGGAGATCCAGCAGGTCCATAACTATACCTCGGCTGGTCAGTAAGTGGAGGGGAACTGCTGTATGACGAAGGCGAATCATAGGAATTTTGCTGTGATGGTGTATCGGCAGAATTCTGGCCGTAGGGATTCTGCTCTGTATAACCATAAGGATTTTGCGGGTTAGAGCTATAGTCTGTGTAAGGCTGCTCTTGATTTGGACCCTGTGACATGCTATGCATCTCCTTCTCGTTCTATGTGATAAACACCGATCTATAGCCCCCTCAGGAACTCTATCATCGCTGCGTTGACCTCGGCCGGGCGCTCTTGCTGGGTCCAGTGGCCGCAACCTGAGAGTATGACTGTTCTTTTCAGGTTTGGGACGAACACCTGTTGGTTGGCGATTAGGTCGCTAGCCCCTGGAAAGTTGACGACGAGGTCGCGGTCGCCAGCGACATACAATGTCGGTGATAGCAGAGGCACTCCATTCCATGCCGCCATCAGTTCCCAACTCTTGTCAATCGTACGGTACCAGTTGAGGCCACCACTGAAGCCCGTTCGCCTGAGCTCGGCTGCGTAGAAGTCGACGTCGGCTTCTGTCAGCCAGCTTGGTAGGTTCTGCGGTTCGACCATGATGTCGAGGAAACCCCTTCCCTCGGGTACTACTGGCTGTTGCGGTCCGTCTTGCGGCCGCGGAGCATCGCCGGAACCGGAATAGAAGAACTTACGCATGGTTGTACGCACATCATGCTCCAACTCTGCCTCGGCCACGCCAGGCTTCTGAAAATAGGCCATGTAGAAGCCCTCGCCTAGCATCGACCGCATGGCAGCGAGCAGGCTGAACGGGCCACGCGGGGCATAGGGGGTGCTGAGTAAGACTACACCACGAACTCGGTCAGGCCGCAGCAGTGCAGTATTGTAGGTAACCCAGCCACCCCAATCGTGGCCGACAAGCACCGCCTTCTCCTCACCAAGTGCGTCTAGGAGGCCAACAATGTCACCGACCAAGTGCAGTTGTGTGTAGCTCTCAATCTCTGTGGGTTGATCCGTCCGGCCGTAACCGCGTTGGTCAGGAGCCACAGCACGATAGCCTGCATCGGCCAGCACTGCCAACTGGTGCCGCCAGGAGTACCACAACTCTGGAAAGCCGTGCAGCAGCACCACCAGCGGCCCCGTGCCCTGCTCAGCAATGTGCATGCGGATACCATTCGTCTCGATGAACCTATGGGTAACGGTGGACATATTCCTGCTGTGCAAGTGCCAGTCCTCCTGTAAGTAAAAATATACATTAGAACGCATTTTCAACAAGGATGAATTTCTTTCATTATAACACGCGAATAGCATAGGGGGAGCCTCTTGGCATGGCTTTTGTGATACACTAGATGGGAAGCGTCAGCGAGCACGAGTCTGAAGGACTATGTGTACCAACCCTCTTAATTCTAGGAGAACATCCATTATGCCCAAAACCATGTTTGAGAAAATCTGGGACGCGCACATTGTGCGAGATATACCTGGAGAGCCTACTGTCCTCTATATTGACCGCCATCTGGTGCATGAGGTCACCTCGCCACAGGCTTTTGCGGGCCTACATGCCGCTGGCCTGCCAGTGCGCCGTCCTGACGCGACAATTGCTGTGCTGGATCACAATGTGCCGACCACGCAAGGACGACGCGTGCTCGATATCGTAGACAAAGAGATCGAACTATCTATTACTACAATGGCGCAGAATACGAGTGCCTTTGGTCTTACGCTCTTCGATATGAGTGATGCACGCCAGGGAATTGTGCATGTGATCGGACCAGAGTTGGGCTTGGTGCTGCCCGGCATGACCGTTGTCTGTGGCGACTCGCACACTTCCACTCATGGCGCACTTGGTGTCTTCGCTATAGGTATCGGTACCAGCGAAGTCGAGCATGTCCTGGCAACGCAATGCCTACTACAGAAGAAGCCCAAGACGATGAATATTCGCATCGAGGGAACACTGGCTGCAGGAGTGACTGCGAAGGACGTGGCTCTTGCTATCATCGGCAAACTCGGTACGAGCGTTGGCACGGGACATGTAATCGAGTTCAGTGGCTCGACGGTGCGCAGTCTCTCAATGGAGGGGCGCATGACGCTCTGCAACATGGCTATCGAGGCGGGCGCACGTGCTGGTATGGTGGCCCCCGATGAGACGACGTTTGCTTATATTAAAGGACGCCGTTACGCACCGCAAGGCGAACTCTTTGAGCAAGCTGTAGCCGCGTGGCGACAACTGGCCAGTGATCCCACTGTCCGCTTTGACGCCGTGTATGATATCGACGTAAGCAACTTGGGGCCACAGGTCACCTGGGGTATCAACCCCGGCATGGTCGTCGATGTCAACGGTGCTGTACCTGATCCCACCCAGGAGAGTGACGTGCTGAAGCGTCAGAGCTACGAGCGTGCGTTGAAGTACATGGGTCTGCATCCCGGACAGAAAGTGACCGATATTGAGCTAGATACCGTCTTCATTGGTTCCTGCACCAATTCGCGCATCGAAGATCTGCGTATGGCCGCCAGCTATGTGAAGGACAAGCATGTCGCGCCGCACGTACGTGCCTTGGTCGTGCCCGGCTCTATGCAAGTGCGGCGTATGGCGGAGGAAGAGGGGCTGGCCGATGTATTCCGTGAAGCGGGCTTTGAGTGGCGCGAGGCGGGGTGCAGTATGTGCATTGCTATGAACGGTGATCGTCTCAGTGAAGGTGAGCGCTGCGCCTCAACCAGCAACCGCAACTTCGAGGGCCGCCAGGGACGCGGTGGCCGTACCCATCTCGTCAGTCCTGCTATGGCCGCCGCTGCTGCTGTTGCCGGACATTTCGTAGATATACGGGAGCTATAAAGTTATGGAAGCATTCACCATGCACACCGGCATCGTCATGCCGCTGGACCGTGTAAATGTCAATACCGACGAGATCATCCCGGCCCGCTATCTCACCTCCATTAAGCGTACGGGGTTTGCTAAGGGACTCTTCTCTAACTGGCGCTATATTGGTGGCGATGAGAGCAAGCCTAACCCGCACTTCGTGCTCAACCTGCCGCGCTACCAGGGTGCTAGCACTCTGTTGGCTGGCGACAACTTCGGCTGCGGCTCATCGCGTGAACACGCTCCGTGGGCGCTCGTCCAGTACGGCTTTCGCTGCCTCATCGCCCCCAGCTTCGCCGACATCTTCTACAACAACTGCTTCAACAATAGCATCCTACCCATCACCCTTGATGAAGTCACCGTACGCGAGCTACTCGCCGAAGTCGAAGCCACGGTAGGCTACGCCCTCAGCGTGGACCTCTCCGCCCAAACCGTCACCACCCCCACGCAACGCGTCTTGCACTTCAACATCGACTCCTTCAGAAAGGAAGCGCTGCTCAAGGGACTTGACAACATGGGGTGGACGCTCTCGCATAGCGACGAAATCGCCACTTATGAGGAACGGCGTAGGCAAGAAGCACCGTGGTTGTTTGTCAGTACCCGATAAACACAGGAAGAGGAAAATCCGCTTTAGTCAGGATTTTCTTCTGCCTGTGTTTATTGTTGGGGCTACTTTCCAGGATGCAAAACACGTGGTATGATTATGATGAGAACAGGTGGAGAGGAGAGCATCATGCGAGAGTTCAAACTGCCTGACCTGGGTGAAGGGATGCACGAAGCCGAGATACGCCGTTGGCTAGTCAATCCCGGTGATCTCGTGAAGCAGGATCAACCTATGGTCGAGGTAGAGACAGACAAGGCCGTCATAGAAATTCCTGCGCCGTTTGCGGGACAGGTTGCCGCTATTCTCGTGCCAGAGGGTACAATGGCAAAACAGGGCGAGGTGCTCATAACCTTCGACTCCGCCATAGATGGCGAAATGCCTACAACAAGCAGCGTATCTCAGATGATGACGCGTGAGACTGCAACAGCGGGAACTTCACCTACGCAATCGTTGGCAGCAACAGCAACGCAAGTAGTTGACCCAGTAGTGGCTACCCCCAATACGGCCAGCATGGCGCGGCATCGTGTCCAGGCGGCCCCGGCTGTGCGCAAACACGCCTTCGAGTTGGGTATCGATCTTGAGCAGGTCCCATCGTCTCAGCCCTCAGGGCGCATTACGATGGAGGACGTGCAGAACTATGCATCACGCATGAAAGCCGCCACTTTAACTGCTGTTGCTCCTGCTACCACCGTCGTGCATACCCCTCAGCCGCCTACCACAGCACAAACCAACGGTGCAAGCGCAACAGCGAGCACGGCATCTGCTGCTACACTTCCGACATCCATGCCTCCTACCACAACGCTCGCTATGGACGAGCGGCAAGCACTCACCGGTCTGCGCCGACGCATTGCTGAACGCATGGAACACGCCTGGCGCACCATTCCACACGCTGTCACATTCGACGAGGTGGATGCCACTGAACTGGTAGCATTACGTCAAGCGCTCAAACCGACGGCAGAGCAGCGCGGCGTACGCCTCACCTATATACCTCTGCTCGTCAAACTGCTCATACCCGTGCTCAAAGAGATCTCCATCTTCAATGCACACTTTGACGAGGAGCGGCGCGAGATCGTCTACAAGCGCTCTTATCACATTGGCATCGCCACCGATACGCCCGAAGGCTTGCTTGTACCCGTCTTGCGCAACGCCGACCAATTGAACCTAGTACAGCTTGCACAACAACTCGAACATCTGGTAGAGGGTGCTAAGAGACGTGCACTCACGCTGCCCGAGCTATCCGGCAGCACCTTCACACTCAACAATATTGGTAGTTTTGGAGGCGGTAGTGGTATGCCCATCATCAATGCTCCCGAGGTCGCCATTCTCGCCGTAGGACGCCTGCAGGAGAAGGCTATCGTGCGCAACTGCTCAGTAACCATACGCACGATGATGCCGCTCACACTCTCGTTTGACCATAGAGTGATCGACGGCGCTGCGACTGGTAGGTTTTTAGGGCGCTTCAAGGAACTGGTGGAGCATCCGCAGCGGTTGATGCTGGATATGGTATAAAAAATTTCCTTCAATCTCCGTCGTTTTGGGGCAACTGAACAACGGTAGGACCTTCGCTTGCAGCTTTCTCCACTTCACTAGGCGTACGAAGAGCTGCAATATCGATGCGTTTGAGCCGCTCTTGTGGCTCAAGGGGCGCATCAAGTATTACCGTAACCTTGCCATAGAAGCTAGGAAGTAGGTTCGAGGGTAGACGATACTTCGTTCCATGATTATGCCAGGGGATTTCAAATCCAGAACGTGCATCAAAATCTATCCTCAGTAGTCCTTGGCGTAACGCTTCAATGAACTTGTCGAAATCAAACTCTTGCAGCATGAGAATACCGTTGTACCAGAAGTATTCGATGCCATCTTGTACCTTCGAGTCTGCTACTATATAAAAGGTATTCTTCAGTTTCGTTCCAGCTTTGGGAGCGAGGTCGCTAAAGGCCCAGTAGGGTTGAGGATTCAGCTCCTTCAGTCCAACACGTTTTTCTACTGTTTGTAACCAAGCTTTATGCTTTTCAGCAACTGCTTCTGCTTTAAATGTGATTCCCACTTTACGTTCTACGTCATTAATGACCACCTGAAAGCCACGATCACTTGGAGCAGAAGTAGAAATTGTTTGTCTGAAGCTTAATTCTTTGGGTCGGGTCCTCAGAGGCCAGCCATATTGGGTTACAAGGAGACTATTGACAAGGCTCATTGCTTGGGGAGATGGGTCCATGTGGAACAGTGTTAGTAGTGATGTTGTCTGCCTCCTCTGTCCCTTGATTTCCCACTCAGTAGCGTTTGGCAAAGGTAGGTTGTTCTCTGTCATCTCAAGTAGTTCCTCAAGCTTGTTACCTACAGCTCCATTGTTCTTGGGGGACTTATCGCTGCGTATCCACCCCATATTATATATCTCCATTAGGTCGGCAATCAGGCTCTCTTTTGTGAATACTTTCATCTCATTACTCCGCTCTAGAGGTGGTTCATGTAGGGTAAGCCGCGGCGGACCAAAAGTCAAGAATTTTACTAGAACATTGTATCTAATTGCTCGATCTGTTAAGCTATTGACAGGAGCCTACGCCTTTTGTAGGCAAGAGCAATGTAAGTAGCAGGCAAGTTATTTGCTGCTTACATTGACTGTAGGGATATTTCGGTTTATCATGCATATCTATCAGTTGCAACCTATGAAGGGAAGGGAAATCAAAATGACAATACATCAAAAAACCGATGAAGTTGATGGTACAAAAGCGGAAGAGGCTGCTCAATATTTTGAGTCCCAAAAATTACAACTTACTACGACCCGTACCTGTGAGTGTGCATCGTCTCATATAAACTGTATGACTGCTAAAGAGTGGATAAAATGCCAGATGGGAGTGTGGGAGTTTTTTTATGAGGGACGGGACATTCGAGATAAAAATAAGCATCCTGCTACTTTTCCTATTGCTTTGGCACGTCGATGTATTGACCTTTTTTCGCATCAGGGAGAACTTATTGTCGATCCGTTTATGGGCAGCGGTACGACTCTTGTTGCTGCTCGCGATGCGAATAGAAACGCCGTCGGTTTTGATATTAAACCTGAATATATTGCGTTGGCCCAGCAACGTTTAGCACAAGACACGCTCTTTACCCAAACACAGCAGCTTCCTATTCTCGACGATGCGAGACATATTGCTGCATACCTTGATGAAGAGAGTATCACCTGCATTGTCACCTCGCCCCCGTATGCAAATCTTTTGAATAGGGCGAGGCACAATAAAAGCCGACGCGGCAAAGATAGACAAAATGGGCAATATAAAAAGGTAGAACAATACAGCCAATGTTCGGAGGATCTCGGCACACTCTACTTAGATGAGTACGCCAAGGCAATGGGTGAAATATTCGGCCAACTGCTTCCTCTTCTAAAGAAGAAAGGGCATTGCGTTATCAACGTTCCTGATATGTGGTGGGAGAATAAGCGTATTACCATTCATGTTGCTGTGATTGAAGCATTAAGGTCCGTCGGGTACGAATTACGCAATACAATCATCTGGAACCGTCTGAATATTGTCAATAAAGTTGGTATCTTCGGTTGGCCGAGTAATTATATTACGATGGGCACGACGTTTGAGTATATTTTAGATTTTTGGCGTCCACCAGTAGCGAGCCATCAGACACAAACAGGTGAGATCGCTCCAGATGAAGAAGAGGAGGATTTATAACTATGGTTGTCGGAGATGTTACCACAGCAGTAGACGTTCTCGTATTGGGGGCGGGTCCAGGAGGGTACGTGGCAGCGATACGCGCTGCACAGTTTGGGCGGCAGGTGACTATTATCGAGCCAGGGCCAGCGGGTGGAACGTGTCTCAATCGCGGCTGCATTCCTCTCAAAGCGCTCGTTTCCGCAACGGAGCGCTATCAGCAGACGAAGCAGGAGGAACTGGCGGCGCTGGGCATTCAGATAGAAGCGCTGTCTTTTGATTGGTCTAAGATGTTGAGCTGGAAACAGAGCGTCGTTGATCGTCTTTCAGATGGGGTGCGCCGCCTCATTGCTGGTAACAAGATTGATCTCGTGTTAGGTAAGGGTTGGTTTTTGAACAAGGAGGAGATGCGCGTTGAGGGCGAGAATGGCTCCCTGCGCTTCAAATTCGAGCAGTGCATTCTGGCTACTGGCGCTGACTACGCACCCCTGCCGCAGGTGCCCTACGATGGTAAGGAAGTGCTCACGCCGGAACAGGCGATGATGCTACCCGAGTTACCTGCAACATTGGCCCTGTTCGGGGATGATTACATCGCCCTGGAACTGGCAACGGTCTTTGCTCGCGTGGGCGTCAAGGTCAAGCTCTACTCGCCAAGTACACAGATCCTCGCGGGCATTGATCCTGTTGCACTCCGCTTTGTACAGGCAGGGCTGCGCAAGCTTGGCGTGCAGATCGCGACGAAGGCGAGTGCTGCAACTCTTGCTGAGCGCCCTATTGT
>JAFAXQ010000115.1 GCA_019240835.1 Ktedonobacteraceae bacterium
TTATGGCTGGCCGAAGAGACCCTTGTCTCATTTTTCCAGGGGGTTCTGCGGTTCTCTCCATTTTCTCAACTCATCCCCTTTCTTGATGGGGTTTTCTGGGCTTGACATAGAGGATCTCCTTTGTGACAAAACGGGTGGTTCCTGCTGGAAGAGCGTTTATTGATCGTCATCACTGCGTTTCCCAGACGGCGTGTCAAAGAGCAGGCCAAGCTCGGAACTATACGTTTGCAGCACGACACAACGCTTGCGCATGGCATCACCGAGTGGCCGAACTTTGCCACAAGAGGCCAACTGCTGATATCTGCCATGACTGATGTTCACAAACAGGCGTGAGGCGTCGATGAACGCATCGTGTGCCATGTGCTCAAGATACTGCTCTTCAAAACACCGTGGAAGCACTTCCACCCCGTCGAACAGCTCCTCAAACGCTGCTTCGCGTTGCGCATCAGAGTTGAATGGACGCAATCCACGCAAATGGGAAGCAACCAGTCGAAATTGGTCGGTGTACGTCTTCATCCAGGGATCGTGTATCTCTGGTGCCGCATAAATCTCGTCAAGCCATGCTCCAAGAGCAGCCTCGTCAATATCTTCCTCGTTATGTGCCTCAAGCACGTCGAGCGTTCTCTGTACCAGTGCCTCAAGGTAGACCTTCTGCCCATCACGCGGCTGGCGAAACACGTGGACAGGGACAATGTGCTTCTTGCGTGCGCGATTGACGCGTCCAAATCGTTGTACGAGTGCATCGAGCGGGGCGGGATCGCTATAGATCGTGTCTACATCGATATTCAAGCTGACCTCAACTACCTGGGTGGCAACGACGGCGAGAGCAGTGTGAGCCGCGTCTACTGCGCAGCGAGCACGAATGGTTGCTTCTCGTTCCAGTCGATCTTTCATCGTGAAGCGGCTATGAAGCAGTTCCACACACTCTGGCGGAAGCTGCTTGAGTAATGCCTCGCGCATATCTTGTGCTCGCTGAATAGTAGTGCAGCAAACCAGAACGGATTTTCCCTGGCGCACATCAGAGATGATTCGTGCAATCCCTGCTTCGAGTAGGTCACCGTCCAGGAGCCGGAGATGATGGCGCTTGAACTGCGCAAACAACGCTTGTTCTGCCATGATTGGCTCAGAAATCCCGAGAATAGTAGGCATGATCTCGCGCAGAAGAGACGGGAAGGTGGCAGACATCACAAAGAACCGTGCCCCATAGGAGTCTCGCAGGTGCTTGACTAGAGCAAGAAGAAGAGCGAGCCGATTGGCGTCGTAGGCGTGAATCTCATCAAAGATGAAGGCGGCCTGTGTATAGTCGGCAAGCATCCCTTCAAACCCTTTGATCTGGTAGACGGTCTTGAGCATCTGATAGGGACTCAAGACTTTTACCGGGCACGCGTGCAGTCGAGTGAGATGGTGTTGCCATTGTGCTGCCTGCGCGACAGATGATGGTCCGCTCTCACCTTGCATCAAGCGTTGATACAGCGCTTGCAGTGCTCGTCCGTGTTGTAGACCCACCGCACTTTCCCCGAAGTACGAAGACAAGCGATCATACATGGCATTCATACTCGCTTGATAGGGCAGCGTATAAAAGAGACGTGATGTTGCCTCTGTGCCATTGCCAAGCGCCCAGAAGAGCGCCGCCTCCGTCTTGCCACTGCCAGTGGGAGCAACCAGCATAGCCGAGGTATGGTGATGCTGAGCACTCTCATACTGGTGAGCATAGAGCTGTGCTATCCCCTTCAACCCTTCTTGGGCAAATGCCTGCCAGGAACGCTCTATGCCTTGTGGCACCTGTTTCAGATGAGCCGAAGCCATGTGATCTGCTGTGGTAGTGAGACCACGCAGCATGACCAGCGTCGTGACTATACGGAGGTCGCGCTCTTCATCGAGATCTTCGATGAAGTGACGATAGCTGGTAAGCCAGGCGTGTGTCCGTTGTACGCCTTCCACACACGTCATACGTACTGCCTGCTCTTCATCGACCAGTGGAATGGGCTGCACTGCAAACTGATGCAGAGCAAGAGCGTCAATCCATGCCGCAGAACATTCCTGGAGCCAGCGCCATAGCCCTCGCACAGTGCCCTCGTCAAGTTGGGTAAGCATATCTTCCACCAGTTCTGGATTGGCCCGTTTGTCGTAGGTGGAGGTAATCTCGTGAGCGTCGCGATGGTGCGACACGATTGCCGCGAGCACCCACTTTTGCTCGACCGATGAGAATGCGGGCACTATCCAATCGAGGAAGGCCAAGGAAAGAACCTCGTGACGACGCGCCCATCTCTCTCGTGTACGGAGCATGCTTTGAAAACCACTAGCAGCCTTGCCGAAGTCGTGCAGGAAGCACGCCCAGAAAAGGCACTGCCAGAGACGAGGCACACCAAGATAGGTGGCCAGATGTGGGCGCAGGCGTCCCAATTCGGCCAAGCGACTCAGTACCAGCCACGTATGCTCAGCAAGGCTCTCGCCTGGGTGTGCCTTGTCCGTGCTCCTCTTCGCCCAGAGCGTGGCTAACCAGTCAGGCCAACGAGATGGTTTCATGCTGCTCTCCTACAAATGTGTGAAACATCAGACCGAGATGGCTCCCATTATCTTGCGCAGAGGTGGGGTCAATCCAGAATAGGGTCTGCTCTTTGCTGTCCAGAGACCAGAATGTGGTGCTCTGGACGCGGTTTTCCAACAGCAGATAGCGTGCGAAGGTTGGGGTGCGCTTGCGCTCATAGTCGAGATAGCGTGGGAGCAGTTCGGTGATGCCCTCCCCCACCTGTACTGCCATCTCATACGGGAGCAGCGTATGTTCAAAGTACGCATGCTCTGCTTGGTGTACCTCAATCACCTCGATAGAGGTGTAGGTAAACAAGTCTTGAGAGCGACCCAGCACAACAGTATAACGAGGGCTACGAAAAGCGTCTATCCATTCAGGACGGTTGAGATACAGCGTGAGCCGTGGCTGAAAGAGCAACGCACGCTTGAAGGGATTGACTCCTCCCTCCAGCACCTTGGGGTAGTTGGTTCCCGGTAGCTTCCCAGTGGAGATCGCCAGCATGTGGGTGTGTTCGATGTCATCAAAGCCAGCACGCGAGGTGAAGTGGTAGGCAAAGGCGATTCCTTCGGGAGGGATGACCTCTCCAAGCGCGCTACAGAGATGCCCATAGATGGTAGCTGGGGGTGGCATGCGAAACGACGGTTGTATGCCATGCATAAAGTGTGGTCGGCGAAAGGAGGTGGTAAGCCCCTCCGCTACAACTTTCAGGACGCGCATAGAAGCACCTTCCTATGCCAGCCAAGAGGCATTCTCTGCACGAGCCAAGTCTGCCACAAAATCGCGATGGGCATCCCTTGGATGACGGAGAATGACGGCACGTTTCGCACTCTCTCTGACGAACTGCTCGAATAGTTCACGCTGTTCATCCAAGTAGCCTTGCACCCATCCCACGTATATGGGAGAGAGCATTTCATCATCCATCGTCGTTAAGGCCTCTCGCACCGCCTCCAATTTGATTTCTGGCAACCCTTTGTTGTTAGCCCCAACGATGTGGCCAAAAAGATGATTGCCACCACGGGTGACTGCCAGAATACAAAACGCAGGCATCACGTCAGTGTAGTGGATTGCCTGTTTCGCTCCACCTTCTAAGAGCGCGAAAGCCTCAAAGAGTCCTTGCACGCGTCTGATACGCTCTCCCAGAGGAAGCCTGTATGCTTTCTCTTGTTCAAGATGTTCCAGGTTTTGCTGCTGAGCAAGAGTCGTACGAACAGCATCAAGATTACGATAGCCAGCTTTATTGCGGTAAGAAAAGGTGCCGCACGCATGCAGGTCGAGTGAGAACATCCCTTGCAAGGTGGTACGGTACAGTTGGTGTTCATATGGGACAGGGTTGCCCTCATGCCGGGACATCACACCAAAATTAGTGGTGATGTTAACTGGAGCGATAGAGACCAGCGTGCTCACCCGGAACGGTGAGACACGTGTCACTGGCTCTGCACTCTCTGTCTCTTTCGCAGGTGACATGCCTGTTTGCTGCTGTTCTTTTGCTGCTTTCTTTGCCGAAGGCATACGCATGTATCCAAGTAGATCATCATCCCACCAGAGAATCGGGTTACTATCGGTGTAGGCGATCTTCTCCTCTCGATAGACAGGTGCCGCTCTCCAGCCTTCAACACGGTTCTGAGCAGTAGTACGTAGCCAGTAGCGAAATGCCTGAGCAGAGACATAAGGATAGGCTCCTTCACGTGTGCGGATCACTTTTACCCCGCTCGTGTTCTGATCTCGTTCGCCGACGATATTGCCAAGATTATTGAGAGCGGATGCTGGTGCATTAATAAGTAGTAGTCCTGTGACAAATGCCATGGAAAACCTCCTCTAGAGTGTTGTTGCATTTGAATCAAGCGTTGTTGTATCAATATCCGCAGTATCTGGAAGCGCATCAGGATGATCGCTAAACCAATTCAGTTCATAAAGCCGCTCAATCATGCGGATGAGTACGAGATCACGAGCGAACTTCCAGTTAGGCTGCATCATCTCGTAGCCTTCTTCAAAAACTGCTAGGTATGGCTCAAGTTTGATGAGCGGAGTGTGCCCTGCTTTCACATACTTGTAGTTTGCCCTGATAAGAAGCGTACGAAAGTCATCAGGCCAGCGTACCTTATAGAAGTTATGGAAGAAACCCTTGTCATCCTGCTCTTTCACATACGACGCAAGAGTATCCCCTAATTGGCGAATTTCTTCAATACGTTGCTTGTCCATATGTATCACCTCTTCTAAGAATAAGGCTGTAAACTGCCAAGAAATGAGGTTTACCTCTTGACGCAGATTGTATTCACTGCGAGGATCTGCTTGTGGCACATGACGTTTTGGGATGCGTAGCAGATACGTCATAACAAAAGCGCGTGCAGTATCGGGCAAGCGAAAAATATCCTCGTACAGATAATTGCGCCGACCTTTGTGGGCAAGTGCATTCTCCTCCTCTCCTTCCCCTGCTTTCTTGGGTGGCTTTGGGCGCTCCCATCCACGCTCCACAAGCCTCTGCCACACCTGTGTATAGTCAGGGTGATGCTTTGTACGAAGAAACCGGACGATGTTCATGGGAAGGTGATAGATCCTCAGTGGAGGACTTTTCTCGTCAAGGGGTGATGTCTGGCCACTATTCGTAAGGTGATATGCTGTAATAGAATAGGGCTGTTTTTCCTCATGTGCATCGAGTCGACGTAGCTCCATAGCTAAGAGTGTTTCAACCAGCAGAGTTTGGGGTGACGACGAAGCATCAGGAAGTTTTGTCTCTCCTCCTGCCCTTGCAAGCGTTATTGCCTCCTTATTCTCGCGCAAAGCTTCGCGAGCCGCAGCCAGAAGAATTTTAGGGTTATCAGAATGTATCGCCAGCAGCCGTCCACTACACTTGCGGCAGCCCATCGGAAAGAACTGTAGACATAAGAGAGCCTCACCCGACACGGGAAGACCAGGATCACCTCCCGAAGAGAAGTTGATAATAGCTTCACCAGTAACAAGAGGAATGTGTTGCCTGTACGCTCTTCCAGGAGGCAGCTCATCCTTGCCTTCCTTATCTTTCTTAAGGGAAAGCGAACGACCTAGCGCTGGCCATCCTGTGAAAACACATATCTCTTCAGTTTGAGGCGCGTCTGCACCAAAATTCTTTGCCACAAGCCGAGCATACTCGCGTCTGCGCTCAGCTTTGTCCTTGAACGCTGGCTGAGTGAAATCAGAGTTCATCAGCGACACCGTGAGAAATGAGGTCAGTGGCTGTTGTGTGTAGTAGGTCTCAATGTACTCTGCAACACGGTAAAGGTCATCCTCAGTCAAGTCAAGAGGATGGCTCTTCTCCACATAGGCAACGATAGTCGCAAGACCTATATCGAAGAAGGGGTGACCCGTGTATTGCAATGCTAGCATCTCAACACCTCCTTTTCATGAGTTGGAATGAAGTGCATACATTATAGCAATCCAGATGGCAATAGACTAGGTTACAATAGAGTTGCGGATTACTTCTGCAAAGGATACCGGGCAGACATATGATAAAATAGGGTTGCAGAGGCGCTGCCCCGTGTGGGGGGTCTGAAAGTCTTAGTAGAGACGGCAAAAGAAGCCATCCGCGCCCAGTTGCAGAGGCATTGCCCCGTGTGAGGGGTCTGAAAGTTTTTCTTTAAGGATGGAGCTTTGACCGGCATCCAGCGTTGCAGAGGCATTGCCCCGTGTGAGGGGTCTGAAAGCTATGTTGCTCAAATAGAATGGTTGCTCTGACTTGCGCAAGTCAGAGCAACTTTCCACATTTTGTGGAAAGTTGCTCGTCAGGAAGAGGATGGAACAGATCATGGCTTATGAGGAAGAAAAACAGCAGGCAGTCACGCTGCTTGAAGGAGTCGAACGCATCCGCCGGGTCATACATGAAGGCCAAGAGTACTGGAGTGTGATTGATGTGGTGGGCTTTTTGACAGAGGCCGCCCATCCCAGTAAGTACTGGCACACAATGCGCAGCCGCATGCAAAGCGAAGGAGCGCAGGAGACGCTCTCACAGATGGTCGAGCTCCCAATGAAATCTGCTGATGGCAGGCTCCGCAAGACAGACGCCATGAACCGACAAACTTTGTTGCGGCTGGTGCAGTCCATTCCGTCACCCAAGGCAGAGCCATTCAAATTATTTCTGGCTCAGGTTGGCGATGAAAGGCTCACTGAGATTGAGCAACAGAGTGAGACGTTAGAAGCCATGCGTGACCACTACCGTCAGCTCAAACGCGATGAAGAGTGGATCACGGCTCGGATCATCTATATTGCTACACGTAATGCCTGGACGAGTGAAATTCAACTGAGAGGTATCAACGACAGTCCGAGCATTGCTCGGCTCACTTCGCTCTTAAACCTGCGAACCTTCGGGCTCACAACGGCACAGCATAAAGCCACGAAAGGATTGTCATCGAAACAGAACCTGGCAGATCATAAGACACGGATGGAACTTATTCTCTCCTCGCTTGCAGAAGAAACAGCAACCGGGCTTCACCAGAAAAACGATAGCCAAGGATACGATGAGATTGAGCAGGATGTGAAAGAAGCTGGAGACACGGCTGCGGATGCTCGACGTGCGGTGGAACAACGGTTAGGTGAGCCAGTTGTCAGCTCTCAGAACTTTCTTGAGCCGTCTAAGCGCAAACGAAAGAAGCAGGCACTTCCACCGTCGAGTCAACAACACAAGAATCCGGAGGAGCCTGAGCAACAGACACTTTTCTAATCTGGTAGGAAGCTTGAAGTGAGGTGACTGTTGCAGAGGCATTGCCCCGTCTGAGGGGTCTGAAAGTCTTTGGCAAAACGAAACTGGCTCTGTTTCCACACTGTTGCAGAGGCATTGCCCCGTCTGAGGGGTCTGAAAGATTTATGACTACGCGCCAGGAAGCACCGGAGCAAGGTTTCAGAGGCATAGCCCCGCGTGAGGGGTCTGAAAGCCAGCGCTAGTGTAGCATATTGCCCTGTTGCCTCCTATTTGCGGAAACAATCGTTTCCGCAAAAAATCCTGCCTCTCCCCTTCCTCTGCGTTTCTCTTTCCCCTGAGAACTCTCCCCTGTGGGGAGAACATGAGGGAAGTTTCCCTCTCAAAGTCACGCAACAAGCCGAAATACACATAGCAGTAACCTAAAATACCCCCGCAGGGGAGAACATGGGGGAAGCTTCAGTCCCCCAACAATTCTAAACCCAGAGCAAGACGAGAAAGTTTCCCCAGAGGGGGGAGACCATCTCCCTGCTACTTCGGCAATCAGTTGGGCTTGCTCCTGTTCCTCCCGAAACACGCCACCAAGGGTTCTTTCCTTCTTCTCGTTCTACCTTCACTTTTAAGCATTTCACCATAGGCTGTGGTCGTGATATTCTGAAACTCCGCTTCATTGCTCCCATCGGTGCTTTATGCTTGTGTGCAAGCGTTCTGAGAAGCGATGCCTGCATAAGCGAGAATGGCATGGCCCCGGTCCGAGGGACTGAAAATTGGGTGGCTCAGGTAGTTAGCCTCGATAGATACCTCAAAACGGTACGAGCATAAATTTCAGTGACGCTTCGCAAACTGTCCAAGTCTACCCACTCGTCAGCCCCGTGTACGCCGCCACACTCAGCGCCATATCCACAAATCGTCTGGATACCCCGCGTACTAAACATCCATCCATCGCACGCTGGTCCTGCCCCCTCCAACCTTAAGGATTTCCCGGTTACGTCTTTTATAGATCGAGAGAGTGCTTCGACAATTGGCGCATCGGGAGATGTCTCTACTGCCGGTATGTAAGCAATCTCTTCCAGCTCGTAGGAAAGTGCGAGAGGCGCGAGGGAACGCGTAATTGTCGCTCGGATCTGTTCTGCTGAGATATGGGGTAGAAGACGAGCATCTCCGTATGCTTCACAGGACTCGGGAACGATATTTATTCCCCCGCCTCCTTGAAGTAAGGTCGGGAACGTGAGCACGCTCTTTCTGTCCGGAAACGCAGCAGAAGGGATATGAGGCAACTCGCAGGTAGAAAGCGCTTGGATGATACGTGCCATATCGATAGTAGCATTATGTCCTCTGGTTTTGAATTCCCACTCTTTAAGACCTGTATGGACAGCTTCGCCTCTCGTCCGAATCTTAAATCGGTAGACACCTCTATGCCCAACGGCAATTTTGCTCTCTCCAGGCTCACCAACAATGGCAGCATCTCCATCAAGCAAACCTCGTTCCAGCAAAAAACGGGTTCCGTACGGTGAACAAGCTCCTGTCTCCTCATCAACCACGAATGCGAGCTTAATAGTACCTGCAAGTGCAACATCTGCAATTTGCAAGGCACGAACGGCATACACAAACGCAGCGATTTGCGCCTTTGCATCCGCAACACCAACGCCGTAGAGCCGTCTCCCATCAATCTCTGCCCCCCAGGGGTCACGTGTATAGCTGGAGCTTGCTGGCACGGTGTCCATATGAATCGTGAGGATGAGCGTCCTTCCAGCAGGCTCGGTGCCTGACAACGTACAGAGGACGTTTTGTCGTTGGCTAGAGACACCATGCAACTCTGGTTGCCAGTCGAGTTGCTGCATCTTCTCAACGATGATAGTCGCTACTTCAGCTTCAATTGGAACGTTCGCCGGAGAGGTATCAGCAGTGTACGTGTTCGCACTATTGGCACGGACCAATTGCTGAAGAAATTCGACTTCCTCCTCAAAATGTTCGCTCACGATATGCGATAGTGCTTTGTGCTGTCTCAAGATGTTTTGCTTCATGTGTAATAGCAACATGTAAGATTCCTCATCATTCTATAACTTTTGCTTTAATGTCTGTCGGAGTTCAGTGATAGAGCGAGCAATCTCTTCTTGCTCTCTCCAGTCTCCCCACTCTTGCCCGCGTTTGGCTAACCGCTCAAAGGTGGCACGTGTCGTTTTCCCTACTGAGCCGGGAGGCATGTATTGTAACGGAGTACCAGGTAAAGGCATACATGTGTGACTGTGAACACAGACTTTTGGGCTGATGCGGGTTAATCGCCCCACCAGTTGTTGGCTTAACACCTCTTCCTGGGGTGCCTCACCTGGAAGACCAGCAATAAAATCCACGTATATCTTTTTGAGTTTGCGGCAATACTTCGCCAAATACCCCACGGCACGCTCTACTGCTGCCACATCGTGTTCGCGGTGCATAATCTCAAGCATTCGTTCGCTTCCTGATTGCGCTCCGATGGCAAGATAGGCGGCATCTGAATAGGCATCAAGCAGTTGAGCCAGTTCCGCTGTAATATATTCAGGACGCATCTCACTTGGGAACTCGCCAAATTTGATTTTGGCACTTCCTGCAACGTGCTTCATCGCCCTCAATGCCTGTTCCAGATGTTCATAATTGGGATGTAGTACCTGAATAGTTTCTAAAAAGAGGAAGGAGGAACTGAGCCAATGAGGAACTCGGTACTCACGGTCTTCTATCAGTGGTTTGATTTTTCCTCACATTTCATGTATACTCAAGAAATAGATCATCTGTCCCATAGGGACAGATGACACGTTCTTGACGTGTGACTGGTTTCGCTTTGTTTCGCGAGAGGGTGAGATCGAACACACAACACACCCATCATTTTCAGAGGACTGTTTCCTCTCAGATGGAGGACGTATGCCACAGGAGGGAGCCATCCCCGGACCAGTAGCTGGGCGCTATGTGTTGATCGAACGTGTTGGCAAAGGCTCAATGAGCACGGTGTACCGCGCACACGATCGTCTCCGTGATCAGCGGGTCGTAGCAGTGAAATTGCTCAACAGCGAGCACGGCGACGAGTTGCGACAGGAACTCTTTTCACGAGAGGTCCGCGCCCTTTCGTGCGTGAACCACCCCCACATCGTCGAGGTCCTCGATTCGGGATGGTCCGAGATACACCAGTGTTCCTACTTGGTCCTCGAGTATCTTCCTCGCACGCTAGTGCACCTCATTGAGGAGCATCGACACGATCCCGATCATAGTTGGTGTTGGCCGCTCATGCGCGATATGGCGAGCGCCTTGGCTCATGCCCATAGTGAAGGGATCGTTCATCGCGATGTCAAACCGTCCAATGTGCTGCTTGCGGCAGATGGGTCTGCACATCTGGCCGACTTTGGCATAAGTTGGCTGCGCTATGAACTGAGTCAGCATGGCATCACCGTCTCCTCCTTCTGGTCAATTGGCTACGCAGCCCCAGAACAACGGAGTGCCCAGCAGGCTGATGAACGAAGCGATATCTATTCCCTGGGTTGCGTCTTCTACCATATGTTCTCCCGGCGCGAACCTCCACGAGATGGCCTCACCTCTGAGCTTGTGCGCGGCCTCTCTGGCGTACCCAAGCAGGTTCTCCGGGTCTTGGAGCGGATGCTTGCCACCGATCCCGCTCATCGTACTCAGAAGATGACCGAAGTCTGTCGGCAGTTGGAGATCACGCGCAATCTGGAGCTACTACCAGAAGTGTTTCTCAAGGTTACTGATCAGGCCAGGCGCGATCTCTACACGCTGGGCCTCACAGAAAACACGCTGATGGAGACCGCCTGCCAGTATCTCTTGGAGGAGGAACTGGGAGGAGATAACCCACACGAGGTTCGGTGTATGCTTGAGCGGGAAGGAGCGATCCGTCTCTACACAGAGACGCTGCGCCTGATCTGTAAACAGGATCAGACTCTCCTTCTGTTAGCGGTCGCCGCTGTCCATGCCCCCTACCAGGCGCAGTTTGCACAGCAAAAGGAACAAGCGTCGCCCGTGCGCTATCTCTGGCAGGTCATTGGCGAGCAAGAAACGCGTCAGATTCCTCCGTCCCAGTATGCTGAGCTCAAACACACCCTCACCCAACTCGTGGCTCGATTGAGCCAGCAGGCAAGCCAACATCTATCCGAACGAAAAAAGATCCGTGAGCGCCGGGACTTTCTGGCGACCTGGAGCAATGTCCTGGCATATCTGCGCGAACAACTTGATGCGGTGCCCCAGCTTCGATACACCTCACGGACCTACGATGCAGAAACCGTCGCCTTTGTCCTTGCGCAACCGGTGCCTGACGATCTCAACTGGCCTCCCAACGCACCCATCATTGCACTGAATCCTGAGCAGGCCAATCAGGTGTATTTTGTCGGTCATGTCATGAGTAGTAGTGGCAAAACCATCGAGGTGAGCCGCGACGCCGGCGACGTGACCCGCGCCCTTGATCCTCCAGAGACGTTGCCCCCACGGGGAATCATCACCGTTTTCCAACAGGAAGCCACGGTGGCGCTTGAGCGGCTGGAAAGGGCGCTCGACCTGCTCTTGTGGGGAGGGACCGCGAATCCGCGCATGCCAGAAGTGCTCCGTGACCTGGCACAGGCTGCCTTCCTTCCGATTGACGAGCGTCTGCATTTCTTCCAGCCTGAATTGGGGGTGGATCAGCAGCAGGCGGTTCGTCAGGCGCTCTCCACCCAGGATCTCTTTCTCCTGCAAGGCCCGCCCGGTACTGGGAAAACGACGACGCTTGCTGAAATCGTCCTGCAGATCCTGCGCAAAACGCCGAACGCACGCATCCTGATTACCTCACAATCCAACGTGGCTGTCAATCACTTGATCACACGCATTGCTGAACTGCCGGCAGATCAACCTATTGAGATTGTCCGCGTTGGTCGAGCGGAAAAGATCGGACATGGGGCTCAGGCCTGGATCGTTGACCAGCGGCTCGCCGACTGGCGAGAGCAGATCCTTGCCAAGACCGAAACGGTCCTCCAGGTACTACAGGAGCGCGTGACGGCCCGACGACAGGCTCACAGAGCACAGCGCAGTGAGGCTAGCGAAGACACGCTGCTCCTCAGTCAGCAGTGGTTAAAGGAACTCGATCCACGCATCCAGTCGCTTAACCAGCAGGCTCAGTCGAAACAGGAGGCTGAGGAGCAGGACCTGTGGGAAACGTTGGACTTGATCAGGCAGACGCTGCCCGAGGAGGCCCGCCCATCACAGGCTGATACGCTTGCTGAGGAACATCGGCGGCTGACTGCCCAGGTCACACGTTTGCTCTCCCCTCAGTTCCCCGGCTGCCAGGAAGAGGATCTCGTTGCGCTGGTCAAACAGTGGCGTCGCATCTTTGGTCGCGATTTTACCTTCGCCCGCCCCATCCTGGAACGCGCTAGCGTACTGGCCTCGACCTGTCAGATGACTGGCGGCTACTATCTGAAGGAGCAGCAGTTCGACTGGGTTATCATCGATGAAGCCGGTCGTGCTACCACGGCGGAACTGCTGGTCCCCCTGGTACGAGCCCGGAAGGCGATTTTAGTCGGCGATGAGCGTCAGCTGCCCCCTATGCTCGACGAAGCACTCAATGAACAGGTCCTTTCCCGGCTGGGCACCAACCGGGAGGAGTTGACCCAGAGCCTGTTTGCCTCCCTAGTAGCCCAGGCAAGGGAAGAGAACCTTCCCTCCGTTCAGATGCTGGCCACCCAGTTCCGCATGCACCCAGCGATCGGAAAGATGGTGAGTACGGTCTTCTACCAGGGGCAACTGACTCACCAGGTCAGCCTTGGGGATCGGGCACATCATCTGCCCTGGTTAGAGCGACCTGTCGCCTGGTTGACCACCAGCAGGCTCCCGGAGGCCAAAGAAACCCGGCGGGCAAAGAGCTATTATAACCGCGTCGAAATCCAAGCCATTAGTACCCTGCTTCATCGCATGGAACGGACCTATCTCGAATCTGAGCAACACCGAACCGTGGCGGTGATTACCCCCTACAACGCCCAGATTGTCGAATTGCAGGCGGAAATTCTGCCCGGAAGCAGTTTCTGGCGGGCATTAACCATTGACATCTCAACCATTGACGCGATTCAGGGAATGGATCGCGATATCGTCATCTATTCTACCGTTCGTTCGAATCCAGAAGGCCAGATTGGCTTTTTACGGGACCGACGTCGTCTCAACGTGGCGCTCTCACGGGCCAGACAGGCCCTGCTGCTGGTAGGAGACATCATGACGCTGGAGCGGGGAAGAGCAGGGGCCCTTGGGAACCCCTATCAGGAATTGATCCGGTACTTACGCAGCCACCCCGAAGAGTGTTGGATTGCCCCCTTGAGTGAAAAGGATCTGGTACCTCATGGATAACCTGCTTTCCCTGGCACAACAGGAGTTTGATGGAGCCGAGGCCACCCATCTCTTTGAGGCCGCAATCCCGCTCGCCTTTCTCGATATTCTGGTTGAAGCCTTGGAAACACAGAAGCTGAACAGCTTCGAAAGCTACTTTCTGCATGCGCTCGACAAACATGTGCGAACGCTCTCGGAGATCGCCTGGCTCTACGGCCTGGAGGAAAGGGATCTCTACGCATCGGGTGCCAATTTACTTCGCTATGGCTACATCTGGGAAGGGGCTCCCAAACCCGAAGGAGGGCGTCCCCTCTTCCTGACGGAAAAAGGAGAACACGTCGTCAGGACGCAGAAAACGCCACCTGTTCCGGTGCGACGCAATGCGCACCTGCATTTTAACCTGCTCACCTGGTCTGCTACGCCGCTGGAAAAGCAATGTGCCCTCTCTGCCGATCAGATGACTGCAGAAGGCCTTTGCATTTTGCCAGCCCAGCGACCGGAGCAACCAACTCTGGTGGATCTCACGCCAGAAAAAATCACCGTAGCGTTGCACGAGGTTCCTTTTTTCAACAATAAGCGGATCCTTGCCCTGCTCGCGCTTGAGCGCTCTCGTGCAGAGTACCTTGCCCCTGTTCAGGTGGTCTATCAGAGCGAACAGCGACGCTTGGCGGTCTTCCGTCGCGGGCTCGTTCTGCGCAACGAAACCGATGTCCTGCAGAGATTCTTAGAAACCGGGAAGTTCCACCTGCCCGATGACGCGATTTCGCTCACCCCTCAGCCGCCGCTCATGTCGTTGTCACTGCCGGAACCCCTTGCGGCAGCGGCTAGCCGCCTTTCAACCAACGAAACGACGAAGCGCCGCGTGGATGTGGAGTTGCAAGAACAAAAGAATCAGCTCGGGACGACGCAAAGCGAACAGGAACGCGTGCAGATGGAGCGACGCATTCGTGATCTGGAAGCAGCCCTACACACCCTCCAAGCAGAAAGCGGTACCCTGCGTCGCCGGATAGAGCAGCAACAAGGGGCGTTTCTCAAAACGGAAGAGCATCGTGCGTTCCTCGAACAGGCGCTCTCTGAAGCGAGAGACGAGATCATCATCATCTCTCCCTGGCTCAATCGCAGAACCTGCGATGATGCGCTCTGCCAGCGCATCGCCGAGGCCACAAAACGCGGAGTCAAAGTGCGCATCGGTTATGGAATCAATGAGCAGCCAGGCTCCCCCGACGCGGGGCGGAACCGATCGAATGCCCAGCGGGTGATCCGCGCCCTGCAAGAGGCAGTTGCGCAGGCAAGGGCGGCACCCGAGTTGCTCGATATCCAACGCGTGAGCGATACCCACGAAAAGATTCTGGTCTGTGATCGGCACTATGGGACCTTGGGAAGCTTTAATTGGCTGTCCTACCGTGGTGAGTTAGATCGGCAGTACCGGAGTGAGACTAGCACGGTCCTACGAGATCCCCAGACTGTTGAGGAGCTGGCGAGGATCGCACTCAGTGGCTGGCCAACGGCCCGGCCACGAGAACAAACGTGACGCTTTGAGCATGAAGGACAGCGAAACAGTGCGGCTACGCCTTATCAACTGGTTTATCTCGATTTTGTGCTTGCGAACCTGTCAATGACGTTTACGACGAAGCGTTTCTGCCCGGTCTGTGTGTAGCAGGAGAGGAGATGCCTAACTGTGTAGCGGAAGTAACAATCAGGTGAATGAGATCAATACGAGCACTCTACTTTGCTTCCGCATCAAGTCCCTCACATACACTTTCCACGACGTTGCAGAGGCATAGCCCCGTGTGAGAGGTCTGAAAGTCGTTACGGCATGCAACTGTTTAGCGTGCGTCTTGTGTTCTATACTGAAGCAATGGCGAGAGAAGAGACAAACTCGTAAGCCAAACGTCTTGGTCGTTGCAGGGACAGAGTCCCGTATGAAGGGTCTGAAAGTCACATAGGGCAACGCGCTAAGTATTTGCGTTGTAGCATCGTTGGAACTGACCTTTTGTTGGGCTGCTGCAAAGGAGAGTCACAAACTCGTCAATTCAATTACGTACCTATTCTCATTCCTAGAAATAGTGTATAGTAAGAATCAAACAACCTCACCAATTATGATTGGGCAGGTGAATCCTCAAGCGGCCATGTAGTAAAAGCATGTGCCATCAATGAGAATGTTACTCTCTAATTGGAGATGGAAGAGAATAGACCCATGTTGACCAAACAACAGCTTCATGGAATGAAGGAAGATCCTCTTACAAATGATGTGCTGATTCCATTGCTTCGAGCAAAGGGATATAAAGACGTGCTAAAACATCATGGAGGTGTAGGTGAACTAGGCAAAGACATTGTTTGTTGGATAGCAGATGAACTAGGCGACCGCATGAATATTGCTGTTGTTGGTAAGGCTGTACCCATCACAGGGGCAATCGGTATCGCCACAGACGTGGCAGGTCAGATTATGCAATCTTTCGGAGCGAGCTTCCGGGATAAACGAACTGGAGCGGAGCAATACGTTGCAAAATGCTATGTGATCACCAATAAAGAAATCACAAAGGATGCTAGACCAGCAATTCAATCTATCATAAGCAACCTCACAAGATCGGTACTAGCAAATATCAGGTATATAGATGGTGACGAGCTTTGGGACTGGTATCAACAGTATTTGGCTGAGCAGCCACTTTGGCAAAAGCTAGCAGAAATCAACCAGGAATTGGATACCATTGATCCGTATCATCGCCCAGAGGCTCGTTTAACGAACGAAGGTATTCAACTCACTACCGTTGAAAAGTATCCGGGAGCATCAGCAGAAAATCCCATTCATAATAAAATCGAAGTTTGTGTTTCCAGCAGACACAGAAGAGGGACGGACCCTAGCAAAAGATATGGACCAATTTTTGGCAACTGGAGCTCCAGTGAAGATCCCCATGTCATATGTCCAAGACCTCGAAATTCCGGAATTTATCAAAAAGAGTTTACCAGAGATCACCAAGGATGGTTTTTTTGCTCTGGGACCTGCGCATAATCCCAAGCCGCTACTTATGCGTTTTGAGTTCGTAAATGATCTCGGCGAGCAATTTACTCTTGAGTATGTCCACCTAGAAGTTATTCAGGCAGGTCAGGAAGAAATAACACTTACTAATGATGAGCAACCAGTTCCTATTAAAGTCAGGTTTATCGTCTGTCCAAATAGCCCTTCATGGACAACTTATTTGACATTCCAGAGTACTCCTGACATGAATGTTCATCAAATTCTCATGCAGTTTGAAATGATGAGATGTTTAAGCAGACCGTATACAGGGCGCTTTACTAATTTAGAGATGGGTTTTTCTGGCACTATACATGCTGCACAACCTCCGCTGACATTTGATGCCTCTCATCAACACGCTCTCGAAGTTATAAGAGCCTTGGATGCACTTCAAGTAAAAATCGGTAAATTAGTCTTCATTCCAGAACGTGAGCTTACAGCTGAAGAGGTGCAGAAAACTGAAGAGTTACGATGTATTTTTCTTACGGGCAAGCTGGAAAGGGCGTGGGATGGTTTCACCGTAACGGTAGCTAGTACACCAGAAGCCCTAGAAGACTTAAAACAGTGGTTGGATTCTGCGGAAAAGATACTGACGAAACCAATCCATTTTGAAGAGGTCATAACACTATTCGGGCAAGAGTATCCACTAGGGAAAACAAACCCTATTTATCTTGAAGGAAAGTTGGCGAATGAGCAAGAAGTGAGGGAGATGTTAGCAACCCAAGAAGAGTGCCAAATAAAATTGAAATTTGTTCCAAATGGTGATTCTACTTTCGTAAAAGAGTACGTCGATTGGCTACCTGATGCAGAGAGAACCGCTTAATATCCAGCTTCGACGGCCTGTGGTATGTATGGAGCAATTTGCTGGTTGAGCTTGTTCAGCGAAAGAAGGCCAGTGTGATCGACCAACAGCAGGAAAGGAGGCGGCACTTCCCCTGAGGTCGCGCGGGTACCTGTGCTGTGATTTTTATAGCGCTCTTTTGTGGAAACAATTGTTTCCACAAATTTATATTGGCACAGATGTATGGCTCGCACTGTCCCTTGCATCTCCCTGTAGGGGGAAAAGGTGTCCTTGCTGGCTCGCAAGACGGCTTTTTGTCGGTGTCTGACCATGTTCCCTAGTTGGTTTTCCCCCCGTAGGGTGATGGAAGAGGCATCCTTGACAAGGTGTCCTCATTCTGGTAAGAAACTTGTACGAGTATTGTATTTTTATCATGGTTCCTGGAGAAATTCACAGGATGGCGTAGAGCTACAGATCAGTCACCAACCGCAAAGGAGTATGAGGCAGATCCTAACTGCGGTATATGACTGCTGATGGTGTCAGATTTCTAGGCCGAGAGATGGAAATTGTTTTTTTAATACGTCTTCACCAGACGCCCGTCTCACCGCTCAGTCGCTGACGATGGAAGCACCCTTTTACTAGGAGGAGAAAGAAGATCCTCTATGTCAAGCCCAGAAAACCCCATCAAGAAAGGGGATGAGTTGAGAAAATGGAGAGAACCGCAGAACCCCCTGGAAAAATGAGACAAGGGTCTCTTCGGCCAGCCATAACAGCTCAAAGAAGAGCTGGCAAAAGAGAAAAAGCAAGACTGAGTGCAGCGTCTTCAGGCAGCCATCAGAGCGTGATCATGACGAGCCTTTTCAAAGACGGCGGGATCGTATGGCCTACGGGTACGCCACATGGCGTAAATGATGCGAACCCAGATGTTCCAGAGAGCACGCAAAGCCACCGAGTGGCTTTTTCCCTCCTTTCGCTTGCGCTGGCAATATTCCCGCGCCCAAACTTGAGAACGGGTACTCTGCCAGGCAAATTGGTAGAGAGCGTTGCGCAAATGCTTCAAGCACGCATGACGGCGATGCGCTTTGCTGAAGTTGCCACTTTGGTAGAGCACCGGAGCAGTCCCGGCCAACGCCGCAAGGCCCTGCGCGTTGGGGTAACGTTCTCGATCATCTCCGATCTCCGCCAGCAATCGGGGAGCCAAACGCTGACCTGCTCCGGGCAGGCTGGCAAAAAGGGCGTTGTCAGCGTGGCTCAAAAAAAGGGTTTCAATGGCCTCTTCATACTCAGCAATCTGCTCCACCAAGGGCAGCAATTGCAGCACCAGAGCTTTCATCAGACGGGCTTTCGTGCGGATCGTGACTTCATCAGCCGTCAAAGAAGGCTGGCGAAGGTGCTGAAAAATCTTTGCCGCAACCGCCTGGGCTTTGGGATGCTTCCCTTGTTTGAGCGTTTGCGCCAAGTGTGCCTCGGTGGCAGCCAAAGCGTCAGCAGGAGTGGGAGAGGCTTGCAAAAACAGCAAGGTCGAGCGCTGCTGCAACTTCGTGAACAAAGAAAGCGCGACTGGGTAGTAGCCTTTGAGGCAAGCGGTGAGCTGATTGACCAGGCGGGTTTGCATTTCAATCAGGCTCTCCTGATCGCGGGTAAGGGCTTTGAGTTCAGCTATCCCCGGCGAATCGGGTTGCAGCTTGCGCAAGTCGGCCAACTCTGCTCGGCCATACTTCGCCAACAGATAGGCATCAATCTGGTCGGTCTTCCCGCCTGCTGCTCCACGACGGCGATCTACTGTTTTGGGGTGAACCGGATAGACCGCAAAACCTGCTTCCAACAGGGTTGTGATGAGCAATCCGTGATTGGTTTCCACGACACATGCCATCTGCTCTTTTGGCTCGGAGCCGAGAATGCCTTGCAACAGTACTACCAACTGGTCCAACCCGGCTTTGGTATGGGCCACTCGCTTGGAGACCACTTGCTTGCCGACATCGTCGATGACCATGACATCATGATGGGTATCGCTCCAATCAATCCCTGCATACCACATGTCCTGTCTGCTCCTTTCGTGCAAGTAACTCAAATGATCTCTCTTGATGCGTGGAGTTCTTTTACAACGGTGCTCGAAGCACGATCCTCCAATGGTCCATGTGCTCAAGAGAGCCGCCAGGGAGGCACGTTCTCCTTTTATCGGTCGAGCCGAAATCGTCATGAGGTCTTTCCCTGGCAGTTCATTCCATGTCCTCAGTCTATGCTGGGGACGGCCCTTTGTCGAGAGGGCCTGGATTTAGTTTAAGGTAAAAGAACGTCATGGCTCACCATGAGAATTCCGACCAAGTGCAACAGATTGGGGACTATACGGTCACCGCCACAAAGCACTCCTTGGAAATTCGCCGGGACACCACCACATTTACCTTTACCCCAACCGAAGTGTGGGACTTGTTTGACTTGATCCACGACCAAATCTACGCCTACTACTTGCAGATGCGTGAGCTTGGCCTTGGTCCCTACCCTGCAACAGACATGAGCATTCATCTTCCCTGCTGTACCTACTTGCTGGAAGGCTTCCTCCGGCGCGGAGAGGTCATCCCTAGCCCGCCAACCGAAAATGGCGTCACCGTCCCATTCATCGTTGATTTTGTTGAGCAAATGCACCTGAAGGAAGAACGAGAGCGGGATCGTCTGGCGGGCTGGCCGTCCTCACCGCAGGAGCCCATTACTGCTCATTGGACCCGTATGAACGATACACTGATGCTCTGTGCAGGCACCATCGCTGCACGCTATGGCACACAGCGAGCACAAAGCTCCTCACCGTGGCGAGTCGTGGTCAACTACACCATCCTAGCCGAGCAGGAGGTTGCTATACAACTTGGCTTCTGGCGTATGAGCCATCCAGGTGCCGATCGTGAGCGTTTGACTCATGCTCGCCAAGATATCATCGCACAGCTTGGGTTGCGTGAAGGAATGGCAGTGTATACTCCTGAAGAGTTCTTGAAACGTGCCTCTGAATGGTCGCAACCAAGTGCGCCTATGATTTTAGAGTACGATGCCACTGGCAAGCATGCAGAGCACAGAGAGGAGCGCCTCGTGGTCGCCAAACTGTATCCAGGCGGACATCTCGAGCCATGCGCGTTCGTCTACCAAAGCCTTCAATAAGCTCAACGGAGAATGAGCGCCTGACGGGCGACAACCCGGCAGCACGTGACAGGCGCTATGAAAGAAACGATTGAAAGGAAGTTCGTCGTCGAGTACCATGCAGACGCCATTACTGGTTGAACACTTTCATACTGCCCGGCGGGTTGACGTAGAACAGCAGGACGCACACGTGCGCGAGCTGCTTAAAAGCATGCCAAGGAACGAAGAAAACCATGGTCCATCTTGACGCTTTGGAAGCAGACCTTGAAGAGCGAAAGGGAAGAAGATGCCAGAACAGAATGCAAAGCGGCACAGAATCTTAACGTTTTATGGATATCGTACTGTACGCGTGGATAACTCTGCTGATACTGAGAGCAATATGAAGTCAATCGTCAGAGGGTATGCTTCGCTCAATGGGAAGATCAACCAAATGTTGAGCTTAAATCCTGGGATGATCATTTACAGTGTCAGCCATACAACAACATCCCTGCCTCCAGAAAGTGAGGCTTCTACCATGCTAGCAATTATGCAGTCAGCAACCATTGTGTATTCCGGCTCGCTCACACAAGGAGTGAAGTCTGTTCGCACAGATGGGCAGCACATTGACGACAATTCGGGGTATGGTGCCCTTATGGAAGTTGACCTACAAGGATGAACCTAGGCGAAGGAGGCACCCCCTTCGCCTAGTACCGCTTCACAGAAAAAGGGGTCGAGTTGGAGAGGGCACCAGAAGCGGGAGGGAAAGAATATGGATAGCCAGACGCGAAAAGGGTTGTTGCAGTGGCGCGGTTTACGAGGGCGGCGGGTGAGTCAGATTGGTGCAAATCGGTGGGTGGCAGAGCAACGCATCGCTGGCAAGTGGCGGACGCTGCGTGATAAGCAGCAGCAGTTTCGTATTTTTGCGACGCTTGATGAAGCGCTTGCTGCCTCTGAGGCTGATCGGCTAGAGTGGGAAGTGCTAGAGCAGCGTTTGGAGGATGAGTGAGGACGAGTATGGAGAAACCGACGGATCGTCTTCGGCGTCTAGCGCGAGAAGCCAAGCAAGATGGCCTGACGCAACCCTGGGCGATGACATATCTAATGGAGCGACTGGAGTACAGCGAGCAACGTCTGGCGCATGCTCGTTCACAGGACACACGCGGCGGGGATGCGGATGCGCAAGTAATACGCCTGGAAAATGAAGCGCTGGCCCTTGTGCTCTTGGCGGTACTCAAAGCCTATCCAGCTGGCGCTGACGTGGAACTATGAGCAAGGGAGAGGAATGTGGGGCATACGGCCTTCATCGTGTTTTGACATGACAGAAGCCGCATGTGGAGCAATTTGCAAGTTGAGCTTAAAAAAGGAGAAATACGTTCGCTGGTCTGAGAGGCATTTGTGCCACGAACTCTCTATTGAACTTGATGAGCTGGGGCGTAGGCAGATGGTAGAGGTACTTGAAGCGTGGCAACACTTGTAGCCAATTTCTCGTCGCGTTGATCACATCGAGCAGAACAGGAGTATATCTGATGAGTGAGCAAGAGGATGAAGAAGCACAGGTGGGAACTCCTCTTTCTCAGGGAGAGGAGCTTTCCCGTGAGAAGTTGGAAGATGAGATTATGAAGATGCTCGCCTGCTTGCACCCGCTTCCGATCAAGATAGAGCGGGTGAAGGGTGTTCACTATCCCGAAGGACACGGATTCATGATCGTCGATGAGAAAAGCCGTGAAGAGTACGGCCTGGAGGGGAAAGACACCGTCTATCGGTGGGATGTGGGCAATGAGCAGTGTAACGGCCTCGATATGCTCTTTACAGTGGCGCTCTATGGATCCCTGAACTATCGAACAGAGAAGCTGCTGGAAGCACAAGCTAGGGAGTGGTCTGACGGACGGCTGCGTTCAGAGGAACGGGAGCGGCTGAGAAAAGAAGTGCAGGGAATGCATAAGGTATCTATAAAACTCTTTGATGGTGCAAGGGTTGAGCGGGTTATTCGTCGCAAGTCAATAATTATGTACAAAGAACGTATTATCCATATTATTGCCTTTTTTACTTTACATGGGAAGAAGCATCGAGCTTGGTACACGCTGACTGATGGATGGCATGAGATTCCAGTTGATGTTCCGCTCAACACCTTGCAGAATGAGCATGGCACCATCGACCTCTGAGAGGGGCTTGTCTTTCTATCCCGTTTGTGGAAGCAGTGGTTTCCACTTCTTTCTTTAGGATTTGGGTTGCATGATTTGCGTGGGTGTAGCGTCCTACAAATGCTGTGGGGCGTTTGGAGGTACTTCTTATAGGCGATAGTAAAGAGGACAATGGGGGTGATATTCAGGTGTTGTTAGTTGAGGTTAACGGATAGCGGTGGTCTCGCTGCGACAATTTTGTGATTACCTGGATGTGGACTGGTCAGGGCAGCGTCAACGTGTGTTGCGAGATGACGTTCTTTGCGTCGATTTCGGGTTAGGTGTACAAAGAGTTTTATGTGGGTGTAGCACCCACACCGCCTACGGAAAGGTAGTGATGGTCATGGTTGACAATATGGAAAACGCTGGCGATGGCTTAGAAGGTGTACAGGAACAGGAGAAAGCTCTGATCCCCATACAGGAGGGCCGGACAGATTTTCATGGAGATGAGCTTCAAGTATTACTAGTAGAGGTTGAGGGTGAGCGTAGGGTCTATGTGCCAATTCGGCAGTTTTGTGACTACTTAAAGTTAGATTGGTCAGGCCAGCGTCAGCGTATGGTTCGTGACGAGACATTGGCAGAAGAAATGACCAGCGTGGTTATTACACCCACGATGGTCCCTGGCCAGGGATACAAGCAACGATATACAGTGATTTGCTTGCCCTTAGAAATGTTACCTGGCTGGTTGTTCGGCGTCACGCCCTCACGCGTTAAGCAAGAGTTTCGAGAGAAAGTACGTCTTTACCGGAAAAAATGCTATCGCGCCCTATGGGATTCCTTTCTGCGTGGTGAGCTTTTTCCCGAAGAGACGGCTGTGGTCATCTCTTCCACGATGGGAGCGACGACCATTGTTCCCTCCGGCGATCCCAGGATCGACGCATTAACCGAGCAGATTGATTTCTTAACCAGTATCAAGGCGTTCCTAGAAGAGCATCGTGCGGCGCTGCTGCAAGAGATCGGTGTGGTTCTCGAAGCAGGTCAGCAGCAGCTTCTTCGGCAAGGCAACGAGCTCTCTGCCCAATTGACGTATATTACCTCGTTGCTTGAAGGGCTGGTTGGCCGCCAGGCAGCGACGGAGGCGCAGTTGACGCGGGTTGATGAGCGAACCAAGCGCTTGACTCCTGCACACGCACGGGCCGTTCAAGGCATGGTTGAGCGGATTGTCGAAGCACATCGGCGGCGTCATCCGCGTGGGCCGGAGGTCACGCACATGCACGTGTATAGTCGGCTGAAAACGCGGTTCCGGGCCGGGAAGTTTGATGAGATTGATGATGCGCGTTATGGGGAAGTGGAAACCTTTCTGCATGAGATGCTTCAGCAGGTGATGAGCGGCGAGGAGCCGACGCAGGGGAGTCTTTTCTGAACATGTGCAGAGAAGTTGTGGAACCAATCGCGTTCGCAATGCATGAAGGAAGCAGAGGTATAGAAGACGAGTTTTTTGAAGAAGCACTCGAGCCTGAGAACTGGGCGGAGGAGCATGTTCTTCAGACAGATGGGACGCTTTATTTGCGGAGTGCAGCGCGACGCGAGGGATTTTCCCCTGAGGCAACACAAGCTCTGGCGCGTTTTCTTTCTGAGCATATTACGTTACCGAATCTCACGCCGACTTCAGCGACTTTACCCCTCGCTGGGTTGATCTGGGCGGTGAGAATGCTGAAATTCAGCATTCTTGAGTGTCTTTGATCTTGAAAGGAGCAACCGATGCTACGGAATATCAATTCGTTTATTCCAGTCCTCGTCATTGACGAGGATGGTGTGATTTCTGATCCAAAAACTGAGGTACTTGTGCATCTTCCTGCTGTCCTCTGTAAGGGAGATACCATCACCTTGCAAGCACATGATCGGGAGGAACGTTCTGATGCTGTCGTGACAGACATTGCCTACTATACGCGCGAGTCTTCTCCGACGCCACTGCAAGCCTATATTCAGGTGTTTGTGAGTTACACACGGACCCGCAGGCAGGTCGAGGCACAAGGGTAGTGAGATGCGGAAACAATTGATTCCGCGAAAGGAGTGTTATGATAGCGGACCTCAAGGAGCGTGTTGAGACCTACCTTGCCCAAGTTCAGCGTAATTTACACCTGCCGGGTCTGTCGATCTCGATAGTCCAGCACGGAGAAGTTGTGTATACTGCGGGTCTGGGGATGGCTTCCCCTGGCCGGGCCGTGTCTCCGCGCACACCGTTTATCCTGGGGTCGCTCTCGAAGTCTTTCACTGCCCTAGCCATTATGCAGCTCGTCGAGTGTGGAAAGCTGCGCTTGGATGATCCAGTGCAACAGCATATTCCCTGGTTTACTGTGGCTTCTCCGGATGTGGCTCATATGACGGTTCGGCATTTACTCACACACACAAGCGGGTTATCCTGCTACGCTGGCCGGAACCTGCTTTCTGGCCGGGGTAATAAGTCAGTCGAACAGTCGGTGCATGACTTGGCTGGTGTGAAGCTGGTACACACGCCTGGAGCACACTTTGAGTATAGTAACTCGAATTACCTCATGCTGACGCTCCTGATAGAAGTCGTGTCAAGGCAGTCTTACCCGTCCTATATGGAAGAGCACGTTTTCAAGCCGCTCTTGATGCATGACAGCTTTGTCTCTCACGTGGCTGCTGCCCCTGCACTCGCGCAAGGCTACCGATGGTGGTTCGGCTTGCCTCTGCCATTTCATGCTCCTTATCTGTATGATGCACAAGGGGCTGCATTTCTGATCTCTAGTGCTGCCGACATGGCACGGTGGCTCTTGTTGCATCTAGGGGATGGATCACTTGACGGTGTTCGTCTGCTCTCGCCTGCCGGAATGGAGGAAATGCATCGGCCTCAGATGAACACGAAGAAGGGGGGATCACAGGCTGCACTGGGATGGCGCGTGAAGAAGCTGACGGGTGAGTCCCTTCTCAGACATGGCGGCGAGGTCTCAAATTTCCGTGCTGAGATGATGATCTTACTTGGCCGAAAGCTGGGTGTGGTCGTGCTGGCAAATTGTAATAATGGGGTGGTCGCGCACCTCGGACTTGATCAGATGGCTGACAACGTGATGCGACTCCTGCTTGGCCTGCCAGTCCCAACACCACGCCTGACCTTCTCGCGCTTTTATGCGGGGCTGAATGTCGTGCTGCTCTTGCTCACACTGCTACAGGTAGGAGTATGGACTTTCTTGGCGCTCTCCGCAGGACCTACGATGGCTCTCGCGCTCATCCTGACGCTTGATCTGCTTTGGCCTTTCCTAGTGCTCTTCTGGTTTCCATGCATAGTAGATATGCCTTGGCGTGGGCTTCGGCTCTATGTCCCTGACCTAGCGTACTGGTTGGGTGGGATCAGTGTCGTGACTGTGGTGCTGAACGTGATGATCCTCTTGAAATGGTTCTTGTAGGAGTGCGAGGTCTGCGTTCCCCCTTACGCTCCCCTAATGGGGGAACGCGCTCTTTTGAAGAGCTTGTAAACCAAAATAAGGAGGGTATATTCCCCCTTGCGGCTCCCCTGTGGGGGAACTAGTCTCTTCGTCTGGACGTGAGGAAGGTGTTCTGATGCGCACAACGGCTTCAACACACGCTGGCCCTGAAGTGGCCGTTCTGGGTTATTTCCCTTCGTGTACATTACATTGCGCATCATAGTTTTGACAATTCGATGTCGTAGAACAGTTATTTTAGTGAGAAGGAAAAGTCTCACAACTCATCTCATTGTGCAGGTTTTCGAGGTTGATTTGTGGACGGCGATAGATTTCGCCTTCTAGAAGGGACTTGAAGGGCTTGAATAGATGAGTAAAAAAAGCGAAGTTATGGAGCCGCTTTCCTCTCTCTTATGTGTGCCAGAAATCTTGTACTAGAGATTTTAATACGAGTAAGAGAAAAGAGATGTAGTGTTCCTCTGATCAAAGAAGAAACATGTAAACAAGAGAGCGTTTTTCTTTGTTTCGCCTCTGCTGGTGGAATCTCCTCCAACACCGCTTGCAGGTGCTCGTGGGTCTCTTTGGTTTTGGGATGGAGTGAACCGTAGACCGCTTTGCGGATCACAAGAGCACGCTGATACAGGGCGGCAGCGTCTTGAAGGTTGCCCTGTGCTGCTCGGAGAGCAGCGAACCCATCCAGTGAGGAACACCGCTTGTCGGGCGAGCACTGGAGGACGAGGAAGCTGATCGGGGACCTCTTGATTCTTCCTGCCCTCTGGAAGGAAACGAACAAGCTGCTCATAGACTGACCAGTAGGAGTGAGTGTAGCCACGAGCTACCAGTTCCCGATACAACTCTCGGATATTGTGGCAGCCAGCTTCCCATCGTTGGCGAAGATAGGACAGGTGTGAATCCAACTCCTTCTTTCGCCGACGCGGTTGTTGTTCGGGGAAGGTGCCACAGCTCAACCAGCGCGAGACCGTGGAATGGGCGACTCCCACCTGCTGGGCGATAGCGGTCTGCGAGAAGCCCAGCTTGCGGAGGGTGACCACTTGCTGGTAGCGAGCCAGGCGCTCCTCTCGCTTGGCCTGTTTGATCTCGGCTTGCTTTGGCTTGAGCTTCGGTGGGTAGACGGCGTGCAAGGTTTCCAGAGGGGTGGCTCGTGACTGCTGCGCTACGTGGTTGCGATGAGCGGCTAGATGACGTGCCAGCACGGCCTGCAGAGCCTCACCAAGGTTTTTGAGCAGGTGGAACCGATCCGCACATTGTCTGGCTTGAGGAGCGCTACGAGCAGCAGCAGAGGCATAGTCTCCGGCGCGATCACGACTGACGAGCCTGATTTCCTGGTGCGCCTTCATCCAAGCTGAGACGGTTTCGACTGATCGGTCAGGCAAAAGGTCAATGACCTGCCGACTTTGCAAATCCACCAGGATGGTGCCGAACGTTCGTCCTCGTCGGAACGAGAAGTCATCTATTCCAAGCTGAACCACCTGCTCAACTGATGCACAAGGACGTGCCATCATGCGGCGGAGAACGTCATCCAGGAAGCTGGCATGCCAAGCCGCTTGCCTAAACGAGCCCCAAGCATGCCACTGGTCGCAAGGCCAATAGCCTCCATCGCTTGAAAAAAACGCGTGGTGACCCGTGCCCACGGTTGAATGAAGGGGACAAGCCGCTCGGTAAAGATTCTGCGCACACAGGTCTTCTCATCGCAAAAGAATTTGCGCAGATGCAAGAGGAAGCGAACACGCCGTCCCGCGCACGACATATCTGTTAGTTGACGACGGTAATGGCTATGGACACGGGAGGCACTGTTTCCACACAGCGGGCAGCTTGGCTTCTGCTGGGTGGAAACGAGTGTCAGCGTGATCTCCTGATCGGCAACATCGCCGCTGACGACCTCCAATCCTTCTGGCAAGCCCAATATGGCTTCGATTTTCATCAACGTTTCCACTCTCCTTCCACACCTCTTTTTTCTCTAGAACACACGTTTTAGCCGTTCTATTCCCCTCGTCGATGGTCTGAGCCACCTGGGTTGATGCCTTCATCGGAAGGTCTGTAAGTTCTTCCTTCACCAAAAGTGGGTAAGAACGAAGTCTCACCCAATTTACCACCTCTTTCAGCAAGCAACCACTTTGTCCCCGTCCTGCAATGGTCTCATCTATTCTTGTCTTTGACATGAGCTTTGTGTTACACTACTCATGAACATTTCTAGTAATGGAGAGAACAGATAGAGGCGCACCGGGAAGTCGGGTCGGTACATGGAGTCTTTATGCTTAACTTCAACAAGATGCTTGATGATTATCGTAGAACGCTTCTCAACACCTTCTGGTTCGTTCCTGCTCTAGTCTCGCTCACGGGTCCACTGCTGGCCTTCCTTTTTTTAGGGATTGACGCCAACCTCTCGACTGTGCAGGAACAGTTCTTCTTTCGTGGAGGAGCGGCGGAAGCGAGCACCATCCTCTCCACTATTGCAGGTTCACTCGTTACTGTCGCCGGACTTGCCTTCTCAATCACCATTGTGGTGTTGCAACTTGTGTCAAGCCAGTATACGCCACGTGCTCTGCGAGGGTTTCTGCAAGACCGTGTAACCCAGGTGATTGCCGGAGGTTTCTTTGCGATTTTCGCCTACGCTCTGATTGTGCTTTCTGCTCTCATTGAGTCTTCTGCTACCGATCGCGGCTTTCTTCCTGGGGTCAGTATTCTCGCTGCTATTGGTCTCGGCTTCTTGGGTTTGGCCTTCTTACTGATCTTTGTTCATCATATAGGACGTGTGATTCAGGTATCAGACATCGCAGCACATCTTGCAGAGCAAACGCTTCAAACCATTGAACATCCCTATCCACAGTGGGAGTATGAGGAGGATGAGGAAGAAGCAACATCTCGCATGATCCAGACGTGGTATACAGGGGAAGAGCCAGTTCGTATTCGAGCACTCCGTCCAGGCTATGTGCAAAGAATAGAATTTGCTGGTCTGATGAACTATCTGCGGTGCCCTGGCTTTCATCTGCGCTTGCTCGTCTGCTCAGGCGATTTTGTGACTGAGGAGACCATCATCGCCGAGGTGCGACCCATGCGTATGGCAGATGTTGGCTGTGTACACGCTCTTCAGCATCATATTACGATTGAACGTGAACGCGATATTGCTCAAGATGCGCGCTTCGGGGTGCGCCAACTGGCGGATATTGCGTTACGCGCCCTTTCACCTGCCATTAATGATCCGACAACAGGAATACTCTGCATGAAGTACTTACAAGCGGTCTTTGAACGCCTCGTACGTCATCTCCCACAGACAAGCACCTATCGCTTTGCAGGCGGCACGAGTAGTCTGGAGATTCGTCAACCAGCATTTGAAGAGTACCTTGAGGTGTTCGTTGAGATTGCACACTACGCGGGAGGCAACGTGCGCGTCGTCAACACGCTGCTTACAGCTCTCACAAGTGTGATGGAGATAACCAAGCTGCAGGAGCGACAAGACCTCGTTGTTGCTATAACCGCGACGCTGGATGGTTTGTCTACGTCCCATACAGGACTCATTGTAGAGTAACGAAGTAGTCATCCCGCTCAGTTGGACGCGAGACAGTATGACCCTTGTGCTTTCATACCCTGCTTCATTGTTTTGTGCTATCCCGCCTCTGTTCTCTTTTCTTGGCAACAATATGACAAAACAACGCTGTCGTACCAACAATGTAACACACAATACATGCTCCTATATCGACAGCATACTTTTCGAAGACGCCGATCGCGAGAAGATCAGCACTAAGGAGTAGAAAGAGCAGAGCTATCCACAAAGCATTTATCACTCAATTATCTCCTTTAGGACGTCGTGTAGTATGCATACTCTAACACTCCCACCGTCAAAAGACGCTCAAGAATCTCTGGATATCTGTACGAGGTTTCTCAGAAAAAAGCGGGTAGGCTTCTAGGACATATGACACCTGTGTAGTAACAAAAGCTTGCTGTATACTCAGTAAAGAGAAGACGCTCTCCCACAATACAGGGCACGTCTAGATTGTTTATGAGGGGCCATGATGTTACGCAGTCTTTATCGCTTTTATCTCTACACGGTGTTCATCGCCATGTTGCTCTTCGCAGTGTTCGGGATACGGCAACTCGTAGACATACTGCTGGGGCAAACCATCTTCAAAGATCCATACTCTACACTCACGGTTCGCTTAAATGACAGACCGAAATTACGAATCATCGGTTAATCGAGTATAGACGGCGGGAGAAAAGCCACAGAGGGCTAAAATCTGCTGTTGCAGCGCAGAGAGAGGAGGGAGATGCCGTTGTACAAACCCAGAGCCAGACAGTGATCTCGTTGAAGGCTTCCAGCAGTCGCTCGGTGGTAGGCTGAGCCGTCCGGCGTTTGGGGTTGCCGGCAAACAATCCTGCGATCTGCTGGCACTGCTCAGCCAGAGCGGAACGCACCACGCCTTCCAAGACGGTGACGACCCGCAAAGCGATGGTCAAGAGGCGGATGAGACCGACGCGATGATCATCACGCTGCACATACAACGGCCCCAGAGCCAACGGGTGACCTTTGAGTCGGTCAAAGTTGCGTTCGGCCAAGTATTCGCGATAGGCTTCGACTGCCCCGGCCAGACCCTGAGCACCGGTCTGCTAGTTGGTGGCATAGACCCGCCAGCTCAACAGCTTCATCGCACGCTCAATGGCTTGCTGGTTACCCTCGACCTGGACTTGGAAGCTCCAGATCTGGTGCCGAGATGACCCAGCCTGTTGAAAAAGTCACTGGTCAGCTTCCAGGGAATGTTCGAGCTTGAGAGCACAGAGCTTTCTGGTGAAGGGGGGATTGGGAGTGATAGCTACAATAAATGGCAATACTTGTACTACAGTGTAGTATCAAAAATAGTGACACCCATGTAAAAAGTTTTTGAGATACTAGAACGTGTCCATCTGGGCTGTGAGATCGGTCAAAGGAGGCCACGGCGACGCTCGGTCTGTAGGGCATCTCCTCATCAGGTCTTGCAAACCCATCTGTCTCTTGGTCGGGAGGAGGCATTGCCATCACTGCCTCAGTGGGAAATGGACGCCGCCCCCATCCTCGCTCCCGTAACAGGCGTTTGAGATTCTGTCCAGTGGCGGTCACCAGGGCTTCACAGTTGACGCGCCAGAGCCGTCGCAGGCGAAAACGTCGCATTCCATGCCATTGTTTGGCCTCTGCGAACAGAGGTTCGATCCACACTTGGCGCTTGCTCATGGCTTTCTAGTAGGCGAAGGTCTGATGAACCCTTTCACACGCTCCAGGTAGTCAGCGTAAAAAGAACGGTGTAGTTGCCTACCAGAGTCGCTTTCCGTACACTTGGCTTTGACTGGACAGGCGTTACAAGTGGCTGGGTTTGCACGATATCCGACTTGTTCGCGACACTCTGACCGGCAAAAAAGGCGTAATGGCTGCCCCTGGGGACAACGGTAGAGATCATTGGCACGATCATAGCTGAATTGAGCAGAGCCATAAAAGAAGCGATCTGCTTGCGCACGGTTCGCAGGGAGACGGCTAGAAAAGGGTCCGCAGGGATACCTCGCCAGCCGTCTCCCCTACAGCTATACCCCTCCTGAGCTTTTTAGAATGGGAAGGCCCTGGCTCAGTATACAGAGCTTTCCAGTGCTCATTGCATTGTGAGACTTTGTTGACTACATGGTTTTCTCTTCAGAGACTATTCAGAGGGAAAAATGCACTATCCAGAACAAATATTGATCTGTTTTCAACTATACTACGTGTGTATCTTAGCTGAAAACCTTCTACTAGTGAGCGAGTCGATTTTGCGCAGCGCTACTCTTTTCAGGAGGAAGGTCAGTATTGTGAACAAGGAGAGAGTGTTTCTATGAGAAAGAGTCAAATTCCGCAGAGAGAAGAAGCAGGTGAGAGGAAGTCTGTTGCCTGGCGAAACTGGTTGGGCAAAGAGATGCACGAAATCGGGCAAGAGTCCTGGAACGCCTGCAAGGTTTTGCTGGTTCTGCTGCTGATTTGCGGCGTGCTTTTTCCCCTGGTCGTGGGTATCATTGGGCAGACCTTTTTCCCTTTCCAGGCCAATGGGAGTCTACTGGTCAATCAGCAGAATCAAGTTATTGGCTCCAGTTTGATTGGACAGTCTTTTACCAGCCCGGATTACTTCCATGGGCGTCCCAGTGTGACTGGCTATGATGCCAGCAATACAAGCGGTTCCAATCTTGGCCCAACCAACCCTCAGTTGATCACAGGAACCTGGAATCAGGTGACAGTGGCGGCAGGCACTCCGGTTCCGGCAAACGCTACTCCGGTGCCAGGGCAGCCGCATACCTACATGGTTCCTGGAACCTACGCCGGGGTCAAAAACTATGCCGAGCAATTTCGCAAAGAGAATCATCTTCCACCCAATACGCTCCTGCCGACTGATATCGTGACCGCCAGCGGGAGTGGGCTGGACCCTGAGATTTCGGTAGCAGCCGCGCGGCTCCAAGTGAACAGGATTGTCCAGGCTCGCCACGCGTTGGGGGGGAAAAACGCGAGACTGAGAGCAGCGGACCTGCTCGCACTGATCGACAAAGATACAAGTGGGCGCGAGCTTGGCTTTCTCGGTGAGCCGGGGGTGAATGTCCTGCAATTAAATCTTGATCTTGATACACGCTACGGTGCGCTTTCCCTGAAGTAGAGATTGAATGCACTGACCAGTTAAAAGGCTCTGCGAGTTTTTGTAAGCATTGTTTGTCTCTTTTGTGTGAAAGAAAAAGAGTATGAGTTTTCCAGCTTTCCTCCAGGATGTGATCTTTCTTGTGATCATATTCCTCTTGGTCAAACCAGTGGGCATCTATTTGAAGCGGGTTTTTGTCGGTGAGCATACCCTTCTCGATCCAGTCTTACGTCCCTGTGAGCGCCTGATATATCGAGTGGTCCGGATCAATCCCGACAAGGAGATGGATGCCAGATACTATGCCATAGCTTTTCTTCTGTTTAGCCTAGCGGGCACTCTAGTTTTGTACCTCATTCTCCGTGTGCAGCAATTTCTGCCTTGGTTCGACCCTGTCCATATGACAACCCCGATGACGCCTGACTTGGCGTTCAATACGGCGATTAGTTTTTCCACTACCACCACCTGGCAAGCCTATGCTGGCGAGTCGACCATGAGCTATCTGTCACAATTGTTGGGGTTGGCTGCTCAGAACTTTCTGGCAGGCGCGAGCGGCCTCGCCGTCGGCATGGCTTTTATTCGCGGCTTTGCGCGCCAGCACACTACATCCCTAGGGAATTTCTGGGTTGACTTGGTGCGAGCCATTTTGTGGGTGCTGCTCCCTATCTCGCTGATCGGCAGCATTGTACTAATCTGGCAGGGCGTGCCGATGAATATGAGTGCATATACGCACGTGACAACCCTTGAGGGAGGAGTACAAACGATTGCGCAGGGACCGGTAGCCACGCTGGAGTTTATTAAAAATCTCGGTACCAATGGCGGTGGTTTCTTTAATGTCAATGGTGCTCATCCGTATGAAAACCCGACTCCTCTAACCAATTTTCTCGAAATGCTGGCGATAGCGGTTCTGCCAGCCTCGCTCCCCTATACCTTCGGGTTGATGGTTGGCAATACACGCCAGGGATGGACCCTCTTCTGGGTCATGATGGTGCTTTTCGTGATTGGTCTGAGCATAGTCACCTGGGCAGAACAACAGGGCAATCCATTGCTTGCCCATTACATCACTGGTGGAAATATGGAGGGGAAGGAGGTGCGTTTTGGTATTGGCAGTTCCGCCTTAACGGCGATTACCACCTCGAATGGGGCAACTGGCTCCACGAACTCTATGCATGATAGTTATACCCCGTAGGAGGGAGTGTCCCTGTGGTCAATATGCTCCTAGGAGAGATGATTTTTGGCGGTCTGGGCACTGGTATCTATAGCATCGTCATGGTGGCCTTGGTCGGTCTGTTTCTGACAGGCTTGATGATCGGACGGACGCCCGAATATCTGGGCAAGAAGATCGAGCCGCCGGAAATGAAATTGTTAGCCATCTATACTCTGCTGGGGCCCACAGTTGTAGTACTGCTCACTGCCCTGGCCGTGGCAGTGCCAGCGGGCTTGGCAGGTCTGACGACCAATTCCGGGCCGCATGGACTCACCGAGATTCTCAATGCGTATGCCTCTTCCATGGCTAATAACGGGCAAACCTTTGCAGGACTGAGCGCAAATAGTCCATTCTACAATTTCACCACGGTAGTAGCGATGCTGGTTGGTCGCTTTGGCTTAGCTATTCCTGCTCTGATGATAGCGGGGCTTTTCGCCAAACAGACCAGTCGCCCGATGACTGCTGGCAAACTGAGTACCGATTCGCTCTTGTTCGCTACTGTCATTATCTCTACTGCCATTATCGTCGTTGGGTTGAGCTACTTTACGGCGCTAGCCCTGGGTCCCATTATTGAGCATTTGCAGATGGTGGGATAGACGGCCCTTCTTCACCTCGGTTTCTGACGACCATCGTTCCGCATCGGCGGTGCTGATCGAACTCATGTAAGAGAATGTGCGGTTCGCTGCCATCGACGATATGGACACAAGGAACCGCTTCGAGAGCTCTGAGACTACTGGTGACTTTCGGGATCATTCCCCCGTGAATCACCCCCTGTTCAATGAACCGATGGGCATCTGCCTCGCTCAGTTCTGCAATGCAGGTGCTATCGGCACCACGAATGCCCTCGACATCGCTGAGAAACACGAGTCGCTCAGCGGAAAGGGCCTGCGCTAGTGCCGCCGCTACCTGGTCTGCGTTAATGTTCAGGCAATCACAGCCATCGCCTCGACCCAGTGGTGCAATGATTGGCAGGTAGCCTTGATCCAGCAGGTGTTGCACGATGGTCGGATCAACCATATCGATTTCGCCCACAAATCCCAGATGTTCATCCGCAATATGGGCGTGCAGCATATTTCCATCCGTGCCACACAGTCCGACTGCCTTGCCTCCCATGGACGCTGCGAGCAGGACCAGGTGCTCATTGATCTGTCCACGCAGCACCATGCAGACCACTTCCAGGGTTTGTTCATCGGTGACGCGCAATCCTCGCTCAAAATGGGTCGGGATGTGCAGTGCCTCGAGCATCGCATTGATTGAGGGACCTCCGCCATGGACGAGCACTGGGCGAAGCCCCAGCCTTTGAAGACTGATCAGATCGCTGATCACCATCTTCTGGTGTGCGAGGGTGCTTCCTCCCAGCTTGACGACCAAAACTTTGCCTTTGAGGTAATGCGAAGCCCCAGTCTTTTCCAGACCAGTTGCCTCAGAGCTTGCATCTCCACATGTCTCGTCTTGTTGTGCTGGTATCGTGTAGCTGTTACTCATGAGTAAACACTTCTTTCTTACTAGCTAGTTGTTCTACTTGTTTGATCCCTATCTCTCTGTTCCGAATGCTTGTTTATTGCAGCCAATTGAGCATCCTGTGAGATGTGACTCTTCACTCATATATATACTCCAAGGGGAGTCAAGAAGGTGTCCAGAGAAGCATCCCATCTCTCAGAAGTGACTCAAAAGATTTGCCACGAAGCTTTTTTTGCTCACTGGTGTTTACGCTAACGACCAGGGCGACTCATCCTCAATTTAAGTGTGTCCGCTTGCTTAGTTTTCAGGCCAGAACAGAATCGACAAGAAAACATCCTAACATATGAGCTAGAGGCCATCACCGCAGGCTGAACCTACATTTTCTAGCAAGTGTGATTTTCCCCATAACCTGACCCACTTTCTGAAGCATAAACTGGCAACATAGAACCATCACACCTGCTTTTAGATGAAGCAAGCGGTATATGTCCTGAAAGATATTCTGACCACAAGTTCGATTTGTGAAGCATAAGCTGACCACAGGTATTCTCAGGCACTTTTGTCCTCTCACACAGGTTTTTCACCAACTTTCTGCCTCCGATATGCTACAAAACGGCCATGATATCTTTCACAGAGTTGTTTTTTCTGCGCAGATCAGGTATTCTTAGCAGAAGAAATGGATGAGCAATCCCAAGAGAGGCTGTATGTTAACGCCATCCGAGTTTGAAGAGTGGTGCAGAGAGCTTCAGCTTTCGCCAGCGGCACGCGAGATGATCGCTGCCATTCGCAGGTCACGACCAGTACGCCGCGTCACCTCTCGTGCCAAGAATGTGAGCGGAGCCTACCCGTCTCGCAAAATGGGCGTCACGATCCAGTTCGAGAGCCACACCGTCGAACTGTGGGCGATTTATCTCATGGAGCACGACCCAGAGGTGCTCGAATTTTACGAGCAACCCCAGACCTTCAAGCTGCTCTACCAGGCCAAATCTGGTACGAAGATGCTGGGCCATTACTACACACCGGACTTCCTGGTCCTACGCAAACAGAGCGTCGGCTTTGAAGAGTGGAAAACGGAAGATGAGCTGCACCGTCAGGCAGAAAAACAACCCTTTCGCTACTATCGCATGGACGATGGCACGTGGCACTGTCCACCTGGTGAGGAGTATGCTCAGTTACATGGCCTCTCCTTCCGTGTCTGTTCTTCCGCCTCGCTCTCTCGGACCTACATCGAGAACCTCATTTTTCTGGAAGACTACATCGGGTTCATGCCTACGGTGCCTCATCAGGTGCAGGCGCGTCTTGTCGAGCGGGTACAGGAGACGCCAGGGATACCACTGGCGGCTGTGGTCGGAGATGATGCAGGCATTCGTGCCAATGATG
>JAFAXQ010000249.1 GCA_019240835.1 Ktedonobacteraceae bacterium
GTACATTATCTTTTTCTACGAACAAGTTCAATGCTCTCACCGCCTCCAGCACTTGTTGTTCCTGTACTGCGCTCACACATGTATGCTGCCCTAGTTCTTGCGGCGAGAAATCCAGTCGTCCACAAGGAATAGTTGGGCAAGTAGGGCAACGACGCGTGGAGGCAATTACAATGTGTCGCTCTGCAGGTCCCCAAGGACCAAAGATTCGTGCATCAGTCGGGCCGAAAACCTGTATCGTCGCCGTTCCTTGCGCGACGGCGAGGTGCAGTGGTCCGTTATCGACGCCCAGTACGAGGTGAGCACGTTTCAGAAGAGCCGCTAATTGTCCTACCGTCGTATCAGTGAACAAGAGGGCAGCAGTTTTCATTCCCCGTGCTATCTCCTCCAACAGCGGGCGTTCGTGTGTGCTACCTGTAAGAATAATACGAACTGGCGCGGTACAGGGAAAAGCTGTACTGAGTGCATCCGCACACGTTGCCCACCCCTCGGGACGCCATAATTTAACTGGAGCACCACTGCCTGGATGAATAACAATGATGACATCCTCACTCTTTACTCCCTCTACCTGCAGGCGCTCGGCAACCCATGTCTCTTCTTCTGTTGAAGGGAGAAAGTATAGTGGATAACGCGCTGGCGTGTATGGCTCAGTGAGAGACGAAAGGCCAAGGATGCGTAGTCCTGCACTGGTAAGGCGTAAGGCCGAAACCGTAGCATGCTCCGCTCTCTGAAATGGCAAGGCGTGTGTAAGAAAAGGTAACGCGGGCGCGAGAGCATATCCTACACGTCGCGGAACGTGGGCAAAGTAAAGCGTAGCCGCGCCCCACCAGAAGTCGGGGCGCAGGTTGATAGCCAGATCGTACTTCCCCCTGTGTATGTCTTGCGCAGTGCGCAGCAGGAGGATATAGGGAGCCAGTGCTTTCTGGGTAGTACGTTGAAAGCCTGGAAAAGGGCAGGTGATGATCTGGTCAATAGCGGGATGGCGGGCAGCAACTGCACTCGACCAGGGACCAACCATCATGCTAATGTGCGCACTGGGTACATGTTCTCTGAGCGCCTGCAGCACCGGTGTAGTCAGTACTAGGTCGCCCAAGTGGTCTGGTCGTATAAGCAGAATACGTGGAGTCCCAATCTTCTTTGTATATACTTTTCTTGCCGCTGTATAAGCTGCAGGAGCGCCAATAAGGCGGATCAGTAGCAATATGAGTGTGCGTAAGAGACGTTTCACTGTGTTACCTCGTCTCGTTGAGCAATGAGCCGTTGCGCGGCATGCCACACTTCATCGACTGTCACCGTCTGCATGCAGGTACAGTGTGTACAACTGCGCATCTTGCCGAGAAAGAAGCAAGGTTGCCCTGTTGGATGGTGCCAGAGGGCGATGTGTTGAGGATCGTTGAGCGGATAGGGACCGTACTCTCGGGGGCTGGTAGGGCCGAAAATGGCAATGACGGGAATGTTGACTGCCACTGCTAGGTGCATAGGGCCGCTATCGTTGCCAATGAAAAGTGCGCATTGTGCGAGTTGTGCCGCCATCTGTCCAAAGCTGGTCTTGCCTGCGAGATTGAGAAGTGCCTCCTCTGGCATCTCAAGGCCGTCTAGTAATGATTGTACCAGTGATACGTCATCAGGCCCTCCCAGCAACACTACTTGAGCGTGCATCTGCTGAATGAGCTTATTGATTACTGCTTTATATCGTTCCAGTGGCCAACGCTTGGCGGTTAACTCCATACCTGGATTACTGCCCCCGCCAGGGAATACGGCGACACGTGGACAAAAAGAACCGTAAGCTGGTGTGGCTACACGCCGCTCTTGCTCCGTAGGTTCAAAGCGCATGTGTGGCTGTTCTACCGCTAGGTCAAGAGCGCGAGCAAGACGAAGATAGCTGTCGGCTTGGTGCTCAAGATGTGCCGGGGAGGAAGAGACGGGCACACGATCTGTAAGCGAGAAGCCACGGCCCTGGCTGTCTAGACCGACACGACGTGGTACGCCTGCCAGCCAGGGCAGAAGCGTGAGCAGGGGAGAGCGGTCAAGCACGAAAGCTAGATCGAAGTGCTGCTTGCGCAAGACCATGACCAGCTTGACATAATCCGCTAGGCTATAGCGGGCATGCAGTCCAACCGTGCCACAGTCGATCACCATATCGACTGCTGGATGATGCTCTGGGACAACCTTCGACCAAGTACTGGCAACATAGGCAATGGCAGCAGTTGGATAATTGTGCCGAATGACTGCTAACAAAGGCGTCGTCATCAGCAAGTCGCCGAGACAGCAGGGCTTGATGACCACAATAGAGCGTGGATGTGGGCGTATACGACGCTCAAGGGGGCTTCTGATAGAGTCAAGCAGTGCAAAGGGAAGACGCAGTAGCAGACATAAGATGGTGATACTAAGGCGACGCAGCGTTATTTTCCTCCGTCATTCAGTTACCGAGGCAATACACTATCTGCATGCAGATAGTGTATTGCCTCGCCTCTCTATACTTTCTTCTCGGAGCCGAGAATAGCGTTGACCGTAGTACCGCAGACGACACATTGCCCCTTCAATGCGGGTTTCCCATTTTTCATAGTGACCCGCTGAGCATCCTTCAGCTCTTGCTTCTTTTTGCACTTAACGCAGTAATAGGTGTCTGCCATTGTTTTGCATACCTGCCTTTCAGATATATCTTCTGCTTTGCACGCAGAAAGGAGGTTTTTAACTTCGTCCGTAAGGATTTTCACTGAGAAATTCACTGCCATTGCAAAATGCCGTGGCCCGGGATCAGTTTATGCCGTTAGAAAAGACATACGTCTCCTCCGGAAGGGTAAATAGCACGCGACAGGTAAACCTCGTATCCCTGTGTGTGCAATTGTCGCTGCACTTGTGTAGCGTGAAGCAGTTCAGAGAATGGAGCAAACAGTGTTGGCCCACTACCGGAAAGGCGTACCACTGAAGCACCTGCTCGTAACATGTCTTCTCTGGCCTGAGCAACTTGTGGATACCGTTCGAGCACACCACGTTCAAGACTATTGTGCAAATTCTCAGGTTGCAACTTGCTCCTCCCTGCTAACGCCTCGCAGACTGCTCGACTATGTGTACCATCGGTGTAATCACTGCTTGGCAAGTAACGAAAGACGGTCGCCGTTGCTACACTTATAGCAGGCTTAACCAATAGTAGCCAGCGCATCGCCGCTGGCCAATGTGGAGCAAGCGGAGTGACACGCTCACCCCGCCCTTCGCAGAGAGCCAGTCCCCCTGTAAGGAAGAAGGGTACATCTGAGCCTAGTGAAGCCGCTAGCGCAAACATGTCAGGTGGGGATAAGTGTAGTTGCCACCACTGGCTTAATGCAAGCAAGACAGCGGCAGCATTACTGCTTCCTCCACCTAGTCCGGCGGCAATTGGGATGCGCTTGTATAGCTCTATCAGCACCCCTTGCTTCAGGGAGAAGTGCCGACGGAGTGCTTGTGCAGCCCTTACGGCCAAATTATTCTCACTAGTAAGCTCCTGTTGCGTACAAATTACTCGTACGCTCTGGTCTGTTGTTACGCTAAGGCAGATAGTATCATAAAGGTCAACTGTTTGCATTAGAGTTGTCAGATCATGATAGCCATCTCGTCGTCGTCCCAGTACGTCAAGTGTCAGATTAATCTTTGCGTACGACTGAACAAAGAGCATATTACTCGTCATCATGCATAGAACCCTGAGATGCATTGTGCATAGAAAGACGGCACTTGTCAAGACTCAGCCTACTGAGCTTGACAAAAGTAGTAGCCTACTGCCCATTTTACCTATGGAAGCCTCAGAAACTGATAGCACAAGGTATCTCTATGGTATAGTATTGTGTAATTTCTTGTTGTACCGTTTGTTCCGAATAGCAGGTATCATGGATATAACTGTTGCATACTTTCATCCCCTACTACACCCAGAA
>JAFAXQ010000250.1 GCA_019240835.1 Ktedonobacteraceae bacterium
GGGCGGATCGAAGACCGTCTGACCCATGAGGGTTGTGATGTTGGGAAGCCCCTGACCATCTCCCAGCACGCCTAGCGCACGATACGCACCTACGGCGAACTCAACTGGCGACTTGACGCGGCTACGATAAGCCCGCGCCGAAGAGAACTGCGGCGAGAGCAGCAGGGTACGCATAACGCTGCCTATATTGTGTCCGCTCGCGCTATAGGTATCCACCAGTGGCTTGAGGTCATCGGTCGAGGGATTCTCATAGACGAAGAAGTTGAAGAGCTTGTGGCTGATAAACCAGGGTGTAGCTGGGTGATTGGCAAGGATCGCGACTACATCTTTATAATCCAAGTTGCCAGTATGACCCAGGTAGGTTTTGGTCAAGTTGCTGTGGTCGTTTGGATTATAGTATGAACTTGCTCCACGCACACGCCAGCCAGTGAGAGCGGCAGCACCCTCATGGACGTCCTGCTGCGTATAGTTGCCCAGTCCAAGCGTGAATAGCTCCATCAATTCGCGGGCATAGTTTTCGTTGGGCATGTTCTTGCGGCTCTTGGTGAGATCGAGGTAGAAGAGCATGGCTGGATCGGAGGTGATGCCAAGCAGGATATTGTCGAAGGTATCGAAGGCGTGGGCGCGCAAGAAGTTATTCTGGACGATCATGCGTATGTAGCCTTTTTTGCCGCCGACCTTACGAAAACTGCTGGTGAGTACGCCATGCCAGAAAAGCGTCATTTTCTCCAGCAGAGGGCGCTGTGTCCATGCCATGCGCAAGAGCCACCATCGCTGCTGATCAACGGGCAAATTGAGGTTGAGGTTCAAGGCGTTGAGGCGGTTCTCCATATGACTATCGGAAACCTGCTGATAGTTGAGCAATTGATCAACCGCCCCGTTAGAGCCTAGGGCGCTATACACGTTGAGTTCGTCCGCTGTTGCGCCAAAGCCTGCACGTCGCAACAAGTGCCCAATCTGTGTTTTGCTGGCCATCGGTCCATGAGACGACCCGTTAAAGGCACCATGCGAGATCAGTTGCTCCACAGCAATCCCACCAGCAAGAGCAGCAACACCTGCGCCAGTGATAGCAGCTAGGGATTTGCCCATGAACCTACGGCGCGGCGAAGGCGTCGTCCCCGCTGGCGGTGGTATTGAAGGCTGCTGAGCGGAAGTTTGTATGGGAGTAGGTGAACTGTTCGACGATAGATGAACGTCTTGTGGCTCGGTTGGCTGGTTATACATCTGCGGGTCCATATCTATTTGCTCCAAGACATGAGCTTTGTATACTGTTTATAACCCATAGACATTCTACTTCGTTTTACTGATCTACACTATCTCAGTTGAGACCAACTATAGTGCTATTATAACATACAAATGCCAAGAAACTTTAAAGTATCATTATCTCAGGAATGTGCGCTGAACATTTCAAATGCATTGTAGCCTGACGTACTGAAAGTCCTTTGTTGTCTGATTCCCTGGTCTCCACCTGCTGACTAATGCTATACTGACAAGAGAAGGATGTAAGCACCGCAGAGGAACGTTTATGGATAAGAAATGCGCTTGGCTCCGACAGCTCTTTGGCAGGAAGCGACAACCTGCCAGACTGCTTGACACATCTCCTACTCAGCCATCCCCCCACATGCCTGCTCAAGAATCCAAGGGGATCTCTGGGGAAACCACCTACAACCTATCACAGCTTCATCTTCCAAGGGAAGGGAAATCTTATTCTGCTAATGCCGATACTTAGGCAATACCCAACCTTTCCGGTGCTTGGTCTACGCTTCATCATCTATGACAATCTTATCGATCCCTATATTAGTGAGTCTCCTTGTAACATTCAAAATGCTACCATACAAGATTTTCTGCAAGCAGTGCTACAAAACGGTGGTGGAGACTTTTATCTCTATCTTGGAGTGAATGCAGAACCAATGGGTTTCGGTAGCTTTTCGTTACGCATGCCGCCTTTCAATCGTCCTGGCTATCCCTATCGTACACAGTCTGCTGACTTAGAGAATTTCTGGAGCCTGCTTGCTCTCGCTGCTCAACACTTGATGCGTATTCCAGCAGCCTCTAGGGATTTCCGGGCAGCTGCGCATTTTTACCTGGAACATACCTCACCAACTGAAGGAGAAAGATGAAGGCTTCCATGATGTGGAAGAGGCGAATAGTAAGTTTGTCAAAGATGAAATTCGGCTTTTCGACGTCGTGAGCTGTCTTTGGGCAAAGGATCAGACAAAAGGAGGTCGTCATTGAATACCTTGTTAGAGCGCGTACAAGCTGTCCTCTCCACCACTCCAGAGCGCTGGCAGCGGCTGGTCAGCACTCTTCCCAATGATCTGCTGACGCGTCAGCCAGCCGCAGGCGAGTGGTCAGCGCTCAATTGCTTACAACATTTACTGGACGCGGAACGCCTGGTCTTTCCTGTCCGCATCCATGCTTTTTTGGCAGGACAGGATTTCGAGGATTTCGATCCAAACCAGCAGCACGCAGGCCCCGATTCACAGACTCCTGAGCAGCTCGCTGCTGCGTTCGCAAGCGATCGTCAAGAAAGCCTTGCCCTACTCAAGCAAGTGAAGGATGAGGACCTGGCACGGACCGCACAGCATCCCCAGTTTGGCACAGTCACCCTGGCAGAGATGCTTCATACGTGGGCAGCTCACGATTTGATGCATACGGTTCAAGCCGAACGAGCGCTCATGCAACCCTTCATGCTCGGCTGTGGTCCCTGGCGTTCCTTCTTTCGGGATCACGAGATCGGTGTTCCGAAGGAATAAGCACCGTATACCTCGTCTTACCCTCCGTGGATGCTGATTTCTTTCTGGCGGGCATAGTGCCAGATTTGGCCTGGGTCTGTTATTCCCTGATCTCGTGTTCAACCCTCAGCACCCGATTGTTGGTGGGACCTGCCTCACTCTGCCCCTTGCGATCATCCCGAAGGTATGGTAGAATAGGCTCAGCAGAAGAGAGCTGTCGATCCGCTAGAGAGGCAGAGGGCTTCACAGTAGACAAAGGATGGGGCAGAGGCAACGTAGTCAGTGACGATAGCCTACAAGGAGAGCACGCCATGGCCAAGAAGATGACAGACGAGGGAGCGTACTACTACTACGATCTGCACCCCACCGCGGAGGACTTGGTCGAGGAAACCGAAGATCATAGCACGTTGATCTATTATCTGAGGGGTGTCTTGACCGTGCTGTTTGCTGGCCAGCGCTGTCGCGTCTATTACAACCTCAACTTCTATCAGACTGCCAATCGGAAAGAGTATCCAGTCGCTCCTGATATTGCCGTGATCAAAGGCGTCGAGGTAGGCCGTGTGCGCAGTTGGCGTGTCGGCAAGACCGGGCCAGCCCCCCACGTGGTCCTGGAGATTGCTTCGCAAGAAACCTGGGACAAGGACCTGGAGGAGAAGCCAAGCAAGTATGCCGCGATGGGGGTGGAAGAATATTTTGCCTACGATCCCAATGAGCCAACATTGCTGCGAGATGGACGTCGCCTGTTTGGCTGGCGGCTGGACCGAGCCACGCGTACCATGCATGCGCTGCCCATAGACGCACAGGGGCGACTGTGGAGTCTGCACCTGGAGAGCTATTTGGTGCCGGACGGCGCGTATCTGCGCCTGTATGACAGCGCTGGGCAGCTTCGTCCGACGCAGGCTGAGACAGAGAAACGGCGTGCTGATGCTCTGGCTGAGAAATTGCGCTCATTGGGAATAGACCCCGACCAGATCACGCCCCCGCACCCCTAGACCACGCAACGTTCTCGACCACCCTGGGCGAGGACTTTCAACGAGCTACTCTTAGTCGTACAGAGCGATGCACAAGTCGCTGAGCCAAGCACGAATGCAGCAGAGGCAAGTAGGATAGTTGCATATTACGGGGTAGCGCTACGTAAGCTGTCACCAGGGGCAGAGTAGCGGGCAAAGAAGATATTACAAGCAATAGGAGGACACCTCGCCGTAACATGCTTACCTCTATCTACAGTGGTGTGCAGAATTCTTGAGCCACCCTACTGAGCTCATTTCAAGTGCGGCTTTGCTCAGAATAGGGCTCAACTAATATGCAAACTGCTGTAGGGTATTATCAGAAAAAGTTGTAAATAACACGAACGCTCCTGCCAGTTACCACATCCTTGTCTTCTGGATAGGGTCTGATTATCGACCAGGCATCTGAGCTGGCTAATACGCGATGGTACTTTCCCTGAACCTTTGTCCACCTTCCGAGCTTAAACTGTAAATCCCATCATTGGGGGTTCCGCAAGGCTCAGGCCAGGCTATAAGCCAGCGAGCGGGATTGGAAGAACCTCACGATGTACACGATCCCCATCACAATCGCAGACCAGAGCCAGCGCTATCGCTTGATCCTGGCCTATCGGGAGGTCCACGCGCAATCCGTGAGTGTAGTGGAGCACGGGCGGATTCTCGAAGCGTGCCGCGAGCGCAATCGCGAGGAGGCTGTGCAGCAGTATGCGCGTCATCTGGCACGAACGGCGTTGACCTCCCTGGCTCACATGGCTCCCGAGTACGAGCCGGTGGCGTTGCGCAGTGCCCTGGCGCTCGTCCAAATGGACTCAGCGCCCTCGGCGGAAGTCCCGCAGCCAAGGAGGCAGGCCGAGAGTTAGAAAAGGAAGGACTTCACCCGAACATCCCTGCAATCATGACGTTTCGCCCTGGGCGTGCTGCAGCACTGGTTGAGTCTGCGGCCCGGCTAGAAAACGTACACGCAGTGCCTCATCCTTGATGCCATCAGCCAGCCCCTGGATGATCGTCGAAGCCTTCGCCCAGGCCAGACACGCCTGAGCTGTCTCATCCTGAGCCTCATACACCTTTGCCAACCTCGCCTGGATCTGCCACTGTTCCTCGGGCAGGCCGAGGTCCGCGGCCAACTCGGCGGCTTCGCGCAGGTGGGCGATGGCCTGCTCGCCATGCCCTTCCCTGTCGGCTAAGAGGGCCAACGAGCGCAGGTAAGGAATGCGGAAGCGCCGATTGGACCCGAGACGTTCTCCCAGCCGCTGCACTGCTTCCCGCGCCTGGCGCTCCTCTCCCGCATGGAGTAAGGCCTCCGTTTCATAATGCGAGGAGAAATCCAGCCAGATCAAGGCCGTCTCAGTGCGCTTGCGCAAGGTTTCGGCCTGCAACGCATAGCGGAAGGCGTCATCCCATTCCCCTGCCACAGCAGAGTGCAGGCACAGTCGCGAGAGGGCGGGTACGAGAAAAT
>JAFAXQ010000290.1 GCA_019240835.1 Ktedonobacteraceae bacterium
TGTCGTCGACTATATCTATCGTACCTACACCGATGCTTCAGAGGGCGAAATGACAGCACTGAAGTCAGAAGTTGTCAGCCGACGTGTCTTTGCTAAGATTGGACAACAGTTGGGCCTCTTTCCTTTCATTCGTGTTGACATCGCCAACCTGCGTACTTTCAATGAGCGGTCGCGTGACTCGTTGTGTGCCGACGTGCTGGAAGCTATCGTTGGCGCTATTCATATCGACCAAGGGGCAGAAGTGGCACACGACTTTGTGGCGCGCATTGTGTTCCCAATGGTAGAGCATGTAAAGTATCAGGTATTGGATACCAATCCCAAAGGGCGCTTACAGAAAATCGTGTTGCAGCGTTCGGGGAACCTACCACGCTATCGCGTACTTGAGCAAAGTGGTCACAATAATGACCGTGTGTTCAAAGTGGGTGTGTTTGAACTAGACGTACTTCTGGGCACAGGTAAGGCTTCCAGCATTAAGGAGGCAGGGCGCTTAGCCGCTCGCGCCGCCTTGGAACTGCTGGATGAGGAAAAACTTTCAACACCTATGTGTGACATAGACTAATGCTCTCAACGAATATTACACTATGAAACACCCTAGAGTTTGGGACTATGAAACGACACTGCCAAAAAAAGAACGTAAGATGCGTGGCCACTTCTCGACTCCTTTTCCTTTGGTCGAGCAGATACTCGATGCATGTGGCTATACGCTCGAAAACGATCTTACGCGGTTGTGTGTTCTCGACCCCGCCTGTGGTAGCGGCAATTTCCTCTTAGGAGCTGCCCGTCGTCTGCTCGCATCTGGGCTACGCGGCAGGCTTACGCCTCATGCACTCTTGACTACCTTGCAGCGCAACCTCTGGGGTTTTGATCCTGATCCTGTAGCCTGCTTTCTTGCGGAGATGCAGATGCGCGAACTGCTCTCTTGTGCCGACCTGCAGGAAGCACATCCACACGGTATGTCCTCAGTGCGTTTCCATATTCACCAGGCTGATGGGCTTACACTGCCTTGGGAGGAACGCGCACCAGTTGATATATTTCTGGCTAACCCTCCTTACCTCGCTATCAAGAACAACGATCTGAGCGGCTATCAATCGGCACAACATCGTGGGCAGGTCGATAGTTACCTGCTTTTTCTTGATCTAGCTCTGCAAGTAGTACGCCCTGACGGCTGGATCTGCTTAGTGCTGCCGGATCCTGTTCTAGCGCGAAGCAATGCGGCCCAGCAACGAGGGCGTTTGCTCGCCGATACCACAGTGCATCACCTCTGGCACTTGTCTGAGGTCTTTCCAGCACAGGTCGGTGCTGTAGTCATCATCGCGCAGAAGCACCCGCCTAGGCAGAGTCATAGTGTGTCATGGATACGCAGTAAATGGATGCAAGCCGCACTACCAGTAACAACGCAACTATCTCAGGTTCCTCAACACCTACTACGTAGCCAGCCTCATGCTGAACTGCGCTATTTGCTCAGCAGCAAACATGACACGCTTGTCGGACGCTTGCATGCATCTGTATGCACTACCTCTACTGCTGAGAATGGCCAATTTGTTCCACTTGAGCACATCGTCTCCATCCGTCGCGGTGAAGAGCTAGGCAAGAAGACAAAGTTGCTTGCCAAAACCCCGCCCACCGACAAGGGTGTATGGTATCCCGTCTTGCTTGGAGGGGTCGATGTACAAGCATACAAAACTCCCTGTGCTCAGTATTGGCTTGCGCAAGATGCCATTGCCAAGCCTCTGGAGCGCTATCTCGCGCCTAAAGTTCTCGTTGTGAAGAGCACAGCACACCTGCAGGCAACATTAGATCTGCGTGGACATGTTGCACTACAGACACTTTACTTACTCAATCTACGCATTACTGAGCATAGCGACCATAAGGGAGGGTGGTGTGCTGGAAACGGAGAGCATGGCGACCGCAAGGGAGGGTGGCATGCCGGAGATGGGGAGCATGGCGACCGCAAGGGATCGCCACTCCTATATACCCGGGAACAAGATGGGTATAGTAGTGACCGCAAGAGATGGCTATGTCAACTCTACTTTCTGCTGGCGTTGCTCAATTCGCGCCTTCTACGCGAATATGTGTATGTGTTACATACTGCCTACAAATGGGTACAGCCACAAATAGAACAGTATGTGCTGGCGCGCCTGCCTATTCCGCTCGTCACAGCAGAGAAGAGGACGGAAATTAGTCGGCGTGCAAGGCAATTGTTGCTTGTTTACGCTGAGATATCCTCCGTTGTAGAATTGAAGGAACACAGTCACACACTGTATGAAGAGCTAGAGCTTGTTATTCGTGGGCTGTATGAAGACGCACTTTCAATCCACTAACTGCAAGCAATAAGCTTCAAGGAGCAGCCCTATGGTTGATACTCGTCCAATTCGCGTATTGGTCGCTAAGCCAGGACTCGATGGACATGATCGTGGTGCGAAAATAATCGTTCGTGCTTTGCGCGATGCTGGCATGGAGGTCATCTATACTGGCATTCGCCAGACCCCAGAAATGATCGTAGAAGCGGCTATTCAAGAAGACGTGGACGCTATTCTTATGAGCATCCTCTCCGGTGCTCACATGGCCCTTTTCCCCAGGGTGATGGAGCTGCTCAAGCACAACAATGTCGATGACATCCTCGTTGCCGCGGGTGGCATTCTGCCCGACGAAGATATTCCAGCGATTAAAGCGATGGGCATCAAAGGGTGCTTTGGCCCCGGCACTTCGACAGAAGAGATCATCAAGTTTGTGCGCGAGAATATACATCCAGAGCGCCTGAAGGCTGAGGTATAGCACGCCTTGCAAAACATTGTTCAACGTCTGTTGGATGGGGACCGTCGTGCTCTTGCGCGTATGATCACACTGATCGAGAGTGAGGTCCCTGCGGCGCATCGCTATCTTGCAGAGCTGCATCGGCACGCTGGTCGTGCGCATATTATCGGAGTAACAGGCGCACCGGGTGCTGGAAAGAGCACACTTGTCACCCAGTTCGTACGAGAACTGCGCCATCGGCAACACAAAGTCGGCGTAGTGGCCATTGATCCAAGCAGCCCTTTCACAGGTGGCGCTCTGCTGGGTGACCGTATCCGCATGATGGAACTGGCGGGCGACCCCAACGTCTTCATTCGCAGCATGGCGAGTCGTGGCAGCCCTGGTGGCCTTGCCTCCTCAACAGGCGATGTCATACGTGCTATGGGCGCTGCTGGTTTCGACCCCATTATCATCGAAACTGTCGGCACCGGGCAGGCCGAAGTAGAGGTCATGCACAGTGCCCACACCGTGGTCGTCGTCTGCGCCCCTGGCATGGGCGACGAGATACAGGCCATCAAAGCAGGCATTCTAGAGATTGCCGACATCTTCGTTGTCAGCAAAGCCGACAAACCTGGCGCAGATCAGGCTGCCGCCCAACTCTCCATGCTACTCAGCCTCGACCCCAATCGCCGTAAAGGGCCGTGGCGTATCCCCATCCTCAAGACCTCCGCCCTCAAAAACCAAGGCATCGTAGAGGTCGTCGATGCTATGCGGCAGCACCTCGCAGTTCTCAAAGAGAGCGGTCTGCTTGCCCAACGGGCGCAGCGCCAGGTGCGTAGCGAAGTCCAAGCTCTCGTCCTTCATGCTGTCATGCACGCCCTCAAAAGGCGTGTCAGCGAAGACGAGTGGAACGCTCTCATCGAAGCTATTACTACGGGTGAGCGGGATCCGTATAGTGTTGCTCGTGAGTTGTTGGAGCACATGGGCTTACAAATGGAGCAGACATAGAAGCCTCGTGTAGCAATTGACAAAAGAGCAGAGTAACGATATCATCAATACCGTTGAAGTTCTCTCGCTCGAAATTTCGGGCGTAAAGCGAACTTGAAAAACAAAAAACTCTGGGGTAAAGTGGAATGGAAGATTATCATGCTGCTTTCTTACAGCGCACTATGGATGTGACCATCTTAGATACGAATGGTAGGCGTATAGCCGCTATCTACTTTGGCGGTGTTGTCATTGAGTGCCTTCTTAAGCATATAATACTTAACTCCTTGCCAAAGGGCGCAAGAAAAGAATGGAAAACTGACACCTGTGACCCAGGTCATACTATCACCAACCCTGGGCACAGCTATCAAGAAGCATTGAACCGTCACAACCGATTGCGATCACGTATACAGCAGTTCCCAGTTGTAGTAGGTTGGTTAAACGACGTTGAGAATCCAGAAGGCCATTTCATCAACATGCGTTATGCGGGAAATGAACCTGACGATGAGAAATATAAACGGTGGGTAAAGTCATATCGAAGTCTTATGGGTTGGTTACGGGCACAAGCTACCAAACTATGATAAATGAGAAGGTATAGAGAGATGCAGCATACGTGGCGACCGGTGCTCAAAAAAAATATTGAGGATCGCTTCATACAACATCCGCCGGAAGAGTGGTACGACCTGACCATCTCGACTTCAGGCTTATTGAATATAACTATTGTAAGCGAGCACTTTGCAAATATAGCTGTGCCACAACGGCGTGAACAAATTGTGGATCTTCTTCATAAGTCTGATGCTCCCACGTCAATAGGCTTTCTATCTCTTTATACAATCAGTGAGGCTGACTTTATTGGTCTTTCTGCACCACTAACTACGCAGCAGAACGGAGTCTACAGTTGGTCCGACTTGACTCAACAAGCGATAAACGCCGCCGAAGCTCCCAAAATACAACGGCGTAAGCAACGTATTCCACGTACTATCACTTTCTACTCATTCAAAGGCGGCGTAGGCCGCACAACTGCACTTACCCATGTAGCATGGATTCTCGCGATGCGAGGGCGAAAGGTTGTTGCTATTGATTTAGATTTAGAGGCACCAGGTTTGAGTTCTTTGCTCAATCTGACCCCGACACCCGAGCACGGTATCGTAGACTACTTCTACGAACGCTCCTATCTCCCAAAGGCTATAGAACCCAGCATCTCAATTGCCGAGATTTTTGGCGAGGTTCGTATTCCCGATGCACCTGGCCGTCTCTTTATTGTCCCTGCAGGTTCCCTTGATCTTAACTATATCACGAAAGTTGATGACCTGCGTGCATCCGCTATTACTGAACGCGGTGAGGACCTCTGGTCTATCTTTTTTCGTGAGATCACTGAACAGTTGCAACCGGATATCATTCTTGTTGACTCCCGTACAGGTATCAACGAATGGGGTGCCTTTTCTTTGCTACGAGCCGCTGACCAAGCAATTGTCTTCCTCTATCCTAACGAGCAGAATAAACGTGGTGTCGAGCTTCTCCTTGAGGCTCTTGCAGGCCAGGTTTCTGTGCAACTAGTTTTTTCGCCTGTACCATTTGGCGATGCGGGGATGGAGAAGGTAAAAGAATATTGGCAGGTCTTACAGAGTCGCTTAGATACAGCAACCTTTCAGCCCAATTCAGAGTTGGATGAAGATATCCAAGAGACTGAAATCCAGCCAGAAATTGCGGAGCCAATTACTGTACACTATCTCACTGAACTTGCTCTGGCCTCGGGTTATCCTGTTCAGTCACTACTATCAAATTACATGGCTATTGCTAACGTGGTCGATGAGGATACCACTGCAATTAGCCTCGAACAGGTTCTCAGCGATAGAGACCGTCGACGCAAGATTATTGAGAGCCTTGAGTTTTCTGAGGTAAATGCTGATGATCTTGATCGTAATCGCTTTCAGCGAACCCGTGACTTTGAGCGCTTCCTTGACGACACTACCTGCCTTATCCGAGGGCTAAAAGGTACAGGCAAGACAGCTCTTTATAAGCTTTTACTAAAATATGAGGACGTTGCTCGGGAGTGGTCAAAGCGGCTAGATCGCGTGACTTGCCTATCTGGACACGGTGGATTTCGCATTCGTCCGACTAGGGCTGAATTCGAACTGCTTGATCAGGCCATAGAGCAAAATGGTGGATCCTGGGAAGCATTCTGGCGTTCTTATTTGCTACTGCGTATGCATCTGGAAAATCGTCTTCAGCAATTTCTTAAAGGCAATAAAGATAAGTTTAGTCAGCTTCGATCTATTCTCAATAAGGTACCGAGAGGAGTTGATCGCTGGCAAATAGAACATACCCAGACACTAGTAGAAATGGCAGTGAATGCCGAACTAAACTTGCTGGCAAAGGATGCACTGGATGATATCAATAGACAGTTACGAAAAAGCAGTCAAGCCCTCTGGTTTCTTTATGATGACCTAGACGAGGATCTTCTTGAAAAGGGTAATCTACGTAAGAGGGCGTTGACAGGTTTGTTTCAACTTGTGCAAGCCTCTGACGCTCGTCGATTGACCTCTATTCGTTTCAAGATATTCCTGCGTGAAGATATCTGGACTCGACTTGTCTTTGATAACAAGAGCCATCTCAATGGGCGTGATGTCATTTTGCAATGGACCCGTCTAGATTTTCTACGCTTAGCATTGCGTCAGGCACAGCAGTCAGAAGAGTTCAGGGATTTAGTGGACCGCTTTGCACCTGTTGAGAATATCGACCAGGCAGATGAAGCATTGATTGATAGAGCACTTCAGATATTATGGGGAACTCGGCGAGAGCCAAATTTAAAATCTAAGAGTGTATCTAGGTGGGTTTATGATCGACTCACAGACTCCGGCGGAACCACGTTTCCGCGTAGTTTGAACAGTTTACTCAAAGAAGCCAAAAACTACGAGTTGACCTCCCATCGAAGTCAACCAGATCGCTTGCTTCAACCCAAATCACTTAATCAAGGACTATTTGCAGCGTCTCAGAAACGCTGTGCAGAAGTGAGAGAAGAATATCCTGAACTCGGACCATTTCTTGATGCACTTGTAGGTATTGAAGTTCTGGCGTCCGAGCAGAAGTTGAGTGAGGTGTGGCAAAAGACGGCACAAGGAATCTCATCTACATTTAGCGGTTTTGTTGACTTCTTGCTGAGTATCGGACTTATCGGGCTTGCTGAACTACAAGAAAAAGAACAAGGCTACCGATTCGCTGAAATTTACACTTATGGCTTCAATATGTATCGTGGAAAAAGGAAATATTAATCGAAAAGAATACTTCAACATTCCCCCAAAGTCTTACTCTCCAATAGTCGCCAGTTGAAAGCGCAGCCATGCTACATCTGTGCTTTTCCCATACAGGCTGGCTTCCAGTTCCTGGCAGAGCTGACAGAGCCGCTGCATATTCACACCCGTCTCGACTTGCTTGAGGATATCAAAGGCGGAGAGTGCCGCTTGTCAGTGGAAGAGATATTCCCTTCGTACCCTCTTCTGTCATTACTCTTCCTCTAACACGAGCAAGCGGCGTCGCTTCCTGTCAACCAACCTTGCGCGTAACTGTGCCAACTCGATGGCGTCAGCATAGGTGGGATGTTGGCTCAGAGAACGTACCACCTGCCCAACGCGAAATATCCCAAGCTGAGATTTTAACTGCTCGAAGATGTCAAGGGCAAATCCTACAAGCTCCGTGGCATAGGGGTAGTGTCCCTGTATTTCTTCTGCCATCGCTCGGTAGAGATGATTGAATGCAAGAGGTCGTGAGTCTGGAAGAAATGCTTGGTAGTTCTTGTTCAGGGTATTCAATGCTTCAGTTGCATCCTTCGCCCGCACAAACCCGAGACCACGTATGTTCTGAACCCATCCCTCGTTAACAGGACCAAGGCGATATAATGTTCCTTCTAGCTCTCCCGTCCCTACCAGCTTGCCGGAGCGATCAAGCAGGCGTAGTGCTTCTGCTTTGTCCGTCTTATCCTGTGCTCTCACGATAAATGTTGCCCCTGCTCTACCAGAAAAAGCTGCAAGCAGCGGTGTCTGTGAGCGTTGCGCATACGGCAATCCTGCCTGGAAGTCCGCTATTGCCGCTTCCACGTCGCCTGGGTTTCCTCGTTCAAAATAGACTGATCCACGTTCCATATAAGCAGCGGCTACCAGTTCAGGGTGTCTGATCTCGGGGACGTTGAGGCTGAGGGCCAGTTCGATGGCACTATCAGCATTGCGGAAGGCCGTTGGATACGCACGTCCACTACGGGCAACATCTACAGCCAGCAAGTAGTAGCCTAATAGAATATGTTGTCTTTCCAGTCGTTCTTGCCCGCTAAATAAAGAGAGGCTGTAACGCTGACTCCTGATATCCTGCTCAATCGCGTCTAACCTCTCCCGTGCTGTCGTAGTTTCATGTTCTGTCCAGAGAGCTGCGAGCGCTTGCTGTAACGCTTCAACAGACTTGACAACGGTGAGTTGTGCGGTGGTATGTGCTGCTGCTCCTGCCACGTGTGGCGCTGTAAGTGCGGGCATGCCTCGAAAGGTAGTGATCCCTAACAAAAATGGAGGGATACGAAGAGCCGAGGCAAGCGCACGGCGACGTGACATAGAATCAAGGAAGAGATGTTCATTTTCCATGCGTTCAACGGTCCTTTTCGTCACTCTTAGCACTCTTGCAAGTGCCTTGGTATTCATCTTACGTATTTCGCGGAAGTATTTGAGCACTTGCCCTGGTTTGGGCAAGCCGTCCTCGCCTTCCTCAAAGAGATGTCCATAGACGACTTTCCAGTCTTGAGTTGGTTGTACTGTTTCTCCCATACATGCTTCTTTCTCTCATGGTGCTGATAATTCAGCACTACTCTCAACTAGTGTCAGTATAGGAGTAAGATCAACCTTCGTCAATCCCTCAAAAACTGAAAGCGACGTGCAACGTCGCTTTTGAAGCGCACATCTGAGCTGTCTTTTAGGTCAGAAGGCGAGCGCAACGATGTTTTAGTACATACCGTCTGCTTAATGTTTGTGTTTAGTGAAAACCAAGTCTCGCTGAGGCACTTCTTAAATCCCTGCCTAGTGTGCCTCTTGACGGACTGCATTAGGGTATGCTAATATCATATGGAGAGAGTCGGAAATAATTTACCCCGATAAAGGCTAATAACTAAGAAAGAGGATATAGAGCAATGAAGCTTCTCAGCTCCAACGCAAAATGCTTTGTTTGTGAAACACCTCTTACGCTATGGCACACCCATACTTGCACGCAGTGCGGCAAACCTATTTGCAGCCGCCATGCCCACCTACTCAAGTGTCGTCATAGCTACGTTCTGTATTCCGTCTGTACGTGCTGCTCGTATGCCAAGGGAGAACAACTTCCCAGCGTAGTAAGCATTCCTGCGCCGAAAGTGATGCAGGCACAGTTTTCCTAAATAGGAGTGCTGGCTGTAGGGGCATGATCTATCTTGCCCAAGGAGTGGGGTCAGCTATCCCCCCGGCCCCCCCCTTGGGCGTGATAAGTCATGTCCCTACTGGTTGCCTCCGAACATACCGCCCAGCATATCGCCAGCCTTCTTCTCAACTTGGTTCTCTAAATTGTCAAGAATGCCAGAAGCGGCCTCTTTAGCCTGCTGTGTGTACTGTGAGCCGCCAGGAATTTTGTTGCCGAACTGGTCGATGGCCTGATCAATCTGCTGTTCTGCCATCTCGCGTGGCTGATGAAGTGGACCATGCTGCTGCTGCGGGTTCTGGCCCTGACCATACTGATCCTGTTGTTGACCGTATTGGCCGCCTTGGCCCTGACCATACTGATCCTGTTGTTGGCCATATTGGCCACCTTGACCTTGACCAGATTGGTCCTGCTGCTGACCGTACTGACCACCTTGGCCCTGACCAGGTTGGTCCTGCTGCTGACCATACTGATCCTGTTGTTGGCCATATTGGCCACCTTGACCTTGACCAGATTGGTCCTGCTGCTGACCGTACTGACCCCCTTGGCCTTGACCATACTGACCCCCCTGCGAACCATACTGATCCTGTTGTTGGCCATACTGACCCCCTTGGCCTTGACCGTATTGGTCCTGCTGCTGACCGTACTGACCGCTCTGTGAGCCGTACTGGTCCTGCTGCTGACCATATTGACCTTGACCACCTTGCTGGCTCTGGCCTTGATTGTATTGGTCATACTCCTGATTGGGCATACTCGATTACCTGCTTTCCTTTCTTTAGTATGAAAATATACACAGTTTGTGGTGAGCGCTGCATCGCCTCTCAAGACAACGGGCTTGCGCCGTACGAGGCTCAGCGATCTCACCTTTCTAACGACTCTAGTATAACACATTAGGAGGGTTGCTGTCGTTGCAGCAGAAACGCCTGGAATTATGAGATTATGCGTCTGATTGCCAGTTAGAAGATAAAAATGGTAAACTAAAGCAGCAGAGCAATGGAGAGCTTGATATATATGCAGAGCAACGAAACACGTAAAGACACCGATGCGAATGTGATCGCCGACAAAATTCGTGCGGTGTTTGACGAAACCAGTCAGCGCCGGACACGTCCACGTGAACTCATCGAGAAGCGTTTGGTAGAACTTGCTGCCAGTGGAGCCGATTTCACAATTGACGACCTCTGGCAAGCCATGCGCCAGGAGAAACCACGCTTGGGGAGAGCTACCGTCTACCGTGCGCTGGAGAAGTTGGTCAATATGGGATTGCTCGGTCGTATTGAGTTTGCCGATGGTACACATCACTATCGTGTCTGTGGCGACCGACATCACCATCACTTGACTTGCACGCAATGTCACTGTGTTGTAGAGGTGGATGTTTGTCTCCCTGAAGATCAGTTCACCGCTATTGGTAACCAGACAAAATTTGATATCGAAGGACACTCTCTCGCGCTTTTTGGTCGCTGTGAGGACTGCCGCAACCAGCAGGAACCTGCTGCAACCGTCTAGGCAATGGTCACATAGACAAACAAGGCGCGGGAGACGCAGGAGGTAATGGGTGCAGGCGTTCAATGGACCGCAAACACAGAACTGGTGGGCTACAGGTGATACACCAGTACGCAATGATTCTCACGTTTCGTATCTAGTAGACGGGCGTGCAACCATGTTGACAATGTGCCGCCACTTTCTCAGGGCTAGTAAGTATATTTACCTCGCTAACTGGGGGCTTACAGCAGGGCTGGAACTCGTTCGAGGAAAAGATCGACTGGCGGGACCAGATGGAAGCGTAGAACAAGAAGCGCTACTGAGTGAGCTGCCTGCAGAAGGTCTGCAAGAAGCTGATATCGCGTTCTGGTGTACTCACGATCTCTCGGTGCAGGCGGTGCTGGGCTATGCAGTCAGCAAAGGCGTCGAGGTTAAGGTGCTACTCTGGAAGTGCCTGGAGTTCTTCTCACACTACAGTCCGCAGCAAGCATATGAACAACTCACGAAGATGGGTGTTACCTGTATACTCGATGACAGCTCTCTTGGCATTCTTCACCATCCTGCTGAGTCACTGCATCAGAAAATAGCCATCGTAGATGGCACGTATGCGTTTGTAGGTGGTATCGATCCATTGGTCGAGAAAAAAGGTGAGTTTGACCGCTGGGATACGCCCGCTCACCTTTTCTCCAATCCGCTACGCCATACGAAAGAGGGAACCAGTCCACACCCTTGGCACGATATCCACTCTCTTATCGAGGGGCCAGCGGCAAGTGATGTAGAATACAATTTTCGCCAGCGTTGGAATGATGTTGTACATCGTCATGGCTGGAACAAGTTGCTCATACACGAACACCCGTTACCACCAGCACATGAGAGCAAGACGACTGTACAGGTCGCTCGTACCATTCCAGAACAGACGTATCGGTTCGAGCCACTCATTGTGCGTGGTATTGCTCAATTTTATGCTCATGCGTTGAGCAATATACAACGCTTCGTATACCTGGAAAATCAATATTTCTGGTTGCGCGTCTTCACAGGTATCGACATTTCCTTCATTGCAACAGAGAACCCCGAAATGGAATACAATCTGCGTGCCCTCTCAGACGCCTTGCGACGAGGTGCTATGATGTCTATTGTTCTGCCCGATCACCCTAATGTAGGGCGTGCCTTCTCGGACGCCGGGTTACAACGTCTACGTGAGATGGTACCCCAGGCAGTGGAGGAAGGAAGACTACAAGCTTTCTGTTTAGCCACTTCGCAGCATGCGGAGGGGGCAGAACATTACCGCCCCATTTATGTGCATGCCAAAGCAGCGATTGTCGATGATGTGTGGGCAACTGTTGGCTCAGCTAATCTCAATAACCGAGGTATGCGCGACGACGTTGAGATGAACGTAGCAACCCTTGATGCAGATCTGGCTCAGGGCTTGCGTCTTATGCTACAGGGTGAGCACCTTGGACTTGTCGAGGACGATGATCTTTTCGCAGTGTCTCGCTTGCTTGGTCAACAGGTGCAATCAACACAACAAAAGGAACAGGCCAAGCGTGTGCTACAGAATTTGCAAAGTACACTCGGCGACCCGGCTGTAGCTCTGCGCATGATGCACGAGCGCGCTTGGGATAATTTGCGACGCTATAAGGCAAAGCAGCCTTTGGTGGGACACCTTTTGCCTTACTTGTCGGCAGAAGAGGCACGACAGCAGGGGCTGAACTTCCGTGAAGAGCATGGTTGGATCGAAGAACCGTAATTGAAACTGATCTTGTGCAGGATATATATGGAGAAGATGGTTCGATGCATAGAACACTGCCTCGTGAGGACGAACAACCAGGAGATTTGCCTACGTCTCATTCATCTCAACGCAATAGATCACCGAAGGCTTCCAAGAGATCCTCATTCGAGTACTATAGTGATGAGCATCCAGAGATTCCCAAGGTGAGGCGAGCCTCGCTCCGGGTTGAAGAGAAGCGCGGTTTGCCTTCAACTACGGCCCGTAGGATGCTGCGCGCTTCATCTACGGCTAAAAAACCGCACGTTGAAGAAGTTTCGGAGGACAACTTCACTACAGAAGTTCGGGGCAGAGATACTACCAAGAGCATTATGGTAGCGCGGTCGCACAGGCCAAGCGTATATGAGCCGCCAACTCTGACGCAACGACGTCTACGTGAGCGAAGTCAGCAGCCACGCACGATGCTTGTCTATCTACAAGACCTCAGCCACAACCAGAACGTCATTCAGATTGGGACAATGGTGCTAGCGGGTTTGATTCTCTTGCCTATCGTCGTCAGTGCGCTAATCAATAGCTTTCATCCTGTCACGAGGGGACTCTCTTTAGCGGGGCCATATCTGCCCTCTACGAGTGTGCAACCTGCTGATCCTCACCAACTCTTCATTACCCCTACGGATATTGATCATCCCGCTCCACCGGTGTTTGCCACCGCAGCCTATCTGCTTGATGCCGATACTGATGCGACGCTCTATGCAAAAAATCCCTTTATGCACCTTCCAGTCATGAGCACAACCAAGCTCATGACGGCCATACTGGCGATAGAGCAGGGCAATCCTGATCAGAATATTACGATCAATGATACTATGCAGAACGACATCAACCAGCTTCCGTCGGATAGTACCCTCTTTGGGTTTAGGAAGGGAGAGACGTATTCTCTGCGCGATGTGCTCTACGGAATGCTGCTTGTTTCCGGCAATGATGCGGCTGTGGTGATTGCTGACGCACTTGGCGGCAACTTGCCACATTTCGTGGAGAGAATGAATGAACGTGCTAGCCAACTCGGTTTGCACGATACACATTTTATGAATCCACATGGCTTGCTGATGGATGGGCACTATTCCAGTGCCCACGATCTTGCTGTGCTCGGTCGCTATGCTATGACCCTGCCCCTGTTCCGCCAGATTAGCGCAGCACAACAATACCACATCACTGATAATGGCAAGCACCAGGAGCATTACGCTATCAACGGCAATCAGTTTCTCTGGTGGTATCCTGGCGTCGATGGAGGCAAACCGGGCTGGGACGCTGCTAAGAATTTTGTTCAGGTTATATCATGCACACGCAACCATCATCACCTGATAGGTGTCGTTATACACACTATCAATTGGTGGACAGATATGCGCGACCTGATGAACTGGGGTTTTGATTCCTTTAACTGGATTTCTCCTCACGATGTAGATTTACAGCACCCCATCGTTTTCGATAGTGATGCCAATTACTTCTCTAGGGATACCAAGGACTTTACAATTCCTACTGCTGATGGTGGACGTTACTATATCTACACAGGCTATAACATCTCTGGCCCTATTATGGATTACTTCGACACGGGTGGCGGACTCAAAACCTTTGGCTATCCAAACGCTATGCCTATCACCTCGAATAACACTGTTATTTCTCAGCACTTCGAGCATGCTACTATCCAGTGTGATGGTGGAACAAAACAATGCAAGAAGGTATAAAGATTTTTATGCTTTGCAAACACACCCAAAAACTCTGTCTGTTGGTTTGCCTGTTAGTAGGTGCATTTGTGGCATGTGGAGTATTTCCCGCTGTTAGCAACAATGGTATCTCTACTAACACGCCCGACATTGCCAGAGTAGGAAACGCTCTCAATGTGTGGCAGCAGGCTGCACCAGGGGTTGAACTGCGTTATGAGTACTGGAAGAGTCCTAGTCCTAGCGGCGATACTGTCGTTATTACTCGCTTTGACCTGCACCGTATTCATCTGAAAGTGGAATATCAACCCGCGCAACCCATGATGCTGAGCAAATGGTTGGCGCAGGAGCACGCCATAGCGGCTATTAACGGTGGCTATTTCGATGCGCAGAACAACGCCACCGCTCTGGTCATATCTGATGGGCGAGCGTACGGTACATCATACGATGGCTTCGGTGGCATGCTCGCTGTTGATGCCCAGGGTAATGTGAACTTGCGCTCATTGCATCAACAAGCATATGATGCCAACAATGAGCAGCTTCAACAGGCCACACAATCAGCTCCTCTGCTCGTTCTCAACGGGAAACGTACACAATTCAGCGCCAATGCAGCCAGCCAGCGTCGCAGCATCGTTGCGATGGACAAGCAGGGACGCCTACTACTCATTGTAAGCCCCCTAGCAGCCTTCACTCTTGACGAGTTGGCGGACCTGCTTGTCTCTTCCGACTTATCAATTGACACAGCTCTCAATCTGGATGGCGGCAGTTCTACAGGTTTGTATCTCAAAGCGGGGAAGCAATACGTCACTATCGACTCACTGACGGCACTACCGCTTGTGATCGTACTGGAATAGCTGACGGAAAAATGTTTTAATCTAGTAAGGATGGTAGTAGAGATAGCTGATCCATCTCTGCTACCATCCTTAGTATGCTCGTGCAAAAACGGCCTCACATGTAGCAGGCTTGCCTGTATAGAAGCATTTTCCCTGCACGCCGCCCTCCGGCTGATCAAGGGGAATGACGCGCAACGTCGCCTTCGTCTCTTCTTTAATAGCCAGTTCGGCTGCACGATCCTCGGCCCACTTCACGCGCACGAAGCCACGCTTTTCGGCGATGGTGTGCTTGAATTCTTCGTAACTATCGGTGTAGTACGTATTGCTTGCCCGAAACTCAAGTGCGCGTTGAAATAGCGCATGTTGCACCTCTTCCAACAACTCGGGTAGCCGCTCTTGCAGAGCATCCACGGCGACTGCTTCCTTCACGCGATTATCGCGGCGCACGAGCATGACGCTGTTGTTGTGCGCGTCGCGTGGCCCGATTTCCATACGTACAGGTACGCCGCGCATCTCCCATTCATTGAACTTCCATCCAGGCGTGTTCTCGCTCATATCCACCTTCAGGCGTACCTTGCCTCTGAGCATTTTTTCCACACGCTCTACTAACGCTCCAACTGCTGACTTCTCTGCGTCTTTGCGCCAAATAGGCACAACTACTGTTTGATACGGTGCTAGACGCGGTGGCAGAATGAGGCCGGAGCTGTCGCCATGCACCATGATGATGCCCCCGATGATACGCGTGCTCACACCCCAACTCGTCGTGGCGCACAGCTTGCGTTGTCCGTCGGCATCTAAGTACTGAATGTCGAAACCCTTAGCGAAGTTGTGTCCCAGGTTGTGACTGGTACCCGCCTGCAGCGCCTTGCCATCGCCCATCAGCGCCTCAATCGAGTAGGTGCGAAGCGCTCCTGCAAATTTCTCATTCTCGCTCTTGCGACCAACGAGTACGGGTATCGCCGCATCTTCCTCGGCAAAAGCCCGATACACTTCGAGCATCTGTAGCGTACGCTCTTGGGCCTCTTCGAGTGTACGATGGGCGGTGTGACCCTCTTGCCACAGAAACTCAGAGGTGCGTAGGAAGAGTGTCGTGCGCTTCTCCCAGCGCATCACGTTATTCCACTGGTTAATGAGTATGGGTAGATCGCGATAGCTCTGTATCCACTTGGCATAGCTATGACCGATGATGGTCTCGCTGGTGGGACGGATGGCCAGGGGCTCCTCCAGCTCTTCGCCGCCACCACGCGTCACCCATGCCACCTCCGGCGCAAAGCCCTCAACATGCTCTGCCTCCTTCTCAAGAAAACTGCGGGGAATGAGCAGGGGGAAGTACGCGTTGACCACACCCGTTTCCTTGAAACGTGCGTCCATGAGCCGCTGCACGTTTTCCCAGATGGTGTAGCCATAGGGACGAATAATCATGCAGCCGCGTACTGGAGCATAGTCGGCCAGCTCAGCCTTGCGTACCACCTGATTATACCATTGTGAGAAATTGTCTTCCTGGTCGGCAATCTCTTCTACATATTTTTCTTCGCTCGTCATATCTTCTCCTTACTTTCTCAAGAAATGCACATAAAAAACTCGTCCTTCACAAGGACGAGTTTGTAACCCGTGGTACCACCTCTCTTGAGCTATGCCTGATAGCACAACTCCACTTATAACGGTCTTGTCGCAACCGTCTCTCTCGTTAACGGTGAGATCTCCGGTCAGTTTCTCACTGACACTCTCAGGGGGGTTCGACGCGGTATCCATCTGCCGACTTGCACTCTCTCGGCTCGCTGCTCGACTACGCCAACGTGTACTGGTTCTGATCTGCGCATTATTGTTATGCTATTTCTTGTACCAAGGATACATCATCAAGGGTGGTGTGTCAAGCGGCTACGTTTTGTGCTTGCTGGGTAGGCGTAGTGGCATGGGACCATTCATCTTGATGATAAGGGCAAGTGGAGCAGCGTGCATTGCCTGAGTGAGTTCATACTTCATATGAATATTACCTATACAGATGATATCACCTATGGTGAGCAGATGCGGACTGGACAGTGGCTCATTATTCACCGTGGTACCATTGCGGCTGGAGATATCCTGCACATAGTTTTCGTCGTTCTGGCGCAAAAACTGGACATGCCGTCGTGAAATTGAGCTATCGTCAATCACAATATCACACTCAACGCCGCGTCCAACGATGGTAACGGGGCGGTCCAGCAAGAAACTCTGTCCCCTCATCTCTCCATCTTGAATGATGATAACTCCGCATATCTCAGTGTTGGAAGAAGGTGCTAACATCTCCTCGTCTTGCACAGACTTGGCATCTGGCAAAAGGTTGTCGTCATCGGTAAGTGAATCTAGCGAAGAGCGCCAGACGTGTTTTATAAGAGGATCGTTTTGACCAGAGAGCGTGTCGCCTTTCGACAGAGAAAGGATGAAAACGAAGCGGTGCGAACCAATCTGTAGCAAGTCATTCGACTCAATTTGTACGCAACCCCGCACGCGACGGCCCTTGACCAGTATCCCATTGAGACTGTCGCAATCCGTAACATAGACCTGTCCTTCATCCCAAGCCAACTCAGCGTGGTGGCGTGATGCCATATCGTCATCCAGCCAGATGTCGTTATCCTCGCCTCGTCCGATAGTGACCACTACACGCTTCAATTCTAGGCGCTGTCCCTGGAAGCGTCCATTGCGATATTCAAGCCAGCCCCACGGCGTGTCTTCATTGTGGACAAAAGGCGCAATAACACCTGACTGGTATCGTGGCAACTGGGATCTTGCCTTATTGGATTTCTGGCTAGGAATGTGCGCGGCAGTCATTGAGAGACGTGGCAGGGTGAAGAGGCAGTACGAGCAAGTAGTGCTTATCGGTATAACCCAGCCGAAGAGCACAATATAGACGAGCATGGTCTCGATCTCTGCTACTGAGAGTGTAGATTGGTCGTTGCTAAAGCGCAAGTCGTACCATACAATCGCGGGGAGCACGAGCAGCGCACAGATAACGCAGATAACAATAGCAGAGGCAAGTTGTCGCGTGGTACCACGCCTAGAGAGTGTCGTAAAAAGCGCATTCAGGGCGATCGTCACCATGCAACACGCTAGCCCACCGTAACAACCGCCGCTAAACCATGTTGGAAAATCTACTGCGCTCGTCGTAGGTCCCTCCTATAACATTGGGGCAACACCGGCATTACGGGCGTCGCTCATCATAACTGTATCTAACACTGTATGCTTTTTTAGGTTCTTAATATAGAGGGTATCCGTGTATATGTTTGCCGACTGCGCTGCAACGTTGCTATCTATTTCGACGGGATCCCAGTATTCGATGTGCTTATTATCCTCGGTAACTGCCACACCAAGAAATGCGTGACCAGGAATAATGACAATCTCAGCATGCAGACCTACCCGTTCTACTGCGGCTGCAAGCAGAGTCGTTAGCTCAATGCACATCCCACTCCCTACTTGTAATACCTCAAAGGGTAGTTTGATATATTCTGTACTTACATCGCTACTGTCAGGGCCTTGGTAAGGCACAGGCTCGGGAGAGTACTGAAGACGATAATCTTCTCGCATAGTATCATAGATAGCGTCAACCTGATCAATCACTTGCTGCGGCGTTGCCTTTGTATAACCGATCATACTAGCAGGAGTGGGTTGCTGCTGTTGCGGCAAGTAGTGTATCGCCGCTCTTGTTACCAGTTCCTGCACGGCTGTATCGTCTGGTGTGACCCAGGCGGCGATTCTTAGGCGGTTAGAACTCATCCACTGCATTTCCCAGCGGGAATGCAACAAGAGTGGAATATCATTCACGTAATAGCTATCTTTTCCCGTGTCAGTAACCTGGACATGGAGAAATGTATGCACATCCTGCGTGAGTCCACGTAGCACCTGACCATTGTTCAGCAATGTAGGAAGAAAGTTGCGTATCTGCGTATTCGTCGTTGCGTCTACAGGATGTGTTTCAGGATCGCTGAAGTTGGTGATAGTAACAGTGATGAGTAGCGTCATAGCAGTGTTACTGCTATACTCCACGCTGAACAGGGGAGTATGGGTAGCGAGGTAGGATGGGTAGAAAGCGCTGAAAATTGCTGCAGGCGTACGCACACAAATATGTACTGGAGCTTTGTCGCTGCAATAGTGCTGCCTTGCCGTATTACTTTGCTGATAATAGGCGTATGCCCGTAGTGCGCTTACAACGTAGAACCCTGAGAGTCCCAGCAACACCCCTAGTATAAGGATTAGCGCGATGAGTTTTTTGCCCATTGGTTTCCTGCTATGGTGTCTACACTCATGAAAAAAGTTCTTCAGAGCTACTGGTAGCGAACTGTAAAGGCTACAGTAAACACAATGATATCATGTTGTGTCATAGCGAGCAAACATATGGGACTTGTGGGTGAATATCTCCCTCAGAGGGTGTGAGACTGCTCAAGCAGCGGCGCAGACTGCTCACTAACCACACGCTCCCATGTCGGGGATTCTAGGTCGATTCCCTGCTTACGTGCAAGAAACTCTAGTTTTCCCACAAGATTTTCAATGACATGATCCCATAGGAACTGTTGGGAGGTAAGATACCCTGCGTTGCGAATCCGCTCTTGCTCCTCAGGATGTCTGCGCAGGTGGAGTAAATAGCCCACGATTTCGTCTGGATCGTCTGTCTCGGTCACGATGGCATTCTCGAACGAAATGGCATAATCCTCGCCTGTGCTCCCCGTCACGGCTATGCCACGTGCTGCCATCACCTCTAAGGCAACAAGGCCAAATGGCTCATGGCCGCTGTTTGCCAGCGTTGCATCGGCAGCGGCGTAGGTTGTGCGCACGAACTCTTCTGGCAAGAAGAAGCGTAGGTTATAGATGTCAGCGTAGCCAGCATACTCGATTGCATCCATGCACTGCTCTATAGTGGGACGATGTGCTACCACATCCTGAACGACGAGTCCTAGGTCACGGGCGCGTTGTAACACCTCGCCCCCGTGCGGTTCTATGCCGCCGCGCACAAGCAGTGTTACGGGATAGCCACTCTGCTTCAGGTGTGCCACAGCCTCAATGGCCATAAGCCAGCGCTTATCGGGATCGAAGCGCCCAATCTTGAAGAGGAAAAGACGCTGGGGATCGTTACGGCGTGTGATCGCACGCAAGCGTCGTACGGCTTCATGGTCAACAGCGTTGAGGTGACGCGTAGGAATGCCATTAGGAATGACCAAGGGATTCACGCCCAGATTCCACATCCTATGCTTCATATACTTGCTGACCGTGCAGATTGTCGTTACATAATTTAGGCGACCCCAATTAATGCGGTGCAATGACATCAGGCTATTCAGATTCCACAGCATGAGCACCTTCTGGCGTAGGCCGAGCCAGTGTAGCAGGTCAGAGGTATTACACATTACCTCGGCTGTGTGCCAATCTTCGCCCATGATGACCACTGTCTTGCCCTCGAAGAGGGCTGGTCGCACAATCTCGCCGTAGACATGATAGGGGATGCTCTGGGTGTAATCGTAGAGTTTTTGTTCCTCACCATCATACACACCGCTCAGATGATATTTGCTCACCCACTGCGACCAGCGCTTCAGGATCAGGCGGCCTCCCACACGCACTTCTGTTGCAGGTTTATAGGGGTCGCCAATAAAAATGAGGTGTGTGGTATATCCTTGTGTTGCCAGTGCTTCGCTCAACTCGGAGACACGGGTTCCTAGACCTCCGGCAGTAGAGTAGATATCAGGCCCTTCAAAACAAAGCAGAACAAATAGGGTATTCTCTGGCGTTATTGCTCCATCAAGCTGTATCATCAATATTATCCTTGTCGTAGTAGGGATATTGGGGCTTGTGGCCCCACAACAGGTACTGCTCCCATAGCGGGACGCGAGAAGGCAAGCGGCGACTTGTACGTCGCCCTCAAGAACAACTCTATTGCTAGTATAGCATAAAATGCCTGTGAGACTTACAATAGTCATAAGTCACCCTCATGCTTTTTTTGAAAGGATGTGTCAGTGCGCAGTAAGATAACTGTAGTGGGAGCTGGCTTTGTTGGCAGCACCCTCACTCAACGTTTGGCAGAACGCGACTACGCCGATATTGTCATGTATGATATTGTCCCTAACATGCCACAGGGCAAGGCACTTGATATGCTCCAGGCCGGTCCTGTGCTCGGCTATGACTCACTGGTAATCGGCACCAATGACTACGCCGAAACTGCTAACTCAGTTGTCGTCGTTATCACCTCCGGTTTCCCCCGTAAACCCGGCATGTCCCGTGATGACCTACTGAAAAAGAATCAGGAAATTGTTACACAGGTAACACAACAGGTCGTTAAGTACTCGCCCAATTGCATTATTATTATGGTGACCAACCCACTAGACGCAATGGCTCAGTTGGCTTTCCATGTCAGTGGCTTTCCGCGTGAACGCGTGATAGGCATGGCTGGTGTGCTAGACACGGCACGCTTGCGCTCCTTCCTTGCCCAAGAGTTGCATGTATCTGTGCATGACATTCAGACCTGCGTGCTGGGTGGGCATGGCGATACGATGATTCCTCTGTCGCGCATGTGTACCGTTGCAGGTGTGCCAATCGCACAACTCTTGCCCGCCGAGCGCATTGAGCAAATTGTACAGCGCACACGTGATGGTGGAGCAGAGATCGTAAGACTGCTGGGCACGGGCAGCGCCTACTATGCACCTTCGGCCTCTGTTTTGCACATGGTTGATGCCATTTTGCTCGACAAGAAGATGATGATTCCTTGTGCTGTCTACCTGCAGGGTGAGTATAACATCAAGAATCTCTTCGTCGGCGTCCCTGTTCTATTGGGAGCTAAGGGATTGGAGCGAATTATCGAACTTGAGTTGAGCGAAGATGAGCATGTATTGCTGCAGAAATCTGCCGATACGGTAAGAGAACTGGTCAATGTCATGGGCATCTAAAGCAAAGCACGTTTCTGACTCTGCCAGAAACGTGCTTTGCTTTACTTATGCTCTGCTCCTGCAATTACAACAATATACTCCCCTTTGAGCTTGCTGTGGCCTGCAGCCGATTGTAGTAGTGTCGAGAGTGTGCCACGTTCTATCTTCTCAAACATTTTTGTGAGGTCATTAGCTAAAGCTGCCTGTCTATCACCAAAGACTGCCAGGGCATCACGCAAGAAATCGTCGAGTCGGTAGGGGCTTTCGTAGAAGATAAGCGTATGAGGTGCATCTTTGTCGATTTCCAGAAACTTACGCCTTCCTATAGTCTTGCGTGGTGGAAAGCCGCGAAAGGTGAAGCTATGCAGTGGCAGACCCGATAACACAAGTGCCATCACGAATGCCGTCGGGCCGGGAAGCATAGTAACTTCGATACCAGCTTTGATAGCTCGGCGCACCAGGGTGAAGCCAGGGTCGGAGATACCAGGGGTGCCCGCGTTCGTAACGAGCGCTACAGACTGGCCCTGTTTTAACAGCTCCTCGATGTGTTCACCAGCACGTTGCTCGTTGTGCTCGTGAAAAGCGATTTGTGGTTTTTGGATAGCGAAGTGTTTGAGCAACAGGCCGGTCTTACGAGTATCTTCACTAGCAATAATATCGACTGTACGTAGTGTTTCGAGGGCGCGTAGTGTAATATCGCCAAGGTTGCCAATAGGAGTTGCCACCAGGATGAGCATTATTGATACTCCTCTATTAAAATCCAATGGTGCCTGATTGTAAAAAATTTTCTTCCTAGTACGGAATCGATTCCTTCAGGTTCAATATAATAAACGAGTGCTACACAGATAGAACATTTATTGACAGGAAACTTGTAGTGTGTTACTATCTAAGAAACAAGTTTTCTCTAGCTTATCGTCTTCATAATTTCTGCACACTTTAGACTTCCCTCTACAATTTGACAGGCAAGAGTTCAAATGGGCGATATGCAGAAAAAGACGATGAGAGAATTCCATATTCATTGTAAGCATCCAAGCTATCGTAGTTCTATTTTAAAGTAAGTGTACCAGAAAGGAAGGAAGTCCCATGCCATCCCTTGAGACTACAAATGTAGGGAAAGCGGTCGCTGCACGAGTTGGTACGAATATTCGTGAAGTTCGCACAAAATTAGGCATGACTCAAGCTCAACTGGCTGCGCCGGAGTTTTCAATCTCTTACATCTCTGCTATAGAGAGAGGGAAAATTCGCCCTTCATTAAAAGCTCTCTCAATTCTAGCCAAACGCCTGGATGTTCCCCTCACCTTCCTGTTAGAGGGATCTCCATCTGGTGCTGCTGAGGCGCGTGCTGTAGGATACTCCCCTGCGGATTCAGGTCCGGATCAAAAGGTTGACGTAGATTTGTTGCAGGCAAGTGTGCTCATTCAGCAGAGAGCTTGTAAGGATGCACAACAACTGCTCAATCCCATTCAAGGAGAACGTATCACTACAGATCAAGCCTACCAATTATATCTTCTGCATGGCGAAGTACATATGGGATTAGGCGAGTATCAAGAGGCAGTGGTCGATCTGCGTACGGCCGTTTCTCAAGGTGAGAGTCTCAACGATGCGGAGTACACCGAGCGTGCTCGTAATCTTCTCGGGAAAGCGTACTTCTCTCTGTATAACTATACTTTGGCAATGGAGAACCATCTCAAATGTAATGCTGCCATTGAGAGCGGTCAGATTGTGGACCCCGTCTTTGCCCTGGATGTCTTCAGCAATCTAGCCAACGACTACTTTCGTCATGGCGACCTCGAAAAGGCTGTGTTGTTCTATCATCGTGCCCTGGAAACACTTGATAGCTTGGAGCGTGATACCAAGAGCTATGCACAGAAGTACATGGAGATTAGCCAACACTACAAGGCGATTGGCAAACTGGCAACAGCTCGCGATTATGCTATGCGTAGTCTTGCCATCTATGAGATGAGAGATGAGCAGAGACTAGTCGGGTTAACTCACCAGCGCCTGGGCAAGACGCTTGAGAGGCAGAATAGACTCGACGACGCTGAACAAGAGTATCGCATAGCGATAACTATCGAGCGCGAGCTCAATGATGAGGTTGCGGCCTCTACCTGCCTCACCTCCCTTGCGGAACTGCTGCTCAAGCGTGGCAAGATCGAGGAGGCCGAACAGAAGGCACAGGATTCCCTTACCTTTGCGCGCTCAAGTCAAGATGCGCAGACCCAAGGGCAAGCACTTATTGCTTTGGCACAAATTCGCCATCAGCAAGGGGATTTCAGTTCAGCCGATGCTTTCTTCACCCAGGCATTAGAGTTGCTGGATGCATCAAATGCCCATGAAATTGCCGCAGGTGCCTACTTCCGCTATGCGAATATGCTGGAGGAGCGAGGCGAGGTACAGCACAGCTTGACCGCCATCAAGAAAGCTTATGAGCACCAACGTCAAGGAAAGCGTGGTGACCTCGAATAGGGGCCACGGACACCGGATTATTAGCCTCTGTTTTAGAGGCTAATAATTCTGGCCCTGCAAAGGCCAGAATTATTAGTCTTCCCCTTGGTCTTTGGTGAAGCCTCGCTCTCCATTGAACCTTTGCAGTTTTTCAAGGTGCGCCCACTTGTGCTGAGTGGCGACTTGTTGCACCAAGTCGAAGATTTGTGCATCGATATCAGTGTTAGCAAGCCCTTTTGTAGTCTTTTTGAACAAGAAGCGGCATCGGTATTGATCGACGCATTCGGTCATCGCTCCTATTGCTGGATAGACCTTAGTGCCACGGTTTGAGATCAATTGCAGCGTGAAAGGGGTCTCAGATGTCAGTTTGGCGATGCTAGCTCCCAGTTCTTCCGGATCGAGTAGTGACTCGACGAAGATATCTGCCCCGATCACGCAACGGTCTGCGACGGAGGTCAGATCAAGGCTCATCTCTGGAAGGTGTAACGGTTTGCGCTCAGGCAAGGTCCATTGCGGCAAACTCCTGCCCAGGTTGCTAATAATCGCGTCGGTGAACTGCGTTGTCGATGCTGCTCCAACATCGCCTATTACATCACGGGTATGTACACCCGACGCAAGCGTCACATGAAGGGCATTTTCAATGCTCTCAGCCGCTTCAAACTCGTCCAGGTGACGCAGCATCATGGTTGCTGACATGATTAACGCTGTAGGGTTAATGACGTTTTTGCCAGCGTATTTCGGTGCTGAGCCATGCACAGCTTCGAAGATGGCGACTTTTTTGCCGATGTTGGCTGAGGGAGCGAAACCTAGCCCGCCGATCAGTCCCGAGGTGAGGTCGCTGAGAATGTCGCCATTCATGTTGGTGGTAACAATCACACTGAATTGCTCTGGCTTTTTGACGAGTTGATGGGCACAGTTGTCAACAATAATATGATGCGCCTCAATATCAGGATACTCTTGGGCGGCCTTCTCAAATGTGCGTTTAAGCGTACCCTCGGTCAGTTTCATAATGTTAGACTTGGTGGCACAATGCACACTTTTGCGTCCTTCGGAACGTGCGAACTCAAATGCTAGGCGCACGATCTTTTCACAGCCCATGCGCGAAATTAGCTTGATACCCTGCGCGACGTCTGGCGTCTGCATATATTCAATGCCAGCATAGAGGTCCTCAATATTCTCACGCACAATCACCAAGTTGATGCCTCGACCGCTATAGAGTGTGGGTACGCCAGGCATCTCACGTGCGGGTCGGATATTGCCGTAGGTCTCAAATAGTTTACGTAAGGTGACGTTGGCGCTCTTCTCGCCATAGCCGACTGGAGTTTCCAGTGGGCCTTTGAGCACAACACGTGTTTTACGTATGGACTCAATCGTACTTGGTAATACACCTGACGGAATTCCTTGCTCAAAGACCCTAGCACCTGCCTGACACTCCTCCCACTCGATAGGAGCAGCGGCGGCTGCGATGATGCGTTGTACGGAGTACACAACTTCCGGTCCAACGCCATCGCCGGGAATGACGGTCACAAGTTTTTTCCCAGACGGCGTTACATAGACATTTTTACTCATTCTACTCTCCAATTGGACCCTCTCACTCGACCGGGGAATATTCTCTCTTCTAGTGCATGCTCAGGCACCCTTTTCGGAAAAGAGTCTGGGTTGCATAACAATCCCGTCTGTTGTATCCTAGTACCACCCTGTTCGCTTTCACGCGGACCTTGCGGCAGTTCCCTACGAACTTTCGAGGATTGAAACAGACTAGCGATGCAGCAGAAAGCCACGTTCGAGAAGCTCATGTGTGTCTTTTGCCCAGAAAGGGCATCTGGATGACCAACAGCACGCTATTCAGACTGCCAACGAACTGCGTTCGAACGCAGTTCGTTGGCAGTCTGAATAGCGTGCTGTATGTTGTAATTTCTCCCGCATTGTATCACTCGGTAGGGTCTCTATCAACTAGCGTTAACCTGCCCGTGGTGATATCAATCACAAAGCCATGTACAGGGATACGCGGCAGGTAGGGACTGTGGCGAATCGCCTCGACAACCTCTTTGACATTCAGGTGTATGTCAGTGAATGCTCCAAGCCAATTCATCAGGCCCTGCGCGTCGCCGAGATGTTCCTGTTCGATCAAGCGCTGCGGGTCTACACCCAATGCCTGCATGCTGGCCACTAGCCCTGCCTCGTTGCTCAAGTCCGAGCGCTTCCTCCTTTCTAAAGGGTTGCACTCAAGAGATAGAAGGTGTATACTAGCTCCCGTGATATCGATATGAGGAGGAAGGGGAGCCTTGCCCCGCCTCTATGAGGAGCTGTGTTTGAGTATGAAAGTAATTCTTCTGCAGGATATTGACGGCTTGGGCAAGGCCGGAGATTTAAAAGATGTTTCCAATGGTTATGCCCGCAATTATCTTTTGCCGCGTCGGCTGGTAGCAGGTGCAACACCTGCCTTAATCGCCAATCGTCAGCAGCGAGTTGCCGCTGAGCAGCGTAGACGTGAGAAGCAGATGGAGTTAAACAAACAGCAAGCGGAGCGTCTGAGCCAGGTGGTACTGACCTTTAAAGCGCGTGTAGGCCGACAGGGCCGTCTCTACGGCTCTATTACCAGCCAGGATATTGCTACTGCTCTGCGTGAAAGCGAGAATATTGTCATTGATCGCCGCGTGATCGATATGCCCGAACCGATTCGCGCTGTCGGTAGCTACAGCATTGCGGTGAAGGTTGCCACTAAACTGGAGCCAAAGATCACCGTGACTGTCATCGATCAGGCAGAACAGGCTAATGCTGAGCAGGGTAGCGCTGGCTAAATGTGCGCAGCAATACCCTGACGCGATTACCCTGAATGCTTTCTAGCCTGAACGACGAGTCGTTCAGGCTAGAAAGCATTCAACTCACTTCTCGGAGTACAGCAGTCCAATTATACCTTGGACTGCACTTTTACATCATTCAGTTTCTTGATAAAGGCCTCGGCGAGAGCCCTGGAGGAGTGGGGGTTCTGGCCCGTCACGAGATTTCGGTCGACTACAATGTGGGAGCCCCAGATGACGTCTCCCTTCTCGTAGATAGCCCCGAGTCGTCTCACCTCGACCTCGAGCACAAATGGTAACCGGCCTGCCATATTGGTGGCCAATTCCTCACTGTGGGAGAAGCAGGTCATATGATAGCCTGCAAAGGGCCACTTGCTCTCGCCATCTCTCAAATTCAACAGCCCGCAGTGTCCATGGCAGACGGCTGCAATCGGCTTGTCCATAGCCATCACCCAACGGAAGAGTTGAGCCATCTCCTCGGAGTGGGCCATATCCCCGATGGCACCATGCCCGCCAGACAGGTAAACCGCATCATAGGAGGCGACCTGATCTTTGGTAAAGGTATCCACGTTCATTGGGGCCTTTAGGGCTGGCACGCTCTCAATTGTCCTGATATATTCTGCGGATTCTGCACTGTCATTGTTTTGTGAGCCGGCGGGTCTAACGTAGCGCATGAAGCCAGGGTCGATGCTAGTCTGGTCCACGGTTGGAGCAATGCCGCCGATGGTGGCGATATCGACGTCGTACTGCTCTTGCTTAAAGCGCTTGTACGGGACGGCGAACTCCTCGGCCCAGAAGCCAGAAGGATGCTCTTCGCCATCAAGTAAGTGGAGAGTCGCTCGGTTAGTGATGAGCATGAGAATTTTCATTGTTTATGAACCTCCTTAAATTTTCCTGTTCTTGCCCCTATAGGCAGCAAATTGGAGAATGATATTACGCTCTGTAGCCGTAGGCTTGCCAGTTTTGCAACACCCGCTCCTGAATCTCACGCGGATAGCGTGCGCGGAACGAGGTGCGCTGTGGGGTAGTCTCCGGCGTCCAATCGTCATGTGAAAGACAGTTGTAGATGGCTTTCGTCGTCAGGTACTCCAGCTTCTCCTTTGAACCAAGGAAAACTGGTAGGTTGCTATACCCTTCCTTCTGAAACAATATTTCGCCAATGCCGGGATGATAGCGCGAGGCAAAGGCCCAGAGCACTTCATTGGTATTGGCAGCGTCAACGTCGTCTTCCATCAGCCAGATCTTGGGGATGCCAAAGCCTGCTTTCGATCCCTCGAAAACGAGATGACCAATTTTATCGATCAACTGTGTGCTATTGAAGCCTGTCCGTTGTCGCCAATCCTGTGGGACGGTGATGACCCAGATGTGATTGGCCGATTCCATCAGCATCCAGCACGTTGTTATCGGCAGACCTTGCTGGCGCAGTTCATAGAGAATCTGTACTGCATGTGGCAGACCCCAAGCCGTGTGGTCCTCTTCGACCGGCTCTCCTCCTGCTACAACGGTCATAATAGGATCATTACGATACGTCATCGCCGTCACGTGGAAGATAGGTTTGGGACGGCTCTCCAGTTCGATGTAACCAGTGTATTCGCCCATTGGACCTTCTAAGGCCGTCTCAGTGCGTGAGATATAGCCCTCAAGCACAATTTCCGCGGTTGCTGGGACCAGCAAATCGACGGTTTCGCAACGCACCACGTCCACTGGTTCGCCAAAATACGCTCCCACATAGCCCGACTCGTCTACGTTTGGAGCCAATGGCATACCGCCCACGAATGGGAGAAAGGGCTCCACGCCGATTGCTACAGCAAAAGGGGTGGGTTTACCTAGCTTTTTCCACTCTGCATCAATCATGCCAAAATGCTGGTTCGGCACGACTAGGCCCGTCAAGCGGTTCTTGTCCACAACCATTTTGCGGGTGATCGACCAGTTGGTCCAGCGCTTGTCGGGGGTCTGTACGACGGTGATTCCATATGTATCAATATAGCGTCCTCCGTCGCCTGCATGGATGAGGGGTGTTGGCAGGCGTAGCAAATCGACATCATCGCCGATTAGAATGTTTTCTTTGCAGGGACCGGTCGCAGCTTCGTGCGGCGGGATCGGCTGGCGGTGGTGGGCTGCGACGAGTGCCTCAATAATCTCTTGCCCGCTCGTATGAGCGTCCAAGCCCAGTGCGAGCGCGATACGTGAAAAGGAGAGACCCGTCTGGCGACTTAGGCCAGCAGGTGCGCCTAGCACCCGAAAACCTGGCTTGCAATCTTTGATGCGGTTGAAGAGCGGCGCAGGGGCGCGCAGATCGTAGGAGCGGCGAATGATTGCTCCAATCTCCAGGTTCCAGTCCACTTCCTTGTCAATAAGCTGTACTTCATCAATCTCTTGCAGGGCTGCAATGTATTCTCGTAAGTCTTTCAGACGCTTCATCTCTTCCTCCAGGGTTATGTATGCCATCAGCCGAAATCTTAGTGCATGAGAGTTCCTTTCCAGCGCTGCATACCCTCCATCTCTATATCAAACAGGTCCAGGACGCGTCCCACTGCATTATCGACCAGTTCTTCGATTGTCTGTGGCCGGATATAGAAGGCAGGCATAGGAGGTGCAATGATACCCCCGCTCTCGGTCACGGCGAGCATACTGCGCAGGTGTCCTACCGTGAGCGGCGTTTCACGCACCATCAGCACAAGCAAGCGGCGTTCTTTGAGCACTACGTCAGCGGCGCGTGTGAGCAGATTGCTAGTGGTGCCGTGGGCGATCTCACTCATCGTGCGGATTGAACAAGGAGCGATAATCATGCCCATCGTTTTGAAAGAACCACTGGCAATAGCGGCTCCGATGTCGGTGACAGGGTACCAGACATCGGCTAGGTTCCGCAATTGCTGCGCTGAGAGATCGGTCTCATAGGCACGCGTCATCTCTCCTGCTTTGGTGACAACTAGGTGAGTCTCAATGCCTTGCTGCTTGAGCACTTGGAGCAAGCGCACGCCGTAGACCACGCCAGTCGCGCCAGTGATGCCAATAATCATGCGTCGTGGTTGGGTCATGGGCTCCTTTCTTCAGAATTCTCCCAGCAGGCGTATTAAAGGTACCTGTTTAAATATACGCTAATAGGACTCCTTTTTGGCACGACTAATTGCCTCAGTGAGTGCCCGCCGAGCATAGACGTGGATCAGTTGTGCCTTATAGGCAGCCGAGCCGTTCATGTCTGCCACAAGATCAATGTCCTTGCTCGCCTGATCAACTGCCTCTGCAATTGCAGTATCAGACCCATCCGTGCCTATCAGGGTGTGGGCAGCCGTGTGTGCCAGAGTAGTCATCCGCCCGGCACCAGAAATAGCGATCCGAGCTGCTGTGACGTGTCCACTGCACATACTGATCCAAGCCGCTACCCCGGTAATCGCCCATCCACTATGGCCACCGCGCACCCCTAGCTTCTCATATCCCCACCCCTCGCCTGGACGTCGCTTCGGTACGCGTAGTTCGACCAGAATTTCGTTGGGCTGCAAGGCACTGCGGTGACCATCAACAAAGAACACCTCGGCAGGGATATCACGTGTGCCGTGTGGCGAGCGGGCGATCATGGCACCCCCCAAGGCCAGGACTGCACAGCACTCATCACTAGCCGGGTCGGCATTGACCAGGGCACCGCACAGCGTTCCTCGCTGGCGTACCTGTCGGTCTGCGACCCAACTGGAGGCGGTTGCCAGTAGCGGAACGGCGTGGCCCAATGTTGGGTGCTTGGCTGACTCTGCGTGGGTCAGCAACGTCTTAACGATGACGTCTCTCTCGGTCTCGCGCACTCCTGCCAGATCGGCCACATGGGCAATATCAACAAGCAGTGGAGGAGGTGCTATCAAGCGCTGCTTCAACAGAGGCAGAAGACTCTGCCCTCCCGCCAGGATTTTTGCCCCCACCGTTGAGGTAAGCGCCGCGAGCGCATCGTTGAGTGTAGTTGGTGCGGTATAATCAAAGGGACTGGGATACATATTGCACCTCCTTCGCCTGCTGAATCGCTTCCCAGACAGAGTGAGGCCGCAGCGGCATATCAAGGTGACGGACGCCTAGGGGCGCGAGCGCATCTAGGACGGCATTCACCAGGGCTGGCGGTGCAGCAATGGCACCTCCTTCACCTACTCCTTTCACCCCAAGGGAATTGAGAGGTGATGGCGTGACGGTGCGGTGTAACTCAAACGATGGAAGGTTCTCAGCGACCGGAATACGATAGGTGAGTAGCGAGTCTGAAAGGAGGTGACCCTGTTCATCGTAGATGGCTTCTTCCAGCAAGGCTTGCCCAAACCCTTGCGCAATTGCCCCATGCACTTGTCCATCCACAATCATCGGGTTGATCACCGTGCCGCAGTCATCCACCCCGACATAGCGCAGCAGCGTGACTACCCCGGTCTCGGGCTGCACCTCCACGATGGCCACGTGGGAGCCGAACGCCCACGTGAGACCACGTGGGTCGAAGAACACCGTCGCTTCGAGTCCGGGCTGTACGTCCGGCGGAGTTCTGTGATTGTGATAGGCGGTGACGGCAAGGTCTGTCCATGTGACCGTCTTGTCTATCCCATCGGCGTAGATGTGGCCATCGACGAAACGAATGGCGTCTGGCGTGGAGTTAAGCAGATAAGCCGCGATGACCGCCGCTTTCTTGCGGACGTGCTCAGCGGCCTTGGCCACAGCCGAGCCTCCGACACATGCCGAACGGCTGGAGAATGATCCCAGCCCTAACATGGCCCCCTTCGTGTCCCCTTGCAGAACGCTAATGCGTTCAAACGGGAAGGCAAGTATCGTGCTGGCAATCTGAGCCCAGACGGTTTCGTGTCCCTGACCCGATGGGCAGGTACCACTCGTCACGGTCAGCGAAGTATCGGGGTTTACCCGCACGGTGGCTGACTCGCCGGACCCCGCGGGCAAGCCATAATTAGCGAAAGAGATGCCATAATCAGCCATCTCCGATGGAGCCAGACCTCCAGGCTCCACAAAGGTGCAGAAGCCAATGCCGAGATAGCGACCGTGTGCTCTGCCCTCTGCCTGTTGCCGACGTAAAGCGGGGAGGTCAATTGCATCCAGCAGTGTATCGAGGTTCGCTTCATAATTGCCCGAGTCCATTGTCACGCCCAAAGCAGTGGTCACCGGAAATTCCTGCGGCTTCCAGAAATTGCGACGCCGCAAAGTCACTGCGTCTATGCCAAGTGCCTTCGCAAGCAGGTCCATCATGCGTTCGAGATTATAGACCGCTTCGGGCCGCCCTGCCCCTCGATAGGAGTCGGTGGTCATCGTATGCGTGCTGACACAATCAATCTTGAAGTGGATAGCAGGAATTTTATACGTGCCTGAGGCCGCTAGTTGTCCCAGAGCTGGAATAGCTGCTGTAAAGCATTGGCTATAGGCTCCCATGTCTGCGACTCCGATCAGTTCATAGGCAAGCAGGTCACCCTGCCGGGTAGCAACGAGAGTGGCGGTGGTGACCCATCCTCGTCCATGCGTCGAGGCAACCATCGCCTCACGCCTCGTTTCAGTCCAGCGGATGGGACGGCCAAGTTGGCGCGAGGCGAAGCAGGTAAGAATCTCTTCGGCGTAGACATTCAGCTTTGAGCCAAATGCCCCTCCAACGTCCGGGGAGATCACCCGCACGTTGCCAAGTGGCAAGCCGAACATCTTGCCGATGGCCCCTGCAACTCCAAAGGGCATTTGGGTCGTGGTCCACAGCGTTACTCGGTTTGTATTCCAATCGGCAAGACTCGCTCGCGGCTCTAGTGCAAGTGGAATGACTCGCTGATTGACCAGACGCTGTGAGACAACCACCACATCGTCGCGTGTCTTTGCAGCGGCTACCGCTTTGGCGTCGCCTGTCTCAACCGTGTTGATAATGTTAGAAGGTAGGTCATCGTGGACTTTGAGAGAATTACTGGCCGCCACTTCGACGTCGATGAGTGCCTCCCGAGGCTCATAGGTGACCTCCACTGCATCAGCGGCATCTTGAGCAAGATAACGGTTCTCAGCCACGACCATCACGACAGCCTCACCAACGTGCTTGACGAAACCATCCGCTAAGAGCGGACGAAGCTTGCCACTCTGGTTGAGTGCCAGAAGTGGGCCAAGATGCTTCACGTCATCGAAGGTGTAGATGGCACGGACCCCTGGCATCTGCAGTGCTCGCGTCTTGTCGATTGCTGTGATGCGTGCATGGGCGTGAGGACTACGTACAAATATGATGGCCTTCTCGCCTGGTAACTTCACGTCATCCACGTAGCGCCCTGCTCCGCGAATGAGGGCAGCATCTTCCACTCGTTTGATAGCTGTGCCTATTCCAGCAATAGTCATCTTCCTGCCTCCTCAAACAGCGATGCAGGAGGAGGAAGGCCTTGCAGTTTAGCAGCACCATATTGAATTGCTCGCACAATGTTATGGTACCCTGTACAGCGACACAGATTCCCCTCCAAGCTCGCACGGATCTCCGCTTCACTAGGATTCTTGTTCTCTTGGAGTAGATCAATCGCGGACAGGATCATACCCGGCGTGCAATAGCCACATTGCAGCCCGTGCATCTCCCGAAATCCCTCCTGAAGGGGGTGTAGGGTCTCAGTAGACCCTACACCCTCAATGGTCGTAATGGTGCTTCCTATAGCCTGAACAGTAAGAATAGTACAGGACTTGACGGCTTTCCCATTCATCAGAACAGTACAAGCACCACAGAAGCTACTTTCACACCCTACATGCGTGCCGGTGAGCGCGAGATGCTCGCGGAGAAAATGCACCAGGAGCAAGCGTGGCTCGACATCGTGCGAGAGGAGTGTACCGTTCACAGTAAGTGTGACATTCATGATTTTCCTATCTTCGTGGCATCGTATGTTTCCATGGTCGTGAACTCTTCCCAGGCCCCCACACCCTGCAGGGCAGCTCTTACGTTCGCATTCGTGCCCACCACATAGAAGTCCTTATCTTCAGGTAGCTTTTCACGTGTGAAGCTTAAGGCCCGCGCCGCCTCTTTGGACATTGCCTGCAGGTTTTCCATGTGCAGGACAATCCGTTTTGGATTGGCAGCAACGACCTTGTCCAACTGTGCCTTGAAGACTGGGGTAGCTACTTCATTGAGGTTCCCAAACAAGGTCAACTGTGCCACGCCATCGGCTATAGTCAGTTCCGAGTCGAAGAGCGTTCCTGTTGGCGCGAGTCGCACCTGCACACGCAGTTCTTGGTTTACCGCAGGCTCAAGCGCTGGGCTGCCAGCCCAGCTTGGACGCTGCTTGAGGGGATGCTGTTCTTGCACGGTGGGCAGCTTAATAGTCATGGCCACTGGGTCGAAGTCGCTGTACGGAGCGCCGTTGATCAGCACTTCTTCGATGCGTACACTTCCTGGCGGCAGAATATCAGGCTGAACACGCAAGATGTTATCTTTGAGTGCGCCTGGTTGCGGCTTGAAGTAGAAGTTCATCGGCTGCTTGTTGATCAGCAAGTTGGTGTAGACCGACGCTAGATAACACAACTCGAACGAGTGATAGCCGGACATTGAGTGGCTGCCTTTGAGCCGCTCCGTGCCCATCAGATAAGGGATACCGGTGGCCAGGACATTGAAATACACGCCCCCGTTATCCTGGTCTGGGAAGAATGCGTTGTAGAAGGCCGACGATTCACGAGCTAGACGCTTATACTCAGGCTCTTTAAGCGAACCATGCAGGATCAAATACGCCAGGATGGCCTGTTCCTGCTGCCACCATGCCTTGCGGTCATGCCAGACGAAACGGTGCCACTCCTGACCTTGACCTCGAACACGTTCTAGCACATCATACCAGGCCCCGCGCTGCTTATCCATGCCCACAGTCGGCATGATGCCTGCAATCTTCTTGGCCAAAGTCGTATAGCGCTCATTGGGTCGCAGGTGATGAATGCGCATCAGATTCCAGGCAATTTTGAGGTTGTGTCCGACCACAGCGCGGTTTTGCTGCCAGCCCCAAGTTGTGTCATGGCTCCAGTCCTCATAGAATTTTTCCTGGACGAATGGGCTATGCTCATGGTCCGGGAAATGTTCGGCGATAGTATCGGCGGTATAGACCAGGAAATCGGCGTATTTGTCCTCTGCGGTTGCTAGCCAGAGATTGATCAAATAGGCAGGGGCATGGTCACCGACCGAGTTCCAGTTCTTGCGAGCACGGTCCTTACCCAGAGACTCAGCTCGTGGATCGAATGTCACCGGGTCGAGGTGAGAGAAATAGCCGCCTTTTTGCGTATCCAAATAGTATTTGTTGAACAGGTTGATGGTCATTTCGGCATCGCGCAGGATCCGCGGATCGCCTGTAGCGCGGTAGGTTTGGATCGGCCCGGCAAGAGCATAGATCTGCTCGTAGGCCGGAATAGCCTCGTAGTCGTCGCCGAATTCCGAAGCCAGGATCTTGCGTACACGCCCACCCTGCACGTCTATTCCGTGGTACCAGTACGCAATGTTCTGTTCTTCATCGACAGCGCGCAGATGGTCGCGCAGGTACTCTGTCCCTTTTTCTGCCACTGTCAGGTAGCGCTCTTCCCCTGTCAGTAAGTAGGCCGAAGCGAACCCGTAGATCATGCGCGAGATGGTGTCGGTCTCCTGGCGAGTGCTCTCGATCTTCTGGCCTTCGACGGTTAGCTTGGTACGATAATTGCGGTAGTCGATATTGCCATCGGGGAACTGGGCGTTGTAATAGAACTCGGCCAGCGAGCGAATCTGTTTGATCCACCAGTCTGGCTCCTCAAAGCGATAGTCATCCAGCTTACGACCGGTCAGGATAATGTGCTTGGCCTCGAACGTGAACCCGCCCCCCTCGGGGTAGAAGATACCGTACGCGAACAGGTATTTGCCCGGGGTAAGTACGTCTTCCAGTGGTGCCCCTGGATCCTGGTACGGTTCGTCCAGATTGCGCAGCAGTTCCCCATAGGTCGTATCGGTGAGGGTCACCACGAATTCCCTATCGTCGGTTGTTTTCAGGCCGAACGTTTTCTTGCCTGTGTCAACAGGGGTGGTGACGTATCCGGCAATGGTATCCGCGAATGTGAAACGCATCTCGTTCATGGATTACTCCTTTTCTAGCGAGAAATTAACACCACGACACTACGATTGTGTACACCATAGACGCTTCCCTCAACCACTGTTTCTTTGCCCGGTTCCCCCACGTTCTCCGCAATATCATTGGGGGAATCCTGTGCTGTATCTACGACTCTGTACCATTTCCTACCTGGCACTGTCGGGATATCAAAGTCGAGATCCTGCCAATCCATATTGAGCATGACGTGGATATCTGTATCCCCTGAACCATCTTTGGCTGGGAAGCCGCCCATCGTAAAGGCCAGCACGGTGGAGCTGGGGTCGAACCACCCTGGGGCATTCAAGCGACACCCATGCCAAGAAATATCAGCCAAACCACGTTGGTTCACCTGGCCTGTAAAAAAGCTATTACGATGTAAGCTACGATGAGTCTTACGGAAGGCAATCATCTTTTTGAAGAAGCGGAACATATCCCGGTTCTTTTCGGCGAGGTCCCAATCGAACCAACTGATCTCGTTATCCTGGCAATAGGCGTTGTTGTTGCCTTTCTGGGTCCGTCTGATCTCATCGCCAGCCACAAACATGGGGACACCTTGAGAAAGCATCAGGATAGCAGCAAAGTTCTTGACCTGGCGCTTGCGTAGAGCCTCAATGGCAGGATCATCCGTTTCGCCTTCAGCTCCACAGTTCCAGCTCAGGTTGTCGTTGATACCGTCGCGGTTGGCTTCACCATTGGCCTCATTGTGTTTGTAGTTGTACGACACGAGATCATTGAGCGTAAATCCGTCGTGGGCAGTCAGGAAATTGATGCTGTTGATCGGGAGCTCTCCTTCGGTGTGGAAGACGCTAGCGCTACCCGCAATGACATCGGCGACTGCTCCAACAACCACTTTTCCATCGAGGTATCCGCGGTCGCCCTTGACGAAGTGCCTGATGGTATCGCGGTAGCGCCCGTTCCATTCTCCCCAACGATAGCCTGGGAAGTAGCCAACTTGATACAGCCCAGCAGCGTCCCAGGCTTCGGCAATGACTTTGCTATCGGCCAGGATTTCTGAAAGTTCAATCTGCCAGATAACCGGTGGCTTGGCCAAAGGAATGCCGTCTTCGTCGCGGGACAGAATAGCGGCCTCGTCGAAGCGGAAACCGTCAACGTGCATTTCCGTCACCCAGTATTCCAAGACATCGATAATGAGCTTCTCGGTGATGGGTTCGTTGCCATTGACGGTGTTGCCACACCCAGAGTAGTTCATATAGTATCGCTTGTCCTGAGGCGAGAGCATGTAGTAATGGTTGTTGGCAAAGCCTTTGAAGCTGATCATCGGCCCCATTTCATTGCCTTCGCTAGTGTGGTTAAAGACTACATCGAGAATGACTTCTATGCCTGCTTTGTGCAACGCCTTGATCATATCGCGGAACTCTGTAACGTGCTGTCCATATTCGGGGTTCACACAATACAAGCTTTGAGGGCAAAAGAAGCCGAAAGGGTCGTATCCCCAGTAGTTCGACAGCGGTTTGCCATCAGGATTGATTTGTTTCACTTCCTTATTGTCAAAGTCGAAGATCGGCAGCAGTTCGACGGCAGTGACGCCCAACTCCTTGAGGTATGGTATCTTTTCGATGACTCCGAGGAAGGTTCCAGGGTTGCGACAATTGGACGAAGGTGATTGTGTAAACCCTCGAACATGCATCTCGTAGATGATGGTTTCGTTCATAGGGTGATTCAGCGGACAGTCGTTTCCCCAGTCATAATTGGCTATATCAATGACGATACTGCGCATGGAAGTGGCTGCATTATCGTTTGGAGTACAAGCAGCAACACGGTCCCACAGTGTGTTCGTATTGCCTCTAGCATACGGGTCGATCAGCACCTTGTCCGGGTTATGGCAGTCTCCCTGGCCATGGACGTCCTGAGGGCCATCCACACGGTAGGCGTAGTGCAGGCCAGGTTTGGCTCCTCTCAAATAGATATGCCAGAATTTAAAGGTCTTATAGGTGGTCGGATCCAGTTTAATCTCCTGAATTGGATCTGGATCATCATGGTCATCGAAGAGCAAAAGACTGACCGATGTCGCACGGTCCGAGTACACAGAGAAGTTGACTCCCTGCTCGTCTGGTGTTGCTCCCAAAGGATGAGAACGTCCTACTTCAATTTGATAGGTGGGTGTAACTACTTCCGCTTGACGCTGAGTAATACTCATGTGTTTTCCTCCTGTGCAGCCATGCTCATCTGGCAATGAATAGCCTCCGCTACAATGTTGTTCAGCCTACATTCTGCAAACACGGCAATATTAAGAGGCTGGAGGCTAGATCTGCGGTGGATTCTCCTGATCGACATAGCCCTGGCTTATCTCCACGATATTCCCATCTGGGTCGGCTACCCAGACTGTGCGCCATCCAGGGATAAAGCTGTCAAAGTTCATTGGACCCAGGGTGATCTTTGCATCATCGCCCATCTCAGTTAACTTGGCGTCGACGTTGTCTACCATGAAAGCGATATGACGCCAGCCTGGGTACTGTGGCCCATCTGCACCAACGGGAGGGGCAGGTGCCTGTTTGGTCGCTTTGAAAAGCTCAAGGTAGACGTCTCCCGTCTTGATAAAGACAATCTGGTCTTCGCCAAGCGGTATCACTCGTGCTCGCTTGAAGCCAAAATATTTGCTATAAAACCGCTCGCTAGCAAGCGGGTCTTTGCAGGATATTGCAACGTGTGAAAAGGTCAAAGCACTCATTGTTTCCTTCCTAATACACTATTTCATACACTACTTCTCAGCCAGCATATCTATGATCGTGTGCGCAAACAGGTGGCACAAGGGGCCTGACCGCCCCGTGACGAGGTCACCGTCCACTACCACGTCCTGATCAGTATAAATGGCACCCATGTTCTTGACATCACCGATTAGGTTGTTGTGACACACAACCTTGCGGCCCCGTACCAACTCAGGTGTGGGAGCTACCAGCCACATGCCATGGCAGATGATGCCCTTGAGGATGCTCTTCTGCGCGAAGACTCGCTTGAGAAAGAAGCTGGCGGGCGGCAGCTTGTTGACATCCTCAGTGTATCTGAGGCGGTCGGAGACGATAGCGGATGGGACGATGATGGCGGCAAAGCTGTTGAGGGTAGCATCATCCATGTTCTCAAAGCTTTCGTGACACTCAAAAGGAACCTTGTAGTCATGTCCCGTAAAGGTTAAGGAGGGCTGACCCCACAAACGCGTCAGGAAGTGCAGGTCTGCGCCTTCTTCGGGGAAGCGGTGTTCGTAGTAAAAGATTTCCTTTTCGTAGAAGTCGCTCTCGAACAGAATGCCTATCTTTTTTCCTTGCAGTTTCATAGTTGCCTCCTCAGCATAGAAAAACAGGTTATAGCCTCTGTAAGTCGTGGGTATTTTTGATCAGGTCGGAGGCTTTCTCACCAGCCATCAGGATGCCTGTGTGGCAGTTTCCAGAGGGAACAACGGGCATGATACTGGCATCAACGACCCTAAGCCCTTCAACTGCATGGACCCGCAACTGTGGATCCACCACGGACATATCATCCAGTCCCATCTTGCACGAACCGACCTGATGATGATACGAATCGGCGTTTTTACGCACGAAATC
>JAFAXQ010000066.1 GCA_019240835.1 Ktedonobacteraceae bacterium
TGATGAGGCCCTGACACGCGACGAGACCTTCACTCTGGTCGTCCAAGTCAACGGTAAAGTACGCGAACGCATTGAAGTTCCCACCACTATCAGCGAGAACGAAGCCCGCACAATAGCGCTGGCCAATCCGCGTATCACATCCTTCATCGGCGAGGTAACGATCCGCAAGGTGATCTATATCCCAGGTCGCCTGGTGAACATTGTCGTAGCTGCTGTTTGAAGAGACAAGATACAAAAGTTTCCCTCAGCATACAAAAGTATTTGTGATCACAGATACTTTTGTATGCGATCTCCGTATTCTTCTTGCCCCAATTTTGTAACCATACAACGTTTCTATCTAAGAGAACATACAAGAAATGTCATACTAATGCAAAATTGAAGCTCGCTAATGCAACCTAGAAAACTGCTTGAACGTATATAGTGATGTATTTCACACCAGCATTGTGGCTAAGCAGGCAGCAGTTGCATTCATTTCCGTTTACTCTGTGTACAGAGAGAATAATCTGTATATAAGGAAGTGGAAATGAACGGGCAAATTGAGAATTGAAAATCCAGCCAGTCCAACGTTTATCTAGTAAATGGAATGGCGAAGGTCTGAAACTGCTATCGAGCCAGCCGAAGAAAGTAGCAACAGATTGTCCCTTATCAGCGCAAGCGGAAGGACACTAACATGAATACACGACCTCTAGAAAGAGTAACACAGGATGGCGTAAGTGAAACAGACGCCCTTGCTCAAGAAGGGTTTAGCACTGATGAAATTACCTCCCTGCTCTGGCTTCGCCAGTGGTATCAGAACGGAGGTAGCGACCGCATCGTAATCATGCGCCACCTAGAATTTATCAAACTTCTTGTGCTTAACGGAAAAATTGAAAGATAGCTCGTACAGAAAAATAAGGAGAAATCCCGGCAATGTAGGGATTTCTCCTTATTTTTCTGCTCTTGACATCTGTTGATAGCACCATCTATTGTCAATCACCCCCGCTCTTCAGAGCGAAGGCTTGCCTCTGGACTCCACCGCAACTCGGCATACCTTTGCAGGCGTGCCGCTTTGGCTTCCTTGTCCGAGGCATCAGGGGCAAGTGACAGGTGCCCCGTTCTGGTCCAGTCGTGCCGGACCAGCAGCGTTCTCATCGTGACATTTCTCGCCCCAACCAGATCGGCATGCAGCATATAGCGGCACTGCTGACACACAAACAGCAAGCCTTTGCGTGGGCGGTTCTCATCAGCCGTATACCCACACCTGGGACAAGCCTTGGAGGTGTAGTCGGCATCCACCCTGATCGCCAGTGAACCAGAAAGCGCGGCCTTGTAGCTGAGAAGGGCGTGCAACTCTGCAAAGGACCACTGGGAGTACACCCGATTGGCTTTGCGCGCCTTTGGGGACACTCGCTCATAGCCTTGTCTACTTTTCTTGCGCTTATGCTTTCTACGTTTTGTGCGCTCTCGAATGTCGGTCAAGCGTTCTAGTCCAATGAGTGCCTGTGGGTGCTGCTTGACGATCTGGTTGGCGAGGGCATGATTGGCTTGCAATTTCAACCGTCTCTCTCGTTGGGCAATCCGTTTCAAACGACGCTTGGCCCCACGAGTGCCTTTCTTCTGCAAGCGTTTGCATAGTCGTGCGTAGTGATTAGCTTGGTGTCTGACTCGTTTGCCTGAATGAAAGCTGGCCTTGCCTGCCGAGGTGGAGGTCACCGCTAGATAGCGGATACCCACATCCACGCCCACGATCTCGTTGAGGTGTTTAGAGGTGGGTTCAGGGACTTCAATTTTTAAGCAAACCAGCAAATAGAACGTGTTCTTGTGCCGGTCATACCACATCTTCGCATCGCCGATCATCGCCCCCTGTCGGATCAGCGCGAGATGCTCCTGGTAGCCCTGGTAGGGGATGCTCAGACGCCCGTGGAGCGTGCCAATACTCACCTGCTGGTCGCGCTGAAAGGAGTAGTCGTGCTTATAGGTGTACTGCACTGTGGGTGAACTGTACTTTGGCGGCTGGTCCAGACCCTTAAAGCGTTTCTTGGTGATCTTGGCGCGTCGATGCTCCACATTCTTCTTGAGCTTCGTCCAGAGTCCCTTGTAGGTGGCGGCCACCTGCCGCTCGACGCTACAGGCAAGTTGGGAAGGAAGACCATAGCGCATGCGTAACTCAGCGTACATCCCTGTGTGCAGTCGGGTGACATTGCTGGTTTTGCCCTGCTCAAAGGCGTAGCGACTCACCGCGTTGAGCGCATCACGATAGGCCAGTTGCGCGGCGCGTAATGCGGCACACTGCTCTTTTGTGGTGAGAAGCTTCAGTTTGGCGGTGATGATCTGCTGCATGCGGTTCCTTGAGAGAGGGACGGGAAGTGGTCCCGTCCCTGGTCATCCTATGCTGGTACGCTCTCGCGTGCGTAGGTGAGTCCCTCATTGATAATGCCCACCACGTACCCTAGGTGATAGAGGTAGGAGGAGCATGGCCATCCCTCATCAAGACGGGCGAGGAGTTTGGCCCGTTCGGTCATGCGCCGGCTCAATTCGAGTTCCACTTCGGTGATCATCTCCTCTTCGCTCAGGGGTGCGGGGTCGTAGTCCTCCAAGAAGGTTTCTTTGGCTTCTGTCAGCCCGCGCTGAAACTCAGCCTGCTCACAGAGAGCGGAGAGGACAGGGACAGCGGGTGGAGTGGGGTGCATCTGGTCAGACATAGGTAGTGCGCCTCCTTTTCGCGCTAGTTGGCATATTCTTCAATGTGATAATTGTTATTATCTTTGTCACTATTATAACGTATCAAAATACCTTTTGTCAATATTGAAGCAATATAATAACAAAAGTAACGTTCGGATAAAAGAGAGCTTAACCATGTTCACAAGTCAATGAGAAAGCGCTATAATAACAACTCATAACGCTAATGGGGAGAACCTATGAAAGACCTTGATAATTTTTATACAGCAAGCCAAGCCAGAGAAAAGCTAGGAAGAATATCAGCAGAAAAATTAAAAAGACTAGTCAACACTGGAAAAATAGAGAAGATGACCCCCCCTACAAACAAAAAAAAAGGCTACTATAATAAGCTAGACGTTGACAAGCTAGCAAAAGCAGAACAGCCATTTACACAAAACGAGCAGGAAGCAACAAAAGAGGAAGTAAACAAAAAGACACCAGGGAAAACAGACTGGGCAAGCTCAAGCGACCTCCCTTACATGCTGGCATATGACTACGAGCTATACGGACCAGAAAATACTGTAGATATATCAATCACACGACCTCGGTGGGAGAAAAACCCCCATATGGCACGTATCCTCTTTGATGCCAACGACAGAAGAAACCTATGGGGAGGCATAACCATAATGCCAATGGAAGAAGAAACGATCTTCAGGTTGTTACGAGATGAAATACAGGAGCGCGACATCAGACCAGAGCACATACTAACCTACGAGGTAGGCAAAAAGTATTATGGCTACATAGCATCAGCAACCGTCAGGCCAGAGCATAAGATACACTTTCGAGAACTAGCAGAAAGCGTTCTCAAGTACTGGTGTGAGCAGTATCCAGACATCCAGCTCATAAAGCTTTACGCTTACACTGCAGGTGAGGAAGGATTAGACCTACTAAAACACTTCTTCTTTTCTCCAAGATACGACTTAGGCGACAACGCCTATGAACTGAACCCGTATCAGAGAAACCCATCAAAGATAATAAAGGCGTTTCAGAAATGTATAAAGGAGAAAGCCCTTAAATAACATCGGCTCACGCCAAAGAGCCAATAGTAAAAGCACCTGATAAACACCGTAGCACCTACTACTAGTCAGAAAGCAAGGAGACATGCAAGGAACCGGAGGGTCATGCTGAACGACACTACACTTGTCCAATATATTGAGCGGGCGCGCAAAGTGTTACAGCACGAACAGCGTACTCAGCATCAGGATCAGGCTATCAAGCCAGGAGGGCTGGAGGCTTTCGCTGTGCGTTGGGCTGCTGAAACGAGCGCGGTCTGCAGGAATGCAAGCTTAGACCTTATCCATCGCTTTACGCACTATCTTGAAGGATATCACCAACAGGATCCGATGCAGCGCGCTTCCAGTCTACGTGCTGCCCTTGCCGTGCTGAACGAGCTAGACAGCAAGCAAGCAAATAAGAGCATCTCTTCTGCGGCTCAACCAAAGGCTCCTCAGCAGCATGTGCAAAATCGCGTCTCCGTAGAAGCTACTGTGTCGCGGGGACACACGGTGCTCACTGTGTTGAGTGCAGAGGTGACGGCGATCCCCGGCGTAGGGCCTACAGTGGCGGCAAAGCTACGTCACCTGGGTATTCGTACCGTGCATGACTTACTCTTTTATTTTCCGCGTGAACACCGCGACTACAGCAAACTTGAGAAGATCGCGAACATCCCTTTCGAACAGACAACAACTACGATGGGCCTCATTTGGGAAGTCGAGACCACGCGCACTGGTGGCGGTCGCTCGCGCACCAGCGCCATCATCTCTGACGAGACGGGCAAGCTGCGTGTAAGCTGGTTCAATCAGCCTTATCTGCAGAAACAACTGAAGGCCGCTCAGGGCTCCTATCTTGTCGTGACTGGAGTAAAGCGGCGCTTCGGTAACAAGATTGAGTTCTCTGTGCGCAGCCATGAACTGCCCGAACAGGGGGATTTATTGAACACGGGACGCCTAGTTCCGACCTACCCACTTACGGAGGGTTTACACCCCAAAGCGCTGCGCCGCTTTACTAAATGGGTCGTAGACCACTATGCAAGGATGATTAGCGATCATCTCCCCGCTTCTGTAGTTGCAGAAGGCGAGTTCTTAGCCCTGCCCGAGGCCATCGCGCAGATTCACTATCCTGAGAACGAGAAGATGCTTGTGAAGGCGCGCAGGCGACTCGCGTTCGACGAATTATTTCTGCTGCAACTGGGCATGCAAGAGCGCCGTAGTCGCTGGCAATACGAGGTAGCAGAGGGCAACGCATTGCATATTGATCTGGCTAAAATCTTTATCGAGCCACCTAGCACACTAGGACAGCCACAGCAGGAGAGTAATCAGCCGACAAGGCTCAATCAGACCCTCTGGTCGATGATGGCAAGCGACAAGCCCTTTGAGGCAACACTAGCATTCCGCTTTACAGATGCACAACAGCGCGTCATCTGTGAAATAGTGGGTGATCTTGCTCAAAGTAAGCCCATGTGTCGCCTATTGCAGGGTGATGTCGGCGCAGGCAAAACGGCGGTGGCAGCAGCAGCGCTGTTTGTGACGGCAGTCAACGGCTACCAGGGCGCGATTATGGCTCCCACTGAACTCTTAGCCGAGCAACATGCACGCAGCATTAGCGCAATGTTGGAGCCATTCGGCATGCGCACTATCCTGCTCACGGGTAGTCTACGCCAGCGCGAACGTATGCTGGGCCGTACGGCACTGGAGAATGGTGAGATAAGTGTGGCTATAGGAACTCATGCTCTCATTCAAGAGGATGTGAATTTTCAGCGCTTGGGGTTGGTTATCGTTGACGAACAGCATCGTTTCGGTGTAGAGCAACGCGATGCTCTACGCCAAAAAGGGTATCACCCACATATGCTCGTGATGACCGCTACACCCATTCCGCGCACCCTCGCACTCACACTCTACGGAGACCTCGATAGCTCCATTATCGACCAGCTTCCTCCTGGTCGTCAGAAAATTATCACACGTTGGCGTACGGGAGCGCAGCGCAATGAGGCTTATACTGCTATCATACACCAGGTGGCGCAGGGTCACCAAGCTTTCATCATCTGCCCTTTGATTGAGGAGTCCGAGTCGATTGCGGCCAAGGCAGCCACCTCCGAATATGAACGTCTGCAACGTGAAGTTTTCCCCAATCTGCGTCTGGGCTTACTGCATGGAGCAATGAAGCCGACAGAGAAGGACCAAGTCATGCGGCGCTTTCGCGACCATGATCTCGACGTTCTTATCGCAACCTCCGTCATAGAAGTGGGCATCGATGTGCCGAATGCGACAGTGATGGTGATCGAAGACGCCGACCGCTTTGGTCTTGCTCAGCTCCACCAGTTTCGTGGACGCATTGGACGTGGCAACTACCAATCGTTCTGCTACGTTTTGAGTGCCGATGCTAGCCTACAAGCACAGGAGCGCCTCGGCGTCTTCCAGGAGACAAATGATGGTTTTCGCCTTTCCGAAGAGGACTTGCGACTGCGCGGCCCAGGGGATTTCTTGGGCGTGCGGCAGAGTGGCATGCCGGAACTGCGCATAGCGGATTTGAGCGATGCGCAACTTATTGAACAGGCCCGTATGGCTGCCGTTAAACTGTGGCAGAGTGACCCCTACCTACGCGCACCAGCACACACACTACTACGTGAACGCATACATACTTTCTGGCAAAACCTTGAGCGTGCGTAGGGGCATGACTGATCACGCCCCTACACATCTGGTGATAGGCCCTCTATGGGGGCTTGTTCGTGCTTTGCTTTGATCTGCAGGGCACGTGCCTCCAGCCTCATCGCCTCATTCTGGCGGCGTCGTTGTAGCCAGAGCAGTTCGGCATAGTTTACCAGCACAACAGCCACGTTGGGATGTTCCGGTCCAAGCACCTGTTCAAAGAGCGCCAGAGCATGCTCGAAGCACTGCTCTGCCCTGCTCAAATGACCATGGTCGCGGTAGAAACAGGCCATGTTATTAAGGATAGATGCTTTGTTGAGATTGATATCGTTGGTAGAGATTTCTCCATCTTCTGAGTATCGTTCTACGATGGCGAGGGCACGCTCGAAGAGTTCCGAGGCCAACCCCTCCTTGCCCAGCTTACGGTAGAGAGATGCAAGATTGTTGAGTGTCCTGGCCACTTCTGGGTGGTCGGGGCCAAGCCGCTCCTGGTTGAGGATTAATCCTTGCTCAAGCAGCACTTGAGCTGCCTCCTGATCTCCCTGCTCTAGATAGAAGGCGGCTATATTGGTATATTTGACGCCAAGGTCTGGCTCAGCCGGAATAGTGATTGCTTTGAGGGCGTCATTGGCACGGTCCAGCATTGCCAGCATTTTGTCCTCACAGCCCAGTTTGCCGTAGCAGAGTGCAAGCCCTGTAGTAACGAATGCCAGCCTGACATCACGAGGCTGGAGTACCTGTTGATAGATGGCGAAGGCACGCTCCAACAGAGGTAAGGCTTGCTCATACTGGTCTATCTGTATGTACAGTTTTGCTAGGGAGTGTAGGTTCCCTGCCAAGTCGGGGTGCTTGGGGTCCAGCACCTGCTCGTTGATAGCAAGAGCGTGTTCATAAAGCTGTTTTGCCCCCTCGTGATCTCCTCGTGCCTCATAGACACCTGCCAGATCATTAAGGAACAAGGCATTATCGGCATGAACTGTTGTTCCATGCTCTTTCTCACAGATGGTGAGCGCACGTTGCAAGAGAGTTTCAGCCTCGTCATAGTGTTCCTGCAGCTTGGAAAGATCAGCTAAAATGCGCAGTCCCCCGATTAGAATATGGTCGTTGGGACCAAACGATTGTTCCAAGAGGTTGAAGCCAGCCCAGTAGAGGTGCTCGGATGCTGCATACTCACCGCGATCACGCAAGTATAGTCCAGCTCGGCTAAACAGGTTGAGTGCATAGATGGTGCTCACCTGGTAGCGATTAACCAGTCCCACACAGGGATGCAAAAGGTGTAAAGAACGGTCGCACAGAGGCCAGAAGATACGCTTAAACGGGTCGGGGAAGATAGCATAGACAGCAGAAATCGTCAATTCTGCCCATGCCTTGTAGCGACTCGGATTTATATCTTGCTGCACGCTGCTACGAACTATAGTGGGGATAGAGAAAGTCCCGGCAACGCTACGGCGCAGCAGCGCGTAGCAGTAGAGAACCTCTACCGCTTCCTGCGTGAAGACAGGTTCCATTGACAGTGTGCGCAACCCAGGAGTCCTATCTGTCTGTGGACAAATTTCTGTTGGGATAGCATCAGAGGGCAAAGCGTAACACAGCCGCAAAATGTCGAACGCTGGAGAGGGAAGCTCGGCAAGGTTGAGCACCGTGGTCAGATGTATAGGGGAGCACTCAAGGGAATGCGTCCTCTTAAAATGCTTCTTCTCCTGCACATGATAATGCCTACGGTATTCTGCCAAGCTACATCCTGTTTCTGTGATGTAGGCTCCTGCCATGTCGAGTGCCAGGGGATGTCCAGCGAGCAGAGACACCAGTTCCTGAGCTTCTTTGATCGAAGGAGCGGGAAGACTATCGAGGGGGGCGTCTAGCGCCAGCAAGCCTGCTCGTCGCAATAGCAGAAGAGCTCCCTCTTCAATTCCCATCTCACTTACAGCAATACCCTGAGCCAGAGTGCTCAGAGCATCTGAGGTGGTTGTGATCAGAATAGAGCCTTTGCTCACAAGTGGAAGAAAGTCACGGACTCTCTCAGGCTCCTGAGTATCGTCAAGGATGAGCAGCCAGTCTTCATGGGTTTCAAGCCACTGTTTAACCGCTGAGATCATCACTGTGTAATCGGGTGCATCCCTCTCGGGCAGTTCCAGAACGCGGGCGATATAGGTATAATCGCGAACAAGCGACTCACGCGAATGAGCATTTGCCCATAGCACAGCACTGTATTTGCTGCGGTAGCGATGGGCGTATTCAACAGCGATCTGAGTTTTACCATAATCACTAGGTCCGGTTAACGAGTGGATATTGTCCAGCTTTGCCCAAATGGGGTGCTTTTCACCCTTGAATGCACTATGCAGTTGAGCGAGAATCTTCTCTCGACCCACAAAGTATGGGTTCCGCTCATAGGGTAGCCAACATGGCCGTGACTTGCCTGTATATGCCTCTTCTCTTTCTTGCTCCTCCTCATCTTGCCTTTTCATCTCTTCGATAACCCTGCGTAGCCCTGCCGCCACGGCAAAGTATGCCCCTTGGCGCGTTCCCCACTGCCAGGTATTGGTAAGAGACTCTATGACAAAGGGCATGCATGTAAATTTGTAAAAAGGAGTTCCTCGCAAGCTCATAGCAACAGGGCGTAGGTACACCAAGTATACGCGTGTCTCCCCTGCGTGCCACCGCTCCAGTATACGTTTCATCTGCTCCGTATAGCAGTAGTCAGTTTTGATAAAGTCAGGGCTCATCAGCAATAGGATAATAGAGGCGTTGTCGATATATCGATCAACCTCTTCTCCGTTCTCGCCGACATTGACCTTGTAGGTATGCAAGGAATTGATGTAACCACGTCGTTGCAAAGAGAGTATACGTCTCACTATACCTGCGCACATTTTCTCATCCTCCTGCGCATAGAGGCAGAAGACATCAATGGTCTTCGTAGTTGTGGGAGCTGATGGAGTAATCATCACCATATATCCTCATTTCCCCTTCATAAGACGGTCCTTTATGAATAGTCTCAGTGTATCATAAAATCTCAGCAAGGACAAGGGAACTATCTCTGCCCAAGGCGATTTAAAAACCCTGACAGTAGGGATTGTGGACCTGCGGCCTCGCATAAACTTATGTGGTGGTGGGCGTTGCGCCCACCACCACACAAAAAGCGTCGTCCCCTACGGGGACGCGAGAAGGCAAGTGATGACTTGTAAATCGCCTGGCTCTAAGCCCAGCGTACCAGTCCTAGTTCGTACTTGCCGATTAACCCTTTGTGGGTGGGTACCACTCTGACGTTGTAAGCGAAACTGCCACTCTTTTCAGGTTTCAAACGCACTTGGTAGTGATAGGAACCATCCAGTTCGCGGTTAACATAATTCATAGGAATGCTGTATTGTCCAATGACTTGCTCGTTGCTTGCCTCTCCATAGACGAGTTCTACACTGAAGTCTTCTGGCCTAAGCCGGTCAGCACGCACCCAGGCACGCACCTCAATACCCTCACCAAGGCTAAGTTGCCCTTCGCGCCGCCCATCAACATAGAGTGTCAGATCATTCCAGCCCCGCCTCACATGCTCCTTCCAAGAGGCAAGAGCGCGGGCCTGCTCAAAGTGTTTCTGACCGACATAGAGGCTCTGCTGCATTGCAGGAACGTAGTAACGAGTGGTATACTCCTTAACCATACGGCGTGTGCCGTAGGTGGGCGTACAGGTGCGAATAACCTCCCGCATATAGCTCAACCAGAGATGTGGCAGACCATCGGCTCCTCGCTCGAAAAAGGTAGGAATGATTTCTTCCTCAAGTAGGCGATAGAGTGAGAGACTATCTGCCTCGGCCTGTGCATCCTGGTCGTGATACTCCCGCTCCTCTCCAATAGCCCAACCGTTCTTACCATTATATGCCTCGGCCCACCAGCCGTCGAGAATGCTGCAATTGGGTTGTCCGTTGAGAGCTGCCTTCTGTCCGCTCGTGCCGCTTGCTTCATATGGTCGTATAGGGTTGTTAAGCCAGAGATCTGTGCCGGAGACGAGGTAACGAGCCATATCGATATTGTAGTTCTCCAGCAGCACAATCTTACCACGGAAGGCATCGCTACGCGAGATGCGATAGACTTGCTCAATAAGCGCCTTACCAGCTTCATCGGCGGGGTGCGCCTTACCAGCAAAGATGATCTGCACAGGTCGCTGTGGATTATTGACGATGCGACTGAGACGCTCAATATCGCGGAAGATGAGTGTAGCACGCTTGTAGGTGGCGAAGCGACGTGCGAAGCCAATAATGAGTGCAGCGGGATCGAGCATCTTGTCGAACTCGCTGATCTGTAGTGAACCCTCCCCTAGTCGCAGGTGCTGCTGTCTGAGATGGCGACGCGCATAGGCGATCAGTGCCTCCTTGCGCAGGATATGTGCTCGCCATAGCTCTTCATCAGGAATATTCGCAACACGGTTCCAGAAGTCTACCTCATCGACGTGTGCTCCCCAGTCCTTGTCCAGACAACGGCCATAGAGTTCATTCATCTCAGGTGCAATCCATGAGAAGGTATGCACTCCGTTGGTGATGTGACCGATAGGAACTTCATCTACATCAACACCGGGCCACAGGAACTGCCACATCTTGCGCGAAACATGGCCGTGAAGGGCACTTACACCATTGTGCTGTCCCGATAGCTTGAGGGCAAGGACGGTCATACCATAGGTAGGACCCCAGCCATGCTCCTCACGTGCCACAGCCATGAATTGGTCACGGCCCAAGCCAAGTTGTCCCCAGTAGGAAGAAAAGTACTTATCAATCAAATTATAATTGAACGTATCGTTGCCTGCTGGCACAGGTGTATGCGTGGTAAAGAGCGTGTTCGCTGAGACGGCCTCCCGTGCCTCATTAAAACTGAGACCGGAGGCAATCAGTTCACGGCAGCGCTCTAGGTTGAAGAAAGCAGCATGTCCTTCGTTGATGTGCCAGCAGGTAGGTGAGATGCCCAGCGCACGTAATGCACGCACACCGCCGATGCCCAGCACCAGTTCCTGCGAAATACGCATCTCGTGATCTCCTGCATAAAGACGAGCGGAGAGTTCACGATCCCCTGGGGCATTGGGAGCAATATCAGTGTCCAACAAATAGAGAGGTACGCGGCCAACCTGCAACTTCCATACTTTGGCATAGATAGCTCTTCCTGGCAGATCAACGCTAATCATGACTTCATTGCCATCTGGACCGAGAGCGGGTACTGCCGGAGCCTCAGAAAAGTGCAATTTATCGTAGGACGCTTCTTGTAGACCATCACGGGTGATACGCTGAGTAAAATAGCCCTGCGGATAGAGAAAGCCAACACCAACAAAAGGCAGTCCGAGGTCGCTGGCCTCCTTACAATGATCACCCGAAAGAATACCCAGACCACCAGAATAGATGGGCAGAGACTCGTGCAGCCCAAACTCGGCTGAGAAGTAAGCAATAGTATCAGTGACATGCTCTGGATAGGTGTGGGGGAACCATGTATCCTCCACACTGGGATGCATATAGTGATCGAAATCATTGATGATGCTGTCGTAGTGCTGCAAATACTCTGTATTCTGTGCAGCCTCTTCAAGCAACTGTGGGGGCACTTCGCTAAGGAAACGAACGGGATTATGCCCGACCTGTTCCCACAACTCTGGCTCAAGCTTTCTATAGAGTGCGCGAGCCTCACGATGCCAACTCCACCATAGATTGTACGCCAGTTCATAGAGACGGTTAATGCGAATCGGCATGATAGGAAAGACCGTCATACGGCCATACACTTTCACAGAACCGGGCTTCCTTTCTATGAGTCCCCCACCTAGTCTTGATGCATCTTGATCCAGCCGTGGCGTAATGCATGCACTACCGCTGCAGTACGATCATTGACCGACAGTTTTTTAAGGATGGAGGTAATATGGTTCTTCACAGTCTGGTCACTAATCTTCAGCGACTTAGCAATCTCCTTGTTACTGTTGCCGCGTGCTATATAGTCCAGAATTTCTACTTCACGGGTTGAGAGCGGCGAGTAAAGATCTTTCGTTTCGGTACCCTCCTCTTCTACGTTCAACTCACGGAACGATTTGAGCACGCGACTAGCAAGCTGCGGTTTAGAGAGCACATCATCGTTGATGAGGTACTCGCCATTGCTGACCTTGCCAACCGCCTCGACAAGCTCTTCGGGAGTGACATTGCGGGTATAGTAGGCAGCCGCACCAACCTTAATGGATTGAAATAAACGCTCTTCATCCTCGGAAGGCGTGAGGATAATGATCGCCATGCGTGGCACGAGATGACGCGTTTGCCTAGCTATCTCAAGCGGGTCTGAAGAGGTCAGCCCGGCATCGATTAAGGCCACATCCGGGTTACCTGTGCGTGCTAACTCAAGTATGTCTGTGACATCAGTTGATTCACCAATAACGATACAGTTTTCCATGTCTTCCAGGGTAGCACGAATACCCCGGCGGAACAACGGCTGCTCATCTACGATGATAACACGTATTGTATCCATACGATCCCCTCGCAAGAAAGGTAGACAGCACGAAGGAAAACTACACTGCCTACACGTTTAGTATTACTATACCACGCAAAATATGGTTACCCGCTGATGGCAGGGAAACTATGCAAATCCTATCGTTGTGGCACTATTATACACACAAAACGTGTTGTGAACAATCAAAAATAAGATGAAATTCCGTGAACAGACAATAGAATGCTAGTGCTGAAATGAAGAAGAGTGGCAGCGTTGAATTACACGCTACTGAAAGCACTCTAGCGAAGGATGCTGTCATTGCTCACTGCTGCGGATCGTCGCTAGTGGATTAGATGCGCTCCAGTTTCTGCAATGTCGAATTGATACCCACGCGTAGACACTCGATAACCCCTTGGCCCGTTACTGCAACACCCTCAAAGCAGGGAGCACGGTAGGGGTTAAGATATTTGTCCAGCACCGAAGTAGCCAAGACATCTTGCAGGTCTCGCTTGTTCCACTGCATGACCAGGGGAAAATTTGCCACATCTTTGTTCATACGGCGAAGCTGCTCTTGTAGCTCGTTCCAGCACTCGATATTCTCCTGCAATTTGCTGGCCTGCGAGTCGGCAACAAAGATGACGCAATCGGCACCTTTTAGTACAGAGATACGTGTCTGCTGGTAGAGTACCTGGCCAGGAACCGTGTAAAGTTGAAAACGAATTTGAAAGCCGTGGACTTTACCAAGTTCGAGGGGAAGTAAGTCGAAGTACAGCGTACGCTCGGTCTCTGTATCAATAGAGACCATATCGCCGACATCCTGTGGATTGACAGTTTGATGAATATAGTGAAGGTTGGTGGTCTTACCACACAGACCTATGCCGTAGTAAACGATCTTACAATTAATCTCTCGCTTGGCCATGTTGATCAGAGACATATCTGCTTGCTCTCCTGTCCGCTCGTGGGCATCCACACTTGTGTAATTCTCAGTAGCTGCCAGCATATATTAAGACAGAGTATACTGCATTTTCCTAAAAAAGCCAACTCTCGCCAAGCTTCCCGCTGAGTTATGTAAAAGTCCTGCTTCTGCTCACATTGTTTCTGCAAGCGGCCTGCCATGAGGATAAAGTGGTGGGCATGTGTGTGCTGGAAGACAATAACACACGCAACACTTTACCCTACGAGCGCTGAAGGCACAAGGAAAGACAATAAAATGCCACTCTTATAGAGCCTTAAGCAACCTCTCAAATAGGAAATTTGGGGGGTAGATTGCGGCAAAGTTGCTATGTTTTGTCCCATTGACGGGGAAGGAGAAAAGGACTAAACTTAAAGCAAGAGTAATGAATCCTGTTAAGGTGGAAGATAATGGCAACAACATCTATCTCTGTTGATACTGATTTTGAAGTTGTGATCGGTCTTGAGGTTCACGCGCAACTGCTCACGAAAAGCAAAATGTTCTGCGGCTGTAGCACAGGCTACGCGAATGAGGCTGCCAATACTCATGTATGTCCTACCTGTATGGGTATGCCAGGGGTACTCCCTGTTATCAACCAAGAGGCTGTTACCTATACCATCATGACAGCCCTAGCCCTCAACTGCTCTATTCCTGCCTACTCGAAATTTGATCGTAAAAACTATCCATATCCTGATCTGATGAAGGGCTACCAAATCTCGCAATATGATGTTCCCCTCAGCCATGATGGCTATCTCACGATTGACCTGCACGGCCAGTTGCGTCATATTGGTATTACACGCGTTCATCTAGAGGAAGACACGGCCCGTCTCACGCATCGTCAAGGCTACAGCTTGATCGATGTGAATCGAGCTGGCACGCCGCTGATGGAGATTGTGAGTGAGCCAGATATGCGCAGTCCCGAAGAAGCTCGGTTCTATATGCAGAAGCTGCGCGAGATACTGGTGTACCTTGGCGTCTCTTCTGGCCGTATGGAAGAGGGAAGCCTGCGTTGTGACGCAAATATCTCTGTGCGTCCTCGTGGGCAACAGAAGCTAGGAGTGAAGAGCGAGATCAAAAATATGAACAGCTTCCGCTCTGTAGAGCGTGCTCTTGAATACGAGGCACAACGGCAAATAGAAGTGCTTCGCTCCGGCGGGGTGATACAACAAGAGACACGTGGATGGGTCGAGAACAGGGGGATAACCGTCTCTCAACGCTCCAAGGAACAAGCTCACGACTACCGTTACTTTCCAGAGCCTGACTTGCCTCCATTAGTGCTGAGCCGTGAGCGTATCGAAGAGATTCGTAGGATGTTGCCAGAATTACCCGATGCCCGCCGTACACGCTACAAGAGCGAATATGGGCTTGCTGAGCAAGACGCCAATGTGATGACTGAAGACAAGGCCCTGGGTGACTACTTCGAGCGCGTTATGGCGGCCTCGCAGGGAAGTGAGCGCAAAGCACGTGCCAAGGCTGCCAGCAATTGGATCTTGAGTGAGGTGGTACGCCTGCTCAATGCCCACTCGATAGCTGTGCAGGACTGCCCCCTTTCTCCTGCTGCGCTAGCAAACCTGCTCGATCTGCTCGATAAAGAGCGCATTACTGGCAAGCAAGGCAAAGAGATAGCGGATGAGGCTTTCACCTCCGGCGAAATGCCAGAGGCGATTGTCGAACGCAAGGGCATCAAGCCGCCAATCAGCGATCTGAGCACGCTGGAACACATTATTGAGGAGGTGATCGCTAAAAATACTAAAGCCGTGAATGACTATCGTGCAGGCAAGACCAATGCCTTACAGGCATTGGTTGGTCAAGTTATGAAACAGACACGTGGTCAGGCAAAGGCCGACATGGTACAAACATTGTTGAGAAAAAAATTGGACGAGACACAGCCAGCGTAGGATTGTTGTCTCTGTTCGTTTAAAGAAGGAGACGCAGACATGCACGATGTGGTGATGGCTGCTCAAGTAAATCCCTATCATATGGCGGTGCAGCAATTTGAGCTGGCCGCTGAAAAACTTGGTCTCTCTGAAGATATGCGAGAGATTCTCCGCCGACCCAAGCGTGAGTTGATTGTCAATTTTCCTGTTCGCCTCGATAATGGACACATCAAAACGTTCATAGGCTATCGTGTGCAGCATAACGTAAGTCGGGGGCCAGCCAAGGGAGGTATCCGTTACAGCCCAGCAGTGACACTCGATGAAGTCAAAGCTCTCGCAATGTGGATGACATGGAAGTGTGCAGTAGTGGGCATCCCTTATGGTGGTGC